>JAPHUE010000214.1 GCA_026196795.1 Sedimenticola sp.
CAGGAGTGGTATGGCATGAAACCCACCACCCCCATCATCTCTGGCGGCATGAACGCTCTGCGTCTGCCTGGCTTCTTCGAGAACCTGGGCCACGGCAACGTCATCAACACCTCTGGCGGCGGTTCTTACGGCCATATCGACAGCCCGGCTGCAGGTGCTATCTCACTGCGTCAGGCTTACGAGTGCTGGAAAGAGGGTGCAGACCCTGTCGAGTATGCCAAAGAGCACAAAGAGTTCGCCCGTGCCTTTGAGTCATTCCCGCAGGATGCTGACCAGATCTTCCCAGGATGGAGAGATCGTCTGGGCGTTCACAAATAATCTGAACAACAGCTCAGAACAGAAAACCCCGCTATCGGTTGCGGGGTTTTCTTTTTTACACCGGCTTAAATTAACCAGCGGCCAGCATTGCCCGGATCTCCGGCACACAGGAACCACAACCACTACCGGCCTTGAGTTTTTCCGCTATCAACTCCACGCTATTCAGTCCCTGAATACGTATTCCCTCCAGAATGCGTTTCTCGCCCACGCCATGACAGGCACAGATAGTCTTTCCCACATCAGCCTTATCATCAGGAGCATGCCCTGAAAGCAGGCTGGCCCGCTCACCCGCATCCAGCGTCTGTTTATTGAACAACGCGGCAATCCAATCTCGTGAAGGCAGCTTTAGATCCGGGCCGATAAACAGACAACTTTCCAGTCTATTATCCTCAAAACGGGCTGCACGATAACGATTCACTGCCTGATCGCTATACTCCATCCAACCTACATCCCCACCCTTGCTGCACAGGTAGGAGCGCGCCATGTCAGCCCAACTTTCCGGTGTTGAGTCACCCGCTATCTCATACCGCCAGAAACCAGTACCACTGGAGCGCGCCCAGTAAATAGCCCCCGCTGGTTGTAACTGACGACGAGAAAACAGGAAACCGTGCCAGGCAAACGGACGCTCCTGAATCGATACGGGGGTCTGCTTAAATTCTGGCTGCCCTGAGAGAGGATCCACCACCGCAGGCAACAGCCTATTGACGCAACCGGTTTCTGCAAACTGATCATTCCAGTGAATTGGGATAAAGAGGCTCCTGGACTGCTGACCCGGGGTCACCTTCACACGCACAACGACAGCACCCTGTGCACTTCGCACTTGTGCCAGCGTGCCGTCAGCCACCCCTAACCCCCTGGCGTCTTCAGGGTGGATTTCCACATAAGGCTCAATCGTGTGACTAGCCAGTCTGGGCGAAAGGCCGGTACGGCTCATGGTGTGCCAGTGATCCCTTACCCGCCCTGTATTTAATATCATGGGATAACAGGCATCGGCTTTCGAACTGGGTAAACGATGGGTTACTGGCACAAAATGCGCCTTCTTATCGACAGCAAAGAAAACCCCATCACCAAACAGACGGGGCGTGCCCTTAGTAGCGGCGCACGTCAACGGCCACTGAGCAGGCGTGAACTGCTCATAATCTTGCGCATCCAAATCTGCCAGCCAACTGATATTAAAGGCCCGGGAGCCATTATTCTGAAGCCCGGAAAGTGCGGCATGCTCACGAAATATCTGACTAACATCCCTGTACTCAAATGCCGCATCAAATCCCATGCGCTGCCCTACCTGACTGATGATCCACCAATCCGGCCTTGCCATACCGGGCGCATCCAGAAAAGCGCGTTGACGCGATAAACGCCGCTCTGAACTGGTGACCATGCCACTGCGCTCACCCCAGGTTGTTGCGGGTAACTGAATATGGGCAAACCTGCTGGTATCCGTGCGCTCCATACAATCAGAAGAGATCACCAGTTCACAGCGATCCAAGGCACGGCGCACCTGATCAGAATCTGGTAACGTGACCGCCGGATTGGTCGCCATCACCCACACCGCCTTGACCTTACCGGACTCAATCGCCTGAAACAGCTCCACCGCCTTCAATCCGCCTTGCTGTGGAATGGCAGGGGCACCCCAAAAAGCCTTTACTCGCTCCCTGTCAGACGCTGATTCTATCTCCATATGGGCCGCTAACTGGTTGGCCAATCCACCCACCTCACGCCCACCCATGGCGTTGGGTTGGCCGGTAAGAGAAAATGGACCCATCCCCGGTCTGCCTATGCGTCCGGTTAACAGGTGACAATTGATAATCGCATTAATCTTGTCCACACCACTGGCGGACTGATTAATACCCTGCGAATAAACCGTAACTACCCGTTCTGTTCGGGCAAACAGACGATAAAAACGCTCCACGTCTGCTAGCGCCAGCCCACAACGCTGAGCAACCTGCTCAAGCGATGCAGCATCCCTTTGTGCCGCCGCTAACGCTTCATCGCACGCCTCTGTAACCTGATTAACAAACAGGCTATTGCGTTCGCCGCACTGCTCCAGATAGACCAACAGACCATTAAACAACAGCGCATCGCTACCGGGTTTAATCGCCAAATGCAGATCCGCCGTCTCGGCTGTCGGCGTTGCCCGGGGATCAATCACCACCATCTGCAAATCAGGATTTTGACGTCTACTCTCAATGATCCGCTGATAAAGTACAGGATGGCACCACGCCGCATTCGATCCGGTTAGCACAATCAGCTTGGCCCGCTCCAAATCCTCATAGCAACCAGGCATGACATCCGCACCAAAGGCACGTTTGTGCGCCACTACAGCAGAAGACATGCAGAGACGTGAATTGGTATCAATATTTGCCGAGCCGATAAACCCCTTCATCAGCTTGTTAGCAACATAATAGTCTTCAGTCATTAACTGCCCGGAGACATAGAAAGCAACCGCATCTGGCCCATGCTCCTGAATAATGGCCTGCAAGCCTTCTGCCACCTTATCGAGTGCCAGATTCCAGTCACAGGGTTCACCATTAACCTGTGGCATTAACAAGCGTCCTTCATGCCCCAGGGTTTCAGCCAATGCACTCCCCTTGGAACAGAGACGCCCATAATTGGAAGGATGGTCGGGATCACCCTCTATGACTATCTCGCCCTGATCACTGGTAGTCGCAATGACACCGCAGCCAACACCACAGTACGGACAGGTTGTTTTAATTGATCGGGACATCAGAAGTCACCCCGAAAGAGAGGGCCATGTCGACGCCTATGCGCCTTGCCTTGAAGGTATTTAGAAACAGGTCGATTGATGTGTGACATAAGCCTTACTCCACTTTTGCCTAGTCAATCAGCAAGGAGTATGCCAGCCAGAAAAGCCCCTTATCTCCTGTCAGCTGCAGTACTTTATCCACAGCGACGGCCATTCATGCACCAACAGGAGCACCTGCACGCACAGAACAGGGGCTTAACGCCAGCAAAAATGGGGTATTTTGCCTGGCCTGCCAGCCACAGAGAGGGTTAACTATTGAGTATTGATCCTAATGCATCCAGCAGTCGCTGGGTCTGCTCATCGGTACCAATGGTGACCCGCAAAAACTGTTCAATTCTTGCCTGTTTGAAATGCCGGACAATAATGGCCTGCTCACGCAAGCGTGCAGCCAATTCAGCCGCATCCCAATCCGGGTGCGTAACAAATAGGAAATTTGCCGCCGAGGGAAGCACCTGAAAACCCATCTGGTTCAAGCGCTCCGCAAGAAACCCCCGTGTGGCGATCACACGCTGACAGCTCTCGGCGAAATAGGTCTGATCTTCAAAAGCCGCTACCGCCCCACTGATTGCAAACCGATCCAGCGGATAAGAGTTAAAACTGTTTTTGACCCGCTCCAGCGCCTCAATCAGTTCTGCATTTCCAACAGCAAAGCCAACCCGCAAACCGGCTAGCGAACGGGACTTCGATAGTGTCTGAATCACTAATAAATTGGGATATTGATCAACCAGCGCAATGGCTGACTCTCCACCAAAATCAATATACGCCTCATCGACGACTACAACAGACTCCCTGTTTTGTTTAAGCATCGATTCAATCACAGAAAGTGGTAACACCCGTCCTGTTGGTGCATTGGGGTTGGGGAAAATAATGGCCCCATTGGGTACAGCATAGTCCGCCGGCTCTATCTCAAACTGTTCGTTTAAGGGAATCATCCGATAATCGATGTCATACAGACCACAATAGACCGGATAAAAACTATAGGAGATATCAGGAAACAGTAGCGGCAAGTCATGCTTCAGCAAGCCCAGAAAGGTATGTGCCAAGACCTCATCGGAACCGTTACCAACAAACACCTGCTGTGGCGTAACGCGGTAATAATCCGCCAAAGTCTGCTTCAGCCGATCCGCATTGGGATCAGGATAGAGTCGCAGAGTTTCCGTCGCCTCTTTTGCCATTGCCTGCAATGCCCTGGGCGAGGGCGGGTAGGGATTTTCGTTAGTATTCAGTTTAACCAGATCACTCTGCTTGGGTTGCTCACCCGGCACGTAGGGCGTGAGATTTTGTACAACTGAACTCCAGAACCGATTCATAGCGCGACCTGTCATACTATCAAACTAAAAAATAAGGCTGTGATGATACCGCTAACCTGATCTGGTTCCCAGCGTGCTGCACCAGAGACCTAGTGTAGTGACAGACTATAAAGTCAGACATTATTCATAGTCTGAAAAAGGAATCCCCTCAGCAATCGACGCGAGCAACGCTCTCTGTCAAAATAGTGGCTTGAAACCTCGCCCAAACTGAAAGGAGATTTTGATGTCGTACCTTCGCCCCCTAACTGCCATGCTGCTTTTCCTGGCCTTTGCGGCCCAGGCCGAAGGCATCAAAATCACTCCCGGAAAATGGCAGATTCAGATGACATCAACGATGTCTATCATGCCACAGCCAATGAGCAAGACCCTGGAAGAGTGTATCTCCGCAGACCAGCTCTCACCCGCCCAATTGATGAAAGACTCCGGTAGCTGCAAAGTCTCAGACATCAAGTCAACCCGTAGTGATCTCACCTGGAAGATGGTGTGCATGAATCATGGCGGTGAAATGGCAGGTACCGGCAAATTCACATCCACGGGAGACCAGATGAATGGCACCCTGGATCTGGGTATGGACATGAATGGCCAACCATTGCAGATACTCACAAAATGGAGCGGCAAACGCATTGGCGCCTGCAAATAACGCCGTTCCAACGCTCTTCTCCAAGGCGATCTTATGATCGCCTTTTTTATGGCCTGTCGATTCAATCTCACTCAATAAGAGAAATATCTCACACTTTACATGAGGTATTTAAAATAAATATTAGATAGCAGTTGCAATTGCATGATATTACGCTATTTTTAAATTTATACACCGAAGGAGAAGAGACAATGATGACAAAACTGGACACCCACATTTGTAATAGCTGCCCACACGAACTGGTGACTGGAGTCGCCTGTGACTGGCGCCCCATCGATGAATGCCCCTATATCCAGGCCAAGCAGCCAAAACAACAGCGCATCCGCTTGCAGTTAGTGCCTGTACCACTGAAACATGAGACAGATGCCATACGCAGTATTGATTGATCTACCATGAAAGGCAGCTAAATGCCGCTGCCAGGCTAGGCATAGCTAGCACAAAAAGGATGCGCGGACAGACGGTCGCTTGATATCAAGTCATGCACCCTCCAGTGACTTAATGCGCCATTACCAAGTTAGCAAAGACTAAACAACGCCCATCAAACCTGGGAGTTGGCGGTAATCGTCTCCAGTTGCAGGGCCATGCGACTCACCTCGGATGCGGTATGATTCATCTGCCCTGAGCCTTCTGCGGTTTTCTCTACAACTGACTTGATGATCAAGATATTTTTATTAATCTCTTCTGTAACTGCGGACTGCTCTTCACCTGCCGTAGCAATCTGCGCACTCATATCTGCAATCGTTTGAATACGACTGGCAATAGCGTCCAGTGAGTCATTCGCCGACTGAGCCTCCTCAACGCTTTTACCTGCCCGCTGTTGACTTGATTGCATCACCTTAACCGCTTCACGGGTACCGGCCTGCAGTGACTCGATCATCTCCTGAATCTCTTGCGTGGATCTTTGTGTTCGGGCCGCCAGTGTACGCACCTCATCGGCCACTACAGCAAAACCGCGCCCCTGATCACCCGCTCGGGCCGCTTCAATTGCCGCATTCAAAGCAAGTAAGTTAGTCTGCTCAGCAATGCTTTGAATCACTTCCACTACCATGCCAATTTGCGCACTGTCATCAGCCAGACGGGTGACAACCTGAGCACCCAATTCAACCTCTCCTGCCAGGATTCCAATTGACTCCACGCTGTCAGAAACCACCTGTTTCCCCAGTTTAACTTCACGGGTTGCTTCATGGGTTGCCTCTGCCGTCTGACTGGCATTTTTGGCAATTTCATTTACAGTCGCAGCCATCTCAGTTATCGCGGTGGCAATCATAGTCACCTGATCCAGCTGCTGATTAACACCGCTATTGGTCTCCTCCGCCACTGTACTCATTGACTGAGAAGAGCTCACCAACCTTTGTGACGCATCCTTAACCTCACGCGTCAGCGAATGAAAACTCTCGGCCATACGATTGATGCTGGTTTCAATCTTTAGCATTTCATCCCTGGTGGCAATTTTCAATCGTGCCGTCAGATTACCCTCAGCAATCTCGGCCGTTGAGTCTTGTAAACGACGGATACTTCCCAGCACCAGTTGAATCAACCCACCAACAAGCCACAATACCGTAATGATCACCACTACAAGTATCACTATAGCCAATGACTTCTGGTTATTCACAGACTCAAGACGGTTATTAATCAATGACTGCAGCTGCGGCATACCCAGATCAAACAGTTCAAAGCTTTCAGTTATTGCGGCCGTTCCCAGCGTGAACAACGCTTTTGATGAAAGGGTAATCTGAGTTTGACCAATCACCTGTTCTTGTAACGCTGATACAAACTGATCCAGGGCATGGTTGACCTTGGCGATATGCTCGCCAAGCAATGTGCCTAGTTGCGGGTTTTCCCGCTGGATAACTTCCAGCGCATGACTAACAGGCGCAACGGCAGATTGCATACGGCTAACTTTTACAGTCAATTCAAAATCAGCCGTTGGCGTAGACGTGCCTGCGCCCGCCACACCAGCGCCCTGACCCCGGGCCTGCCCCAAAGGCTCCACCAAATTGGGAATACTGGAGACCAGCATCTCCACCATGTAGCGACTATCAGGATAGCGATCATTATTCAGTCGCGAGGTATCCGCAACATGGGTCATTAACGAAACAAGCTGAGTAATGAGTCCGGTGTGCTCAGTGAAAGCCGGTTTTGCCTCCATATCAAAAGCCTGCCTCTCAAGTGCCGACCATCGTTCTTGTAATCGCTGAAGCTCTCCATCCAACATTAGATACTTGGCCAGTTCATTATCCAGCAAGGCCAGTTGCGCAAAGACTTTATTTATATCAACTCGACGCTGTTCTATCTGGGGTTTGAATTCAACAGCCCCTTTCAGATAGCCATTAGTCATGCCCCGGTGTTGCGGTAACAGCTCAAGCAATTCCCGAAGTTCATTGATGTAGCGCAGCCCCCGCTGCTCCTGAGACATGTCTTCAAGTTCTGTTTGAATCGTACTAAAGACAATCGTACTTAGCACCACAATAGGCAACGCACAGAGCAATATCAGAAGTGCAAACTTGGTTGGATAATTAACGCGAGAAAGCAGCCGTGCAGCTGGAAGAAATATTGCGCTCATAGTCACTCCATAACCTAATACAAGCATTGACAGCCTGCAAAGCGTCTAAAACACTAATGACCCTGATACTACTACAAGCCGCAAAACACCAGCTTCCATCAACGATCTATGAGATATAACCGGGTTCAATCTGCTGGCCGCGAAACACAAACAGATACTGATTAATCATAGCTACTCTTACGCAACTAGCAAATATAACAGAGAGATTAGGGCTCCCTAAATAACTAATAAACACAACAATAAACTGGTTAATGGGAAATTAAAAAGCGCTATCCCACTTTTCTATTGCACAACAGACTTGACGTAAGCTATTCGAGCTACCAATAGGGTCAACCCTATCAGGATCTATCAGGCCATTGTAATGCTGTCCCTCATCCTCTTCACCAAGTAACCACCACCCGTATTGCGCACAGGCAACATCACTGTGCAGTGACCGGTTAAAGCGAACTCTGGCTTTAAGTACGCTCCAGCGGGTAACAACCTTTACCCAATCACCTTCAGCAACATTTAACTCTTTCGCCTTTCCAGGATTAATCTCAACCAGTGGATCTGGCATTCGCTTTCGCAGCGATGGCACGTTGCGCTGCTGACTATGACAATACTGCACCCACTTTGCTGATGTGAGTAGCAAGGGGTAATCGGGATCCAATGCTTCTGTTTCATCAAAGTCTGGCAGCGGATCATAGCCATGCGCCTGCAGCTGTGTTGAATAGATTTCCAGTAAACCTGAAGCTGTTGAAAAACCCTCTGTTTTATATTTTTCATAGCGAGTTTTAAGCGGCAACGTAATGCCATGTGGTTCTGCCTCAAGCATCTCACGAGTCATCCCAGACGGTTCTAACAGATACTCAAGCGCCTTCTCCATATCACCTGAAAAGAAGTGCTCTCCAAGCCCAAGTCGTTTAGCCAACTGAAACACAATCCACTGATCACTTTTCGATACACCCCTGGGCGGTATAACCGCAGGGCGTAATTGAATGTGTGACTCAGCCGCTTGTGAAACATGAAATCCAGGATAAAGTCCTGGGCGCTCCCAGGGTGAGGCCACAGGCAGGACGATATCGGCATAGCAGGCAGTTTGATTCATGAACAGATCGGCGTGCAGATAAAAATCCAGCTGTTTTAATGCTGTTTCACTCTCATTTGTTGGGGGTTTGGTTAACTGTGGATTTGCACCAAAACTAACCAGCGCCTTCACGGGATAAGGTGTCTCGTATACCACCGCATGATAAAAGTCTTTTGAACTGATCCAGCCCATCGTTCCTGGACCCAGCGGTCGTTCAGCCAGCCCCAATGATTTGCTACGCTGCTGTTGATCCAATAGCTCCAGACCAAACAGATTATTAATGGCTGGTTTTTCAAACCAGATATTACCGCCCGGCGCATCCACATAACCTGTCAATGCATACAGCAGTGAAATGGCCCTGGATGTCTGGGTCGCCTGTGACTGTTGTGCCGTACCGGTCCAGGTAAAGTAGCTGACTGGTCCACTGAGATGCAGCAATTTCGCCGTCTCGTACACCTGCGCCGCTGACACACCCGTTGTTTTACTGTGCAATGCAGGGGCATATCGCTTGCACCGTTCGGCATAAATCTGAAAGGCGGGTGAGCAGATAACAACACCCTGAATAGTGTCAATTGCATATTCACCAAACAGCGCAGGGTCACGATTGTCGTTTGTAACAGCCGCCCCAATTGAATCAACTGTCACCGTCACTGCGTGTTGCAAATCCCACTGCAGATACAGTGAAGGGCTGCCATCTGATCGCAGATCCGCCTCGGTTAATAGCGCCCCCGTATCCTCACGAACAAGGAACGAACCATTACTCCAGTCACGTAAAAACGCCTTATCAAACCAACCGTTTTCAATCATGACATGAGCCAGGGACATGGCTAAAATGCCATCACTTCCGGGACGTACATTCAGCCACTGGTCAGCTGCAGAAGCCAGTCCAACCTTGCGACAATCGACAACCACTAATTTCGCACCACGTCGTTTCGCCCGACTCACCTCTGTCGCCTGAGCCAACCAGGTCGCCGTAGGATTAAACCCCCAAAGGACTATGCAGCCTGTGTTTTGGTAGTCGGGCATGCCAATACCCGCCCCTGTGGTCAGCATAGGGGTAAAATCTTTGTGCCAATTACAGTTCTCCGTGGCAAAAACTGTATTCGGTGAACCAAAGGCATGGGCCAATCGATTAACCCAGGCAAAGCTGTCCGATATCGCTGTTCCGCTCGGTGTCGTTACGGAAAAGACCACACTCTCCCTACCCAGATTTGCTCCAAAGACATTTAACTTTTGTGCAATTGTATCCAGCGCCTCATCCCAGGAGATCGGCACCCAGCCAGGGTCAACAGCCCCCTTTGGATTAGTACGTTTCATGGGCGTGAGAATACGGTCCGGACTATTGACCCATTCAGGGGCCGTACGCCCTTTGATACATAGATGTTCGCCAGTGGGATGGGAAGGGTCGGGGTCAACGGCAACTAGCACACCATCGCGCACTGTGGAGATACAGCCACAACGTGAAATACAGAGTGCACAGTAACCCGGAACCTTTGTTTGCATAGTCTCACCCGCAATCTACTAAACGATTCAGATCGTATTACATCATTACTCTATTAGAACCTACTTTTTCTATATCACACAGTCGCACGCAAGCAGAATGAAAGATAGCCGTTATACTGTTATCGTGTGCGCAATAATCAATTGCAGATTACAAATTTTATATAAAAACGGACCCTATGCTGCCGCCATTACCCGATCCCCACGCCATTGCCGTCCTCTTCCTGATTGTCGTCGCACTGTTTCTGTTTACCCGCGATAACATTCCACTGGAAACCTCTTCACTCTTGATCCTGGTGACGCTGGTCGTTGGCTTTGAGGTCTTCCCCTACACCAGTGAAGGCGTCACCCTGCAACCGGGTGACTTTTTCACCGGCTTTGGTAATGAGGCACTGGTGGCCATATGCGCCTTAATGATTGTCGGGCAAGGACTGGAGACAACGGGCGCACTACGCCCTCTTGCCGCCATGCTTTCCAAGCACTGGTCAAATTGGCCGCTCCTCTCGTTTCTTATCACTCTGATATCTGCAGCCATACTCAGTGCATTTCTCAACAATACACCCATTGTAGTGATGTTATTGCCCATCCTCATCAGCGTCTCCATACGCAATAAGCAGTCATCATCGGGCATTCTGTTACCGATGGGGTTAGCCACCCTACTGGGCGGCATGGCGACCACCATTGGCACCTCAACCAATCTTTTGGTTGTTGCCATTGCTGCCGATCTCGGTATGCGAACCTTTGGCATGTTTGACTTCGCCCTGCCAGTAATGATGGCTGGAAGTGTGGGACTGGTCTATCTGTGGCTGATCGCACCACGCCTGCTACCGCAGCGGCAGGCGCTGCTGTCAGACACCTCGCCCCGGGTATTTGATGCCGTGCTCTATATCAATAGCGATAGTTTCGCCAATGGCAAGACACTGGCTGAAGTACTCGAGAAGACCGAACGACGCATGAAGGTGGATCGCATCCATCGCGGAGAAGGCCTCAACCTCACCCGACTACCAACCGCTGAATTGCGTGAGGGTGACCGCCTGCTGGTACGAGACACACCGGAACTGTTGAAAGAGTATGAGACACTACTGGGAGCCACACTCTACAACGCCTCAGATATCGAAAACCCCATTGATGAAGAGCACCCACTCTCATCAGAAGGACAACTGATGGCCGAAGTGGTCGTCACCGAAGGCTCCCCACTCTACCGCAAGACACTCAAGGAGCTTCGCTTCGCAGAACAGAATAACGTGGTAATCCTCGCCATCCACCGCTCACAGGCCCAGGCGAACCGGATGATCCGCAGCGGTATGGGTGATGTACGACTGGAGAACGGTGACGTACTCCTGATGCAGGGTGCCGCCGATCAGATTGAGGCATTAAAGAGCAGCGGCAAGCTGCTGGTACTGGATGCCTCTGTTTACCTCCCCGAGACACGCCTGGCGAGGCTGGCCCTGCTGATCATGGCGGCGGTGGTGGCCTTCGCGGCTACCGGCATCCTACCGATTGCCACCAGCGCCCTTTGCGGGGTCGGGTTGATGCTGCTGACTCGCTGCCTGGACTGGGAGGATGCCGCTTCGGCCCTGAGCACCCGGGTTATCCTGATTGTCGTGGTGAGTCTGGCATTGGGCCTGGCCCTGATGCAGACCGGTGGCGCTGAATACATCGCCAGCCTCTATGTCACCGTATCCACAGGATTACCGATCAGTGCCATATTGGGTGGCTTGATGCTGATGATCGCTATCCTGACCAATGTCGTCTCGAATAACGCCGCAGCCGTCATAGGCACCCCTATTGCCATGAGCATTGCAACCCAGCTCAACCTTCCACCAGAGCCTTTTGTTCTGGCCGTGCTGTTTGGCGCCAATATGAGTTATGCCACACCCATGGGTTACCAGACTAACCTGTTGATTTTCAGCGCTGGAGGCTATAAGTTCTCGGACTTTCTGCGGGTCGGCATCCCCTTAACCCTGATCATGTGGCTTGGCTTATTAAGTATGCTGATCATGATGTACGACCTTTAAAACGTAACAACCTGCCCCCATCATGGGGAGAAGCAAATTTCCGAGCACAAACGGGTAAAACACAAGGATTTTTCATGATAGAGAGAACGCTCGAACGGGCGATGTACGCCACACGCTGGGTACTGGCCCCCATCTACCTCGGCCTGAGCCTGGCGCTGGTTGCCCTGGGTATCATGTTCTTTAAAGAGGTATTTCATCTACTGACCATCATTTTCACGGTTGCGGAGACCGATCTGGTACTGGTAGTCCTCTCCCTGATCGACATGGCGCTGGTAGGCGGTCTGCTGGTAATGGTGATGTTCTCTGGCTATGAGAATTTCGTCTCCGCACTCGACGTTGGAGAAGAAACTGAAAAACTCTCCTGGCTAGGTAAGCTAGACACCAGCAGCCTGAAGAACAAAGTAGCCGCCTCCATTGTGGCCATCTCATCCATTCATCTTCTGAAGATCTTCATGAATGCAGTCAATATCCCTGATAACAAACTGATGTGGTATGTACTGATTCACCTGACGTTCGTCGCCTCGGCAGTTGCCATGGGACTGCTTGACGCAAAAACCAAGCACCACTAAATCCCACCGGGCGTCACCGCTGATTCGGTGACGCCTACACCCCCCTTTTACCCGGCCGCGCTCGCCAGCCCCAGTGTCAGTCCCAGTGGCACAAACAGCACACTCATCGCGTGCCCAACAACCACAATGGCCGCCACCTTCTCAGGATCGCGCCGATAGGATTCCGCCAATAGATGATTCACCACCGCCGGGGGCAATACCGCAAACAGCAGCAGTAAGGCGTGATGATCAGATGAAAGAGGCAGCCAGGGAATCAATAAGCCTGCCACAATCAAACCGGAGAGCGGACACATCAGCGCCCCGGCTAATCCCACACGCAAATCACTGCGCCGGACAGCCGTCATCCTCACACCCAAGGTAAAGAGCATCAGAGGCAGCGCCACCTCTCCTAACAGCTTGGCCGGGACCATAACAACATCAGACATGGGTAAGGCGAGCATACCGCATCCCATGCCCAGGAAGGTCGCTATGACCACAGGCGATGAAAGAATATTTCGCCACGGCACATCACGCCCAATCAAGTAAGCCCCAAGAGTAAAGAACAGCAGATTGGTTGTCACAAACAGCAACATGGCATTTGAAAATTCTGACTCACCAAACGCCAGCAACGCCAGAGGCAAACCCAGCGTTCCACTGTTACTGAACATCATGGGTGGACAGAAGGTTTTTGCATCCACGGATAACCAACGCGCCAAGGGCAATGCAACAAAGCCAGAACCAATGACAATAACCAGCGTAGCAATCACCAGCCAACCGTCCAGATTGGCATTGAACTCACGGGTTGCAAGGGCAGAGAAGATCAGGGCTGGCAGAAATATATCCATATTGACCCTGTTGATGGCACTTACCTCGGTACTGACCTTGTGGGCATAGATATACCCGACCAGTACCACGGCAATGACAGGAAAAACAGCTGAAATCACCTGACTGATCATGATCGACCTCCCATTGAGGCAACCCGGTTCCCAGAGGCAAACACCGATTCCTGTATTTTTTCCGAAGCGACTTGGACACTCATACCACACTGCCAACCGGCAATTTGTGCGGCATAATTAAGAAAGGAGAGCCGCCCACTCTCCCAGATCGACTGGGCATCTCCAATCCTCGCACTGCGAAAATCCACTGCACCAGCCGGAATCTCATACTCATCCAGGACAGGTAGACGACTGATCCCCTCAACGTCGGCCACACAACCCGCATCATGAAAGAAGGCCGCAGCCGCATAAGCACCCAGCGCACTCCAAGGATCAGCGGCATGCATTGCGGCATGGGAACCCACGACCAATATGGCCCCAGCATCATCGGGAGTAACCAGACAGACAGAATCACAACCGATAATCGGCGGATAATCATTCTGCGCCCCGAGTAAGGATCGATTTTCACTGCGCACCGGCAATTCACCCACAGGTGCAGCAGCACGACAGAGCTTCACCGCAGCCTCACGGCAACAATCACCAGGAGCGACACCTACCGCTCTGGCATGACGATTGGCATGGGAGATAACGCCTTTTTCCAGCGCCCGCTCCCCCAACCCCATCGAAACCGATTGGCGGCTGACAGTCGCAGCCGCCATGCCAATAGTGTCCAGTAAATCAAGAGAGGCGATTCCTGCGGCATCCTTACCAACACCGGCATCATTTAAGATCAGCGCGTGAACACCCGCTCTTGCCGCCAACATTCCAGCAATCAAACCACCATGCGAGCCCGCCACGAGCACATGTCCACGGTGCTGTGCATCCAAATTTGTCACGCTATTCATCGTTAATATATTCATTGCATTTCCTCATTGAGAAAATGCCGTAGCGATGCATTCACCAGCCGTGACAGATACCCCACACATCAAACTGATGTTCCTTTACCGCTGCTAGAACGCCGATATCCATTGACGTGTAATGACCTGCTCACTGCGCTAAAAACCAACAGCCAGTGCTTATCCTTGTCATCGCAGACGGCAGAGAGACCCACAGCATCCGTGATCGCGGTTAAACAGATTCTTACGGGAGGAGATTTTGAGCCTATCAGCGCGGCATGTGTGTGTCAGAGATCACGATAAATGAATTTAGTTCTTTTGCAAAGGTCGGAATCATGCCATCTGTAAATGGTCTATTCCAACGACAACTAGAGGTTCATCATTTGTCAGGTTTTAGGGTAGTATGACGACTGGATTGAGAGTTCGATAAAAAAGGATCAGCCTCGATTATATAGAGGCAAACGCTACTTATTGGAGTGACTATGGCACAGACAGACACCGTACCAGTGAACGTAATCAAGGTAACAAAAGCTGACCTGCCGCTCTCGTGCCCTAGAAAAGGCACAAGCGCCTCAGAGCTACACCCACGCGTCTTTCTTCCATTGAAAAAAACAGGTGAAATCGCCAGCTGCCCCTACTGCCGCACACGTTACCAACTGGAAGACTAACCGTCGTAACTTCCGACCCCGGGTCAGCCTTAATAAAGTTTCATAAAGCCCTGTTCAGAAAAGCCGTTCATGCGGGATTGACCTACCAGAATAACAGGAACGCCACGACCACCCAGCTTATCATAAGCCTTTTTAGCGGCCGCTGATTTCTCAATATCATATTCTGTGAAAACAATCCCTTTCGCCTTAAAAAAGCGTTTGGCATTTTTGCAGTAACCACACCAGCTTGTGCTGTACATGATCACTTTTTTAGAATTTCGATTATGAGATAAATCCAAAGATGAAGGAGCCAGCTCATAGGTAACATGGGTATAGCTATTTATCTTCAGCTCAATCGCTTCTGCAGGTTCGGTGACCGGCTTGCTATCACTGAAGTGAACCTTCCCTTTGGCATCAGTCCATTTATAGATCTCTGCATCAACCACGGTCAAAGGGAGCAACAGTATTACCCATAGTGTCAGAAAATGCCGCATGCGCCCTCCATCCGCTTCGCAGTCGCTATATAGGCTTAACCCGTTCCTCGGGCATTAACGAATAATAGTAGCGCATTGATCCCGGTTTTTCATTCGTTACTCCTCCAGGAATTGTTGCAACAGGTCATAGTAACTTGGAGAGAGTGAGAGTGAATTATGATCAGACCCTTTTATCTCCTCAACCCTGAGCTGTGTAGGCGGGAAGGCATGAGCAAGAGTTAATGAATGTTCCCGGGGAACGATCAAGTCATGTTCTGCCAGCAACATAAGCGTCTCTGCTTTAATTGAACTAACCCGACCAAGTGAATCATATCGTTCGCTCATAAACAGCGCCACAGGAAACCAGGGAAAACTTTTTTTAGCCAATGCCACTATGCTGTCATAAGGCGTTATCAAAACAAGTTTTTTAATCACCCTTTTTGACGCCAGAAGTGTTGCCACACCACTACCCAGACTACGCCCAACAACCGAAATAGATGAGTGTTGATCTCTAAGCTGATCATATATTGCCAAGGCATCAGCATAGAGCGCCACTTCATTGGGCTTACCACTACTTCCGCCATAACCACGATAGTTTACAAGATAGGTTGTGTGACTGGAAAAAAAACGGGAAAAACTATCCGCATTGAGGACTACAGACTCCCCATTGCCTCCGAAGTAGAGCAACCCTTGCGATTTACCTGGATTGATTACAATTACATTGAGCGTTGCCTCACCGGTATTGATCTGCAGTGTCTGATAGCTATGCGGAATGAGCGGCGTAGGGTAATAGATTAGCCGCTGCTGCATCAGATAGATCCAAATACCCGCCAGCAAATATAAGGCAATAATTGCAAGAGCAAGTGACCCTATCAGTTTCATTCTCGAATATCATTCCGAACAGGGTTGATTGGAAGGTAAGCAGGAAGCATAGAAGTGACAGAGCGAATAATTTGATAGTTATGAATTCTGTTGCCACTCAAAATCCATCTGTTTTGCCGTTCGCAGCGCCAGCTCTCTTGAGTGTAGGCGACTGACAAGATACAAACTCATATCAATGCCGGCAGTAATACCTGCCGAGGTGATTATATCGCCTTCATCTACCCATCGTTTAGCTTCACAAACCTGTAACTGCGGATAGTTGGCACGTAATTCAGCTATATCTTCCCAATGCGTAGTAACTTTCTGAGCCTTAAGCACACCGGCTTCAGCCAAAAGAAAAGCACCTGTGCAAACTGACGCTACCCACCGGGCCTGTTTTGCAGTTAAAGCGATCCAGTCAAGCACTCTCTTTTTTTGCATCTCATTACCATGCACACCCCCAACAACGATTAGTAAATCAATTGCAGGATGGTTATGAAAACCATACGCGGGATTGACGCTATAACCACCACGAGCAGTTAGAGAACCGCCGGACTCACCAACCAAGAAGACATTAAACCGAGGTAAAGCGTTTGCAAGTCTCGCTGCAGTAGAGAAGACCTCGAATGGGCCAGAAAAATCCAGGACTTCGGCATTGTCATAGAGATAAATAGCTATATTCATACGCTAAATCCGACACCATAAAAACAGAACCATCGAAAAGGGAGGCTGGAAAAACGCGTCTCTGGTTAGTAAGACATTGAAAACTCAGTAAGCCCGGAAAAACAATTATCGGGAATAACGTAATATAACA
>JAPHUE010000067.1 GCA_026196795.1 Sedimenticola sp.
GTAATCACCACATCGCCCTGCTCCCGCTCGTAACGGGCACGCATGCGGATACTGCCACCACCGGTATTATAAACTTTCAGTAACTCATCCCTTGGGGTGATGATCTCCGCCTCTGTGGGATAATCCGGCCCCTTGATATGCTCCAGCAACTCTTCCAGGGTGGATTTCGGGCTCTCCAGTAAACGAATACAGGCACTCGCCACCTCCCGCAAATTATGCGGCGGTACATCCGTCGCCATACCAACGGCAATGCCTGTAGTGCCATTGAGCAACAGATTGGGCAGGCGGGCCGGCAGCATGGCCGGTTCTTTCATCGTGCCATCAAAGTTGGGATTCCAGTCAACCGTCCCTTTGCCCAGCTCGGCCAGCAACACTTGAGCGTAGGGTGTTAAACGGGCCTCGGTGTAACGCATGGCCGCGAAAGACTTGGGGTCATCCGGTGAGCCCCAGTTACCCTGCCCATCCACTAATGGATAACGATAGGAGAACGACTGGGCCATCAGCACCATCGCCTCATAACAGGCCGAATCGCCATGGGGATGGAATTTACCCAGCACGTCACCCACGGTACGGGCTGATTTCTTGTGCTTTGAGCCGGCAGAAAGGCCCAACTCTGACATGGCATAGATGATACGCCGCTGAACCGGTTTCAGCCCATCGCCTATGAAAGGCAACGCCCGATCGAGGATGACGTACATGGAGTAATCCAGATACGCCTTTTCAGTGAACTCTTTCAATGGCATCTGTTCGATGCCTTCCAGACTATGATCCATTCCGCTACTCATATAACCCGACAACCCAGTTGTTAGTAATCACATACGGAGGAGGATCATACGAAATGCATCAGCAGATGTCACAGGAAGTCTGCAGGAGAGAGCGTCAGTCGTGCAATTTACCTAAATAGCACCGAATCAGGCGCTGGCCGTTAGCCAGCATCTGGTACTACGTAGAATAGAATGGAGAAGAAGTGAGAAATGCTGCCGGCCAGCACAAACAGATGCCAGACCGCATGATTGTAGGCCAGCCGCTCCCAGACATAGAAAATCACACCCAGCGAGTAGAACAGGCCGCCAAGAACCAGTAGGGTCAGACCACCGGCCCCCACCGTTTCCAGCATCGGTTTTATCGCTACCAGGGCAAGCCAACCCAGCCCCAGGTAGAGGCCCAGTGAGACTTTTTTATAGCGCTGCTGGGTAAACAGCTCAAAGATCATACCCAGAATGGCGATACTCCAGACGGTACCAAACAGCCACCAGCCCCAACTTTCACGCATATTCACCAACGTAAACGGCGTATAGGTGCCTGCAATTAATAAGAAAATAGTCGCATGATCAATCTGCTGCAATATCCGCTTGGCCTTGGGATGAGGAATACTATGGTAGAGGGTCGATGCGGTATAACAGAGAATCAGCGTGGCACCGTAGATACTGGTGCTGGTGATATGCCAGGCATTTCCATAGAGCGCAGAAAATGTCACCAAGACCACCAGACCGGCAATACTGAGTGGTATACCTATGCCGTGAGTGATCGCATGGGCAATCTCTTCACCCAAGCTATATTCTGCGGCCTGTTCATGTACTGACATGGAATAACTCTCTAAAACGAACGTTTAAATGAGCATGGTACCAGAGAGTTCCCTTGTCAAGTTTGAGTCCGGTTGATTTTTTGTGCAATTTGCTAGACGCACACCCTACTTAGCTGTTATTACACGCCTATTTACTGGTTTTCCTTAGAGCATTAAATACAGCTCAACAAGGAGAAGATACCGCTACCATCATCAACCTATGACTCTCTGAAATCAGGGTCATATTGCCCGGCAGGAGCGCTTTTTTGGCCCGTATACAACAGTGGTTATTAACAGAGGCCAGCGGTCCGATCTTGATGTGCATGATTCTGCTATCTATCACTCATGGACTCTACCCGGATGTACCACGCTACCTGGCCGGCTTATTTGGCTGGCTGGCCGCCTTGGCGTTGATACACACTATAAATGCGATCCAGCGGATTCAGGTCGTGGCCATGCTGACCATCGGAACAGCGGGGCTGCTCTGGGGCTATTTAGCGGATACCGGCCTAGCCATTGAAAGTGCGGTCAGTACTAACCAAGCCATGCTGGCCATGCTGGCGGCTGTCAGCTTTTTACGCCTGGTAACCCAACCTGTGATTTGTGATGAAGCCCTGCCTATGGGAAGCAGGCCACTCTGGCGTACCCTGTTTGGCGTACACCTGTTCGGTTCGGTTATCAACATGTCATCCATCGTCATTATCGGCGATCGTCTATCGGCCAACCGACCAATGACCCCCACGCAGGCCTGCGTGCTCTCCCGCGGCTTTGCCATGGCCGCCTGCTGGTCACCCTTTTTTGCGGCCATGGGTATCGCCCTCTCCAACGCCCCCGGCGCACAGCTGACCACACTGTCATTGACTGGAATACCGATCGCCCTGTTCGCTCTGCTGTTCACCGGTTGGGAATTGACACGAAAAGGAAGGGCGGCTGATTTTCACGGCTACCCCATGCAGTTTACTGCACTCTGGATACCGGGTTTACTGGCGGCGCTGCTGATGCTGAGCCACCATATCTGGCCAAACATCCCCATACTTACATTGATCTCGCTTTTGGCACTTACCCTGACGCTGATCCTACTTTTATTGCAACATGGAAAATCAGGGTTTGCAGCCTATAAGCAGCACATCGAAATAGGGCTGCCCAGAATGTCAGGCGAATTGATGTTATTTCTATCGGCAGGTGTTCTTTCAGCCGGAATTGCGGCGACCATTCAAGCCACGGATATGCACTTCGAAATAGCGCAGTTTGGTGCCAGCGAGGCGAGCCTGTTACTACTGGTGATGGTTTCAGTCTCGGTACTGGGCATCCATCCTGTTATCAGTATCGCAACCGCTGGGGGTATTTTCTCACCACTGGGTGTGGATCCAAATCTGCTGGGCATCACCTTTCTGATGACCTGGGCAATCGGCGTTTCTACCACGCCCTTATCTGGATTGCATCTAATGATCCAGGGGCGCTATAACATCCGCGCTGTAACACTACTCAGGCTCAATACACGGTTTGCTCTCGCAATGATTGTCTGTGCAACCTTTGCGATGTACCTCTATGAGCAGTTCGCTTTATAAAAACAGCTTTTCAGCGAAATCCAGCCTCAGGAGCTTTTGCACCACCGTATTTGATTTCAGTGATTATCTTTTCGGCGGTTAAATTTAAAAGATCCGTATTGCAGAAGTAAAAATCGGCCAGGTCTTTACGGTAGCGGGTATAGTTATTCTTGATTATTGACTTCCATTCAAACTTTCTAGGCTTTACTAACTTACCTTTGCCATTGCCAAATGCATAGGTCTTGAACTCTTTGGTAGAGCAGCGCATCCCTTCAAACGCCACATTTTTTGCACCCGTTTTGGATTTTATCACCACAATATAACGCACAATACCATCTGCCTTGGTATAGCTCAGTGAATTGGCATCAATATAATAGCTGAAGGCCGCATTGGGACGTGTGACCTGAAATTCAACCAGGTTTTCATCTTCCGGAAATGGCGGAAGTTCTGTCTTCTGCTCTTCCCATACATACTCTTCCACGTTCGGATTGAATGAGTCATGGGGATTATAGAAACTACTATCACCCTTGTTCGACGTTATGGGGTTGCCGCTATCAGCAGCGCAAGCAACACTCCCCCCCAACGTAAGCAAGAGTGCGACTAGATATATTTTGAATGATTCCATTAATGCGCCTTGAGTACCCTGTTTGTATTCTCGCACGGCATTAAACCTCTGCCAGATCACCTTTCTGTTGTAACCAGCTCTTACGATCTGATGCCCGTTTTTTTGCCAGCAACATATCCATCATGCTGTTGGTGTCATCGCCTGCATCAATGGTCAGTTGCACCAGGCGGCGGGTATCAGGATCGATGGTCGTTTCCCGAAGCTGCAATGGATTCATCTCGCCCAGCCCCTTGAAGCGTTGGACACTCACTTTTCCTTTGAGTTTCTCTGCAGCAATACGATCCAGCACACCTTGGCGTTCTGAATCATCCAGAGCATAAAAGACCTGCTTGCCAACGTCGATTCGGTAAAGCGGCGGCATGGCTACATAGACATGCCCTTCCTGCACCAGCTTTCTGAAATGCCGCAAAAACAGTGCGCAAAGCAAAGTGGCGATATGCGCTCCATCTGAATCAGCATCGGCCAATATGCAGATTTTCCCAAATCTCAATTTGCCGAGGTCATCAGATCCTGGCTCGACACCGATGGCTACCGAGATATCATGCACCTCTTGTGAGGCCAACACCTCAGCAGAGTCCACCTCCCAGGTATTTAGAATCTTGCCCCGTAATGGCATGATCGCCTGAAACTCTCGATCCCTGGCCTGCTTTGCTGATCCCCCAGCTGAATCACCCTCGACCAGAAAGAGTTCACTACGTGTCGTGTCCGATGTACTGCAATCGGCCAACTTCCCAGGCAATGCGGGCCCCTGGGTCACTTTCTTGCGCAACACCTTACGACCTGCCCGGAGACGAGACTGGGCGGCATTGATCGCCAGATCAGCAAGACGTTCACCCGCATCCGTATGCTGATTCAGCCAGAGACTGAAGGCATCTTTAACCACACCCGAGACAAAAGCCGCACACTCTCTGGATGAGAGGCGTTCCTTGGTCTGGCCGGAAAATTGCGGATCAGCCAATTTGACGGAAAGGATATAGCTACAACGACTCCAGACATCTTCTGGCGCCAACTTTACCCCCCGCGGCAACAAGTTCCGAAACTCGCAAAACTCCCTCACCGCATCAGTCAAACCCGAACGTAACCCATTAACATGAGTGCCGCCCTGTGCTGTAGGTATCAGGTTGACGTAACTTTCGGTAATAGCTTCGCCACCTTCAGGCAGCCAGGTTACAGCCCAGTCAGCAGCCTCAGAGTTACCGGACATTGAACCGATAAAAGGTGGCTCTGGAAGCAATTCCAAGCCTTGGAGGGCATCCAGCAGATAATCCTGCAGACCATCTTCATAATGCCACTCATAGCTGTCACCGCTGTTCTCATCCAGGAACAGAACTTTCAAACCAGGGCAAAGCACCGCCTTGGCACGCAGCACATGTAATAATTGGCGAACAGAGAACTTACCGGAATCAAAGTATTTTGGATCGGGCCAGAAACGTAAGCGCGTGCCGGTATTATTCTTGCCAACACGCCCGACCTCTTCAAGATCTGACGCCTTGTTACCCCCAGCGAAGGCCATGTTGTACTCAGCACCGCTCCGCTTGACCCAGATCTCCAGGTGCTTGGACAGGGCATTAACCACAGAAACACCCACACCATGCAAACCACCAGAGAACTGGTAATTTTTGTTGGAGAATTTACCACCGGCATGCAGTTTGGTCAGAATCACCTCGACACCGGGCAAGCCCTGTTGCGGATGAATATCAACCGGCATACCCCGTCCATCATCTTTAACCTGAAGTGAGCCATCCTTAAAAAGGACTACTTCAATAGTGGTAGCATGGCCCGCAACGGCCTCGTCGACACTATTGTCAATGACCTCCTGTGCCAGATGATTGGGACGGGTGGTATCGGTATACATACCGGGACGCTTGCGCACCGGCTCCAGACCGCTGAGCACCTCAATGGCTGAAGCGTCGTATGAACTACTGCTCATGTAATAAAAACCTGTCTTAGTGACACACGATGGGGCCAAAGTTTACACGCCAGACCCATGCTATGCGAGAGGTGGAGTCGGCATAATCATAACACCCCCCACTTTAAGCTTACGCATCAATAAAAAAGCGCTAATTGACCGCTACCCATCCACTCGGTAAGGTTCACCTATTTATCACAACAAAGAGTCCCGTCGTGCCCAAAAAGGAACCCAAAGCGCCTACATTTGAAGAGGCCCTGAACGAACTGGAATCACTGGTGGAAACCCTGGAACAGGGTGACCTCACTCTCGAAGAGTCACTTAAATCCTTTGAGCGAGGTGTCTCTCTGACCCGCACCTGTCAGAAGGCCTTGATAGAGGCCGAGCAGAAGATACAGATACTCTCTGATCAACGCATAGACGCTGAACCGGAACCTTTCGAACGTGACAAATAACTCCGCTCTAAAGCAATACCTGGAGCGCTGTCAAAAACAGGTCGATAGTGCCCTGGAACTGCAATTACCTGCAGCCACAATCCAACCACAGCGACTCCACATAGCGATGCGCTACGCCACCCTGAATGGCGGCAAGCGTGTACGACCCATGCTGGTTTATGCTGCAGGAGCCGCCTTAGGCCTGTCCGCCGAGCAGCTGGATGGACCTGCCTGTGCTGTGGAACTGATTCACGCCTATTCATTAATTCATGACGATCTTCCAGCAATGGATGATGATGATCTGCGTCGTGGACGACCCACTTGCCACAAAGCATTTGATGAAGCCACCGCCATTCTTGCCGGTGACGCCTTGCAAACCCTCGCTTTTAAAGTGCTATGCCGGACCGAACCCTACCCTTTCAGTGCAGAGACACGTTTAAAAATGGTCGAGACACTGGCCCATGCCAGTGGCTCACGAGGTATGGCAGGCGGGCAGGCATTGGATCTGGCCGCCGTGGGTGAACAACTTGATCTAACCCAGCTGGAGAATATGCACATTCACAAGACGGGTGCCCTGATACATGCCAGTGTAAAACTGGGCTGTCTGGCGGCAACGGAGGCCGACCCACAGCAGGTAAAGCACCTGGAGCACTACGCCAACTGTATAGGACTCGCCTTCCAGGTACATGACGATATCCTGGATGTGGAGGGTGATACTGAAACACTGGGCAAGACCCAGGGCAAAGATGAAGCCAATGGCAAACCGACCTACCCCTCGCTGATTGGCATGAAAGCCGCCAAGGAGATGGCGCAGAACCTTCGGCAGGATGCACTCAATAGTCTGACTGAACTGGATGAAAGAGCCGATCCACTGCGTTGGCTGGCTGACTATATTGTCGACAGGAAGGCCTGAATTATTAACTAACCCGAATTACTCGCTCTTTTCTGCAAACAGACCTGTCAGCAATTCACGGCGACTCAGTGGTGTATCCAGACGCTCCGACAGTGAAGGCGAATCCTTTCCCAGCTCATCAGACTCAGCCGTTTCAGCCTGTGCCGCACCTGTCTCGCCATACCAGGCCTGTTCAATCTCTCGACTACAGGTACTGATCTCGGTACGGTTTTCAGATTGCATGATCCCATCCATAACAGCCGCAGCAGTCTCTTCAGCAAGGGCCTGTGTATGGAATTGTAGCATCGGTGAAAACAACGAGCAGGCCTGATAGAGCCCAATCCCCGGCTCTTCGCCTACGATAAACTCATAAGCACCCGAAGGAAAAACATGACTGACTTTTTCCCCTGGCCACCGGGCTTTATGATCCTTGCCATCATCCACACCCAGCAACATCAGATTCATGAACCAGGGGGTAATCAATACCCCAAAGCAACCTTCGTTCCATGATATAAAACCCACGGCCTTTACCTGCAACGCGCTGTTCAATATGGGTATATCCGCCATACGTTGTTGTTCGATTAAACTAAATACTGCTTCCAGATCATCGGTTACTTTCTTCAGGTCAGCCTGATTCATCACAACACCATAAAATCATTCTTACGGCCATCGCAATTGGGGCAACTCCAGTTATCGGGTAGTTTTGAGAAGGGCGTACCTGGTGGAATCTGCCAGTAGGAATCACCCTCTGCCGGGTCATAAACATGCCAGCATATCTTGCATTCCAAGCGGGCATCATCGGTCAGCTTCTCAGCACTACCACCATAGGAACCGGAAAAAAACGCACTGCTCATTGATACACTTCCAGAATCTCTTTCAAACGGTCCGCACTATCATGAAGATCTTCCTGCGCAGCACAGGCCACATCAGGTACCTCCGTCACTTCCAGGGTATTCAGAATATTCATGTCCTGTGAATTGAAATACTGCACCCACCAGACATTTTGCAAGGCGGTACTTGTGATGCGGCAATTACCATAACCCCGGGACAGTATGGTCACCGCGCCTTTGCCCAATAGCTGATCCAAAAAACCCAGGTCCTGCTCTGTCTGTGGCAATAAAGTGAGATTGATTACATGGGCAGAAACACCTGGTCTGTAGGCCTGAGACTTCTCCTTCAGCTCTGCCACCAATGGGGGGGCATTCAATACACCTTCCGGGAGAGGTGCATCCGGCAAGTCTATCGTTGTTGCAGCCCCAGTAAACGTCCCATCCTTAATCAATCCAGGTATAGAGCCGACCTCAAGGGTATCTTTATAGGTGGTGCCGGCACCATCCTGATAACGCACCCGCCAGATTCCCGCCATGACTGACTCCTGAATCTTGACCTGTAGTGTGCGACTGAACAGCACACTCACCTCACCTTCACCAAGAATCTGATCAATCAGGTCAAGGTTGGCACTATCCATAAAGGTGAGATCAAACACCTGCTCCTGGTTACCACTCAGGAATTCTGCAAGTGCCGTCTGAACGCGCGCCAACAAAGAGAGCGCCAAATCTAGGCCCTCAATAGCCTCTGGCTCTGGAATATTCGGCATGGAAAAAGTGGCCATCTCACCGGGCATCTCCTGATAATCCAGTATGGCACCATCCTCTTCCATGGGCTGCGTACCTGTGCCCACTGTTACAGCCGGTATCTCATAGAAACTCATGTTACTTCTCCCATTAACCTATCTGACCCACTACTGGGGAGCTACCACTGAGGAAGCGATAACCGGTATGCCTACATCCCGTATGTGCAACGGAGCAGCATTCAACAGTCGCTCAATCTCACGAAGATAATCACCCCAGTCCTGCACCCGGGTAATAGCCCCCACATAGTGATCCCGCTGCATAAAAACCAGGGCAGGCCAACTGTCAAAGGGGAATCGCCGGTGCAAACGATGCTCTACCTCACGATCAATCACCCCCACCTGAAATCGCCCGGAAAAATGTGCCACTAGTTCCGGCAGTATCACAGCGACATCATTACTCTCTGGATACTGTTTTGGATCTTCCGTAAAAAAAAGCACTGAATGTTCATTGGCGCTTAGAAACACCTCAAGTGAGGTTTCATTTAAACGTGGGTAATTATTCTGCAAGACCAGCTGTCTGATCAGTTCTGAGGGCATCTCTTAACTCCTTCTCTGTTTTGATCGTTTGTTATCAGCCACTTGATTCACGACGGTATTTATTCAGGTGCTGATCAAGTCCCACACTCATAGCGGCTCCGTCCAATGCGGCAGGACGATGCTCGATCTGATATTCACCTGAAAACAGTACCCGCTCGTCACCCAGTCGGCAGACCTTATCCGGGGCGGGCCGTTCATGCTCATACCTTGTCATATCACTGATTGCAGCACTGAGACGATCCGCTGACAGCGGTTTATCTCTTCGACTGACGGGCAAACCATGTGCAGATAAAAAGGCGATGGCTTGTTCGATGGCCGGTTCAATTTGCGCCTTTACCTCGGGTCGCAGACTGCCACCAAAATCTTCAATCTCAACGGGCTGCACACCGATTAATAAAATCTTTTCCGGGTAGTCACCCATCATCTCTGCCAGGGCCAGGACTTCCTGAAATCCAGTCTGATGCAGACTGACCTTCTTTACTCCAAGGTACTTGGGCACAGCATCACCTTCGATCAGTTTCAAGCTACCGGGAGACAGCCCATAATCGATGGCATCGAATACAATCAACAGTTCGGCGTCTCGTACCTCCTGCACCAGATAGACACCTTGAGTACCACCATCCATCACCCGTACATGCTCGGGAATGTGATACCACCGATGCAAGGCCTCGACAGCCCTGACCCCAAATCCTTCATCGGCCCAAAGCAGATTCCCGATACCCAGAATCAGCACCTTGGGTGGTGACACTTGCTCATTATCGACTGAGGATAGTCTGCTACTCATGGCCGATCATCCTTGAAGGTGCGCCAGCCACTGATCATGGTGCTGATAATGCTTTGTCGAGAGACGATATCTTCACGAATGGCCACATACACATGCAGCATGACAAACACCACGATCACCCACATACCCCAGTGGTGCCACAAACGTACATCCTGACTCTGCCCTACCAGTGGAATCAGCCAGCCGAACAAACTGTCCTGCCAACTACCCAACCCGGTCTGTTCGGCATAAAGCGAAAAACCCGTCAGTAACATGCAAAACCCACCCACAGTGATAATCACCACCATGAAGAGATGAGCCAACGGATTGTGCCCCACATATTTCTTCGGCTCTTTTTCCAGAAAGGCATACCAGCGTACTTCGTGCAGCAGTTCCCGCCAGAACGTCAACCGATGAACAGGCAGTTTAAACAGCTGTCTTGAATGTTCATTCCCCACCATGGCCCAGTAGATGCGTCCCAGAAAGCCGACGGCGAAGATATACGCAGCGGCAAAATGGACAAAGCGTATGTAACCCATCAGAAAATGATCACTCGCTTCACCGGACAGACTCGGCAGCGGATTAGCCACCAGATAACCGGTAATAGCCAGCAGTGTTATGGCAAGTGCATTGGCCCAGTGCCAGATCCTGACCGGGGCCTCATACACGTATACAGCGCCTGAATTGATTTCTCTCTGCATAGTATTTGCTCCTCTTGAGACGCCTGATCGTTAGCGAACCTTAACTTTGGCAAGCTCCTGACCATCTTCACTCATCACATGAGTGGAGCAGGCGAGGCAGGGATCAAAGCTGTGCAGGGTTCGCAGAATCTCAACCGGCTCTTCCGGACGTTCCACCTTGGTGTTCATCAGGGAGGCCTCAAAGGCACCTATATTGCCCTGTTGATCCCGTGGTGAACCATTCCATGTAGTGGGTACAACACACTGGTAGTTGGCGATGCGCGTATCCTTGATGCGAATCCAGTGGCCGAGTGCACCGCGTGGTGCTTCGGTAAAACCAACACCCTTGGTCTCGGACGGCCAGGTATCTGGATCCCAGCTCTCCACGTTGGCCGTGGCACTGTCACCGGCCTTTAGATTGGCCATCATCTTGTCCATGAAATAACGCATCTTGTCAGCGGCCCATTGCGCCTCCAGGCCACGGGCTGCAGTACGACCCAACGTAGAGAAGAGGGCAGTAACCGGGACATCCAGGGTCTTGAGTACAAA
>JAPHUE010000205.1 GCA_026196795.1 Sedimenticola sp.
AGGCAGTGTACCTTCAGGAAATCCCTCAAAAACCGCCATCATGGCCTCCGTTTAGCTGACTTGAATCTTCCACTCACTTTAGCGTTCAGATCAAAAACCCGCCACCCAGATCATTACGGGTAAGGTAACAGCAGATGCAATCACCTGCACGGTAATCAGATTCGCCATTAACGGCGCATCACCACCCATCTGACGCGCCAAGATATAGGAGGTTGCAGCGGTGGGAACGGCAGCCGCAATCACCGCCACGGTACGAGGCATCCCCTCGATACCAAACAACCAGGCTCCGGCAAACATCAGTAACGGCATACCCAGCAAGCGTATAGCCGCTCCAAACGAAACCAGAAGACGGTGATCTAAGACCAGTGAAAAACGCAATCCGGCACCCACAGATAGCAGGCCCAGGCCAAGCGCACCCCCTCCCAAAATATCAAATAGCGAATAGATCTGTGATGGCAGGCCGATACCGGTTAGATTCAGTGTGGCGCCAATCACACAGGCGATAATAAACGGATTACGCAACAGTTTGTGCAGCACATCTTTCAGGCTGCTGTCACCCTCGGTAAAGCGCGCCAGCACAGCCACATTAATGACATTCAACGGGGGGATAATCACCGCCATGATGATCGCCATGTAGGCCACACCCTCATCGCCATAGAGTAACCCCACAATCGACAGGGCGATAAAGCCATGCCAACGGGTGGCCCCCTGAAACAGACTGGTAAAGGCGGGGCCATTGATAGCCAGCCAGCGCTTCATCAGCGGCTGGAACATTAACAGCAGTAGACTCATCCCGAAGATGGCAAACAGCACCATCGCTGAAAACAGAAACAGTTCCGTCGAGGCAATCCTGGCGGTTGCCAGTGTCTTGATCAGCAAAGAGGGGAAGAGTACAAAGTAGCAGAGGTTTTCAAAGCCAAGCCAGCTCTCATCACTGAACAGCGAGGTTCGACGCAGCAACATCCCGAGAAGGATGATAGCAATCACCGGGACGAGTGCATTAAATACGGCGATCATGGCTCAGGCGGTTCCTGTGAAGCGAAAAACCCAGCCTGGGAGTTGGCTGGGCTAGTGCGTTATCTTATGCGAAACGGCAGACGCTCACAATTTGCAAAAGGTGACCTGATTCTATTTCCGGGAATAGAGGGATTTTGCAGTTACAGCGGTGAACCGCGTCCGTTAGTGGGGCAGGTACCGTTATTCGTTGCACAGGGTGTAGGCCCTGGTAATTCAGCACTACCAATCCGCATATACTGCCCCCCCTCTTCGGCCCAGATCACTTCATGGGAAGGCATCTCTTCCGAGGGAAAGGGAATCAACTGCCCACGCACCCCATCATTTTCTAGCACCTGGTAGGTTTCACCGAACAGCTCCACAATATCGCCCGGCTCAAAATCACTTTTATATGCTGACATCTAACTTGCCTCTCTCGGGTTAACTTGGATTAATCTACCCTCATTTTAGTATCTTTTGCAACTATTAGAATCATTAGACCACCTTAAATCGGCATGAATACCGCCGAGGCAACCGATTGAATAATCGTCTTGATTTTGCGATTACTACTCTGCGCGACAATCCGGGCCATGCTGTCCTGCAGGGCAATCAACTTGCCAAACAGCCGCTCATAGCTAAGATTATTGACCGGCCCCTCTGTCGCATTACTAATAAGAAAAAGCTGACCGTCACTGTCACGGTCATGACTCAACTTCCAGATAGCAATCTCAATATTACGTGCGGCGTTATAGAGTTTTTGTGGGTCCAGTTCATCGGTCAGGTAGAAGCTCTGCTTGCCGTTGTGGGCCTGCAGCAGCATGCCCCGCAAGCCTTCACTAAAGGCCAGCACCCTATCACCGCTATAGGCAGAATCGAAGGCCAGACTGATGCTATCACTGCCCCGCTTGCCCTGCAGTTCAGGGAACAGACCATCACGGGTTGTACCAAATACCCGGTCAACTGCCAGCTCAATCGACTCGGCTCCACCCTTCGGCCACTCACGGGGATTCCGTCGATAGAGCTTTGTCATCAGCTCCTGCAGATATTCCATGGAATAGCGAAGCTGTATCTCCGCCACGATATCCACATCACTCTTGGCAATATCCTCCACCTGGAAATCCCGTGTCTTGATGGGTGAGTTGCGATCAGGTGTGCTATTACATCCGCTCAACAGCATAGCCAACAGCATCATCCAGATTACACTAGAGTCTTTCACGCATATCCCTCATGGCAAAACCGCTAATCGGCTGATCCCATTGCTTGGTTAGGCCCAGAACCTTGAAGCGCTCACCCATCTCGGTGGGCAGAGTGAGTCGTTTTACACCCTGCACCAGCGCCATATGGGCGGTCACATCATCAGGATCAGAAGCGGCGACCAGCTTATCCAGCCCGCTGCCCATCAGGAAATAGGCCTGGGTTGTATAGCCAGAGACTGAGAAACCGGCCGACTGGGCCGACTCCGCAATGGCGGTAAAATCCACATGCGCCGTAATATCCTGCAACCCGGGATAGACCAGCGGATCAGGATGGGCGCGATGCCGATAGTGACACATCAACGTACCCCGGCTCCGGGTCGGATGATAGTACTCTGCCCGACTGTGACCATAATCGACCAGCAGCACCAACCCCTTTTGCATCGAGGCGGCCAGGGATACAAGCCAGGGGGCTGCCCGAAGATTGACCTCAGACTCATAATCATCCAGCGGACCGAATTGTTGCAACAGACCAGAAACAGCCGCTTCCAAACGGGGAGAAGTAGGCTTGTCCCAAACCAGCACAAACCGATCATCCTGCCAGGCCACAAACTGCTCCAGCAATTCGCCTCCGGCTATCCGGAAACGGTGCACAGGCATCGCATCCAGTAACTCATTCGCTATCACCACACCTGAAAAACCGGCCTCGGGGAAAGCCGCCAGCCACTCAACACGATCCAGTAGATGGGGTGCACGCTGCGCTATCGTCTCCTTTTGCCGCTGCTGCAGATCCGGACTCAGGTCGAGGATCAGGTAACGGCCGGGCAAACTGTCCAGCTTTTCCAACGCCAGGAGCAAGTCTGCAGCCAACACACCGGAACCGGCACCCACCTCAAGGATCTCGCCATCATCTACGCCCTGAAACACCTCGCTGCACTGAAAGGCCAGACACTGGGCAAACAGGGGCGACAGTTCAGGTGAGGTAACGAAATCCCCCGCCGCACCAAACTTTCGTGCACCCGCCGCGTAATAGCCTAAACCCGGGGCATAAAGGATCTGTTCCATATAGCGATCAAATGGCAGTTGACCGCCTGCCGCTGCGATTTCATCACGAATCTGCGTGACCAGTTTTATACTGTGTTGCTGGGCATCTGCATCAGGAACTGGCAGTTGTGCCACGACAGCCTCAGCCGCCCGGGGAGAGATCCGATCAATCATGAATTTCGTAAACCTGCCTATTCGGTATAAAGTGAGAGGATAAAACCGCACATCCGCGGCACACCAATACCCCCTAGTTTAACAACTCCCGGGGGTGAGCAGAAATCGAGGGAGAACCAAACTTGGCACCAACACAAAAAACCGTTGCCCTGATTACCGGCGCCGCCCAGCGGATCGGTGCCGAGATCGCCCGCACACTGCATCAGAGCGGAATGGATATTGCCGTGCATTATCGCGGTTCTGCCACTGCAGCGGAATCATTAAAAGAAGAACTGGAGGCCTCCCGTGCCGACTCGGTCCTGCTGATTCAGTCTGACCTGAATGATACAGAGAAACTTAACCAGATAATCCAGCAGATCGAACAGTGGCGGGGTCGCTTGGACCTGCTGGTCAATAATGCCTCGGCCTTTTATCCCACACCAATGGATCAACTGGATACCCGGCAGTGGGATGAGCTGATGGGGAGCAATCTCAAGGCGCCCTTTTTTCTCGCCGCTGCAGCCGCACCCTTACTGAAGCAACAGCACGGCGCCATTATCAACCTGGTGGATATCCATGCCGATCGCCCCTTGGCTGAACACTCCATCTACTGCATGGCCAAGGCGGGCAATGCCATGATGATAAAATCACTGGCTCGGGAACTGGGACCGGAGATCCGGGTCAATGGCGTAGCACCGGGGGCCATTCTCTGGCCGGATCAGGCACTCAGTGAAAAAGCCAAAGCAGATATCCTCGCCCGCACTCAGCTGGGCACACTGGGCACACCGACCGATATTGCGCGCACGGTTCGTTTTCTGGCGTTTGATGCGCCCTATATTACAGGACAGATCATTGCCGTGGATGGCGGCCGGAGTGTGCAGCAGTAATCACTCCTGATGACCCGCAAAATGCAGACATGGCATCACAGAGTCAAAATAAGACGCACTAGATGTTGAGATGCCGCACCTGTCGCGACTTTCATACCACCGAGCAACGGAATAAACCAGGGATCAGCGTAGCAACTGTCTGAGCGTCAGCGAGTTTTGCTACGCCGCTGGTTTATGAGTAGCGGAGGGTGAGCAGTGACCGTTTGTCCAGTGGACAAACGCAGCACAGCGAACGCAAGGGTGGTATGACGGAGCAATGGTTTTGGTCACTTTTGCCGAAACAAAAGTGACACGCCGCAGGGGCGCGCGAGCCCCGGTCAAATAAATTGCCGCGTAGCAGCACAAATAATTGATTGAATATAAAAGCGTCTGTGTGCTGCTTTCTGGCAACGTTACTGCAGGCATACAGATCATCATTCCATAGTAGGAATATCTATTTCAAAAGGCACCGCCCAGAGCCGCTGAGAAGCGTGATCAAAGGCGGCCCACATTGCGCTATAGCTCGTCCCCAGTTCCGGGTGAATACTGTCAGCAGCCAGTTCAGACAGTGGCAACAGCACAAAGGCATAACGGGTAATCTCATCCCGGGGCAGATGCGCACCGTTCACATCCATCACGGCATCGCCGTAGGTGAGCAGATCAATATCCAGAGTTCGTGAAGCAAAACCGCCCCCTCCTCTCGTGCGGCCATGATCCGCTTCGATCTCACGAAACCGCGTCATCAAATCCGCCGCCGGACGATCGGTATCAAGCCCCACCACCAGGTTATAAAAGGCATCACCGGAAAAACCCACGGCTTCGCTCTCATACACTGTTGATATCAGCAACGCCCCAAACTCCTTGTGCAGGTCATGCAGCGCCGCCCGAATATTTTTTTCCCGTTCAATGTTACTGCCCAGGCTGATCCAGATCCTCGCCATGTCAGGACTGTTCGCCCCGTTCAATGATCACACCCACATCGGTGGCAGCACTGACTGCACCGATCTTGTTCACGGTCAGGCGCACCCAGCGCACATCAAACTCCTTGCGAATAATCTCGGCACAGCGTTCAGCCAGGGTCTCTACCAGTTGGAACTCACTCTCTTCGACAAAGCTGATCAGGCGTTTGGAGACCGCCTTGTAATCCACTGCATCGGCAATATCTTCGGTGGCAGCGGCACGCTGCACATCAGTGCTCATATCAATATCCAGCACCACGGTCTGCTTGATCTCCCGCTCCCAATCGTAGATGCCAATCACCGTTTCGATTCTGAGATCACGTAAAAATACTATATCCATGGGTATCCCATATTTCCTGCAAATGTATCTCTCCATGGTAATGCAGCCGGCCTCGATAACAAATACCCTTGACCCTGATACCCTGCTACCGGGACAATTTGGCGCATAATCGGCCGACACAGGTTCGCCGGACAGGAAATATCATGACAAATGCACTCTTAATCATTGCGGCCTACCTGCTGGGCTCCCTCTCCAGCGCCATTATCGTCTGTCGACTGATGGGGCTGCCCGACCCGCGCACTCAGGGCTCGAATAACCCAGGCGCCACCAACGTATTGCGTATCGGCGGTAAAAAGGCCGCCGCCATCACCCTGCTCGGCGACAGTCTTAAAGGCTTTTTCCCGGTATTGGCCGCCAAACTGATCGGTGTTGAACCGCTGATTCTGGCGGCCGTGGCCGTGGCCGCTTTTCTCGGTC
>JAPHUE010000117.1 GCA_026196795.1 Sedimenticola sp.
ACTATTCTAATTAAAGGAAAACCTAAAAGTTCTCCGTAAAGTCTAATTATAATTGCGAGAAAGGAAACGCGATGGTCCCTTTTTTCGGATCCAAGAAGCTGGCGATGCTTGGGCTGGACATCAGTTCAACAGCTGTAAAACTGCTGGAGTTAAGTAAGTCCTCTGGCAGGTCTGGTGCCCAATACCGAGTTGAAGCCTATGCTGTGGAGCCACTACCTGCCAATGCGGTGGTGGAAAAGAATATTGCCGACGTCGATGCTGTTGGCCAGGCAATACAAAATGTGGTGAGACGTTCAGGTACGCGGGCTCGCCAAGCTGCCGTGGCCGTTTCAGGGTCAGCGGTGATTACCAAAATCATCACGATGCCGGCTTCACTATCTGACCAGGAGATGGAGAGTCAGATTCAGCTAGAGGCCGATCAGTATATTCCCTACCCATTGGAAGAGGTGAATCTGGATTTCGAAATTCTGGGTTCCTCTGATAAAAACCCAGAGATGATGGACGTATTGCTTGCCGCCTCCCGAAGTGAAAATGTGGATGACCGGGTAGCCGCACTGGAGATAGCGGGGCTTACCGCTACTGTAGTGGATGTAGAGGCCTACGCCATGGAGAATGCCTTCGGTCAGATTTCCGACCAACTGGCGGATGGGGGTGATGACCAGACAGTCGCCATTGCTGATATTGGTGCAACCACTACTACGTTGAATGTTTTACGAAATGGAAAAATTATCTATACGCGTGAGCAGAATTTTGGTGGGCGCCAGCTAACTGAAGAGATTCAGCGACGTTATGGTTTGTCCCACGAAGAGGCCGGCATGGCTAAAAGGCAGGGTGGTTTGCCTGATAACTATGTCCCTGAAGTGCTGGAGCCCTTTAAAGAAGCAATGGCGCAGCAGGTGAGTCGCTCCTTACAGTTCTTTTTCTCTTCCAGTGCCTATAACAGCGTCGATCAAATCATTCTTGCGGGGGGGAGTTCATCTATCCCCGGTGTTGATGAGTTGATCGAAGAGAAGATTGGCACGCCAACACTAGTGGCAAATCCATTTGCAAATATGTCGGTTGCATCAAGTGTCAAGCCACAGGGATTGAGTAACGACGCGCCCTCGCTGATGATCGCCTGCGGACTCGCGCTGAGGAGTTTCGACTAACATGGCCCATATTAATTTACTTCCCTGGCGGGAAACACTACGCAAGAAACGCCAAAAAGATTTTGGCATGTCCGTATTCTTGGCGCTGATATTGACAGGTGCCGCTTGTGGCGGTGTGCATTTCTTTATTGAAGATATGATCAGCTATCAGGAAGAGCGTAACGGCTATTTAGGTCAGGAGATTGCGCTAGTCGATAAGAAGATTAAAGAGATCAAAGATCTTGAAAAACAGAAGGCCCAGCTGATAGCCCGAATGAATGTTATCCAGTCGTTACAGGGGAGTCGACCACAGATTGTTCATCTATTTGATGAGCTGGTTACGACGATACCTGATGGTACGCACCTTACTAAGGTATCCCAGACCAATGATCTGGTGATCATGAATGGCATCGCTGAATCTAATGCACGGGTCTCCTCCTACATGCGCAATATTGAGCTCTCTGAGTGGCTGGAAAATCCCACACTACAGGTCATTACTAGTACCGATGAGGCACAAGGCAGCTTTATTCTGCAGTCAAAGCAGATTAATCGGAACAACAGTGAAGGAGGTCAGCAATGAACCTTCAGGAACTGAATGAACTTGATTTCAATAATATCGGCAATTGGCCTATGCCGATCAAGGCCATTATTATTGTGCTGGCGTGTGTCGGTGTTGGGGTCGGCTGGTATTATTTCAATACAGAAGAGCAGTTGCTGAGCCTTGAGACGGTAGAGAAGAAGGAGCTGACGCTGAGAGCAGAGTTTGAGCGTAAGCAGGCCAAGGCTGCTAATCTGGAAAAGTACAAAAAACAGCTGGAGGAGATGAAGCAGTCGTTTGGCGCGATGTTGAGACAACTTCCCAATAAAACCGAGGTGGCAGATCTTCTGGTGGATGTCTCCCAGACGGGACTGGCCTCCGGCCTTGAGTTTGAGCTGTTTGATCCGCAAGATGAGGTGCCGCGAGAGTTTTATGCGGAATTACCTATACAGATTCGAGTGTTCGGAGATTACCATGAGTTGGGGGAATTTATCAGTGGTCTGGCGGCGCTGCCCCGTATTGTTACAATTCATGATGTCACCATGGAGCCAAGAAAAGATGGCGTATTAGTCATGACAGCAACGGCTAAGACCTATCGCTATCTGGAAGAAGAGGGAGCGAATTGATGCGGTTGAATCAGAAAATTACGCTCTTCAGTATTTGTTTGGTAGCCCTCAATTTGCTCACAGGCTGTGCGGATAGAGGTATGCATGACCTGAAGAGTTATGTGGACGAGGTTAAAGCAAGAAAGGCCGGTCATATTGAACCATTACCTGAGATAAAGCCGATCGAGACCTTCTCTTATATTAGTGACGGTCGACGAAGTCCGTTTGTTTCTCAGGCCCAAAGTGAAGAGACGGGTACGCAAAACGAAGGTATTGGTCTGAGTCCGGATTTCAATCGGAGAAAAGAGGAACTGGAGAACTATCCTCTTGATTCACTCCGGATGGTTGGATTACTTGAACAGCTGGGCAGCACTTGGGCATTGGTTCAGACCCAGGAACGGACCATACACAGGGTTAAGACGGGTAACTACCTGGGTGCAAACCATGGGCAGATAACACAGATTAGTGAAACCCAGGTTGAATTGACGGAGATTATTCCGGACGGCCAGGGTGGCTATCGAGAACGACAAGCCTCCTTGGCTTTGGCAGGAGAGTAACAGGGCTATGTTAATGAACTATAAACCACTTGAACTGGAACAGTGGAATAAGGCTGGGATTATCATGAATATGCGTCAGCTATTTTTAGCCGCAATACTCTTTTTTGTCATGGCGGTTACGCCTGCAGTAGCGGCGGACAATGTGCTTAATGAGCTTAACTTTTCAGCGCTGCCGGGTGATGATGTTGTCATAACCCTTCGCGCTGAGAATGGTTTTGATGAACCTAAGGTGTTTACCACGGATAATCCGGCGCGTATTGCGCTGGACTTTTATGGGTTAAGCAATGGATTAGCCAGCAAAACCCAGAGTATCGGCATAGGGATGGCCCGCAGTGTAACGGCTATTGAAGCGGGTGATCGAACACGGGTAGTGGTTAATCTTGTTGAGGCTACGGGTCATGAAATCAGCATTGACGGGAATGAGCTAACAATCACAATCAAAGGTGGGGCCAATGTTGCATCAGCATCAGCTCAACCGCCTGTAGGGTCAGCGAGATCTTCCAGCAAGCCAGCAATCGGTTCGTCTGATGGGCTACGTAATGTTGACTTCAGACGGGGTGATGCAGGAGAGGGGCAGGTTATTATCGAATTGGGGAATCCCGCCGTATCGGTAGATATGCGGGAAGAAGCGGGCCGTGTTGTTTTGGATATTCTGGATACAACGCTTCCTGACCACCTGATGCGTAAGTTTGATGTAGGCGATTTTGCTACCCCAGTTAAACAGTTTGAAGTCACCAGTCAGGGCAATAATGTCCATATCGAGATTACTGCTGCCGGTGAGTATGAGCATTTGGCCTACCAGGCGAATGACCTCTTCACGATTGAGTTCCGTGCATTGACGAAAGAGGAGAAAGAGGAGCTTCAGCGGCGTAAGGAAACGTTCACAGGTGAGCGGCTCTCTCTTAATTTCCAGGACATCGAAGTACGTGCTGTGCTGCAGCTACTGGCTGATTTTACCGGTCTCAACCTGGTCACCTCTGATACGGTGAGTGGCAATATCACGCTTAGGCTGAAGAATGTTCCTTGGGATCAGGCCTTGAGTATCATCCTTAAAACCCGTGGTTTGTCGATGCGTCAGAACGGCAATGTTATGCTGATTGCCCCCACGGAGGAGATCGCAGCACGTGAAAAGCTTGAGCTTGAATCTCAACGACAGATTGAAGAGTTAGCTCCGCTGTTTTCTGAATATATCCAGCTGAACTATGCAAAGGCGACAGATATTCAGAAGCTACTGAAGAGCGAAGGGAATCAGCTTCTGACGCCTGAGCGAGGTAACGTTACCTTTGATGAACGCACTAATACTCTGCTGGTCAGGGATACAGCGGCCAAACTGGATGATATTCGACGCTTGATCAACCGACTGGATATTCCTGTCCGCCAAGTACTGATAGAGTCAAGGGTAGTTATAGCAAATGATGATTTCGCCAAAGATGTCGGGGTAAAGTTTGGCCTGAGTACTCAACTAAGCCAGGATGATAACTTTTTGCGGATCAGGGGAGCCCAAGCTGGTACAGTAACAACTGCGACAGGTAATGAGGGCTCCCTGGAGAGCCCTGCCGGTTCCGGTAACGAGAGCTTATTGGTGAATTTACCCCAGACTCTGAGTGCATCTCGTGGTGGATCGATCAACTTTCTTGCCGGTAAGATTGGTTCATATCTTCTGCAGCTGGAGCTCTCAGCCATGCAGCAGGAGGGTAAAGGTGAGATTGTTTCCAGCCCTAGAGTTATTACGTCTGACCAGAAGACAGCAGTGATCAAGCAAGGCGTTGAGGTACCTTATCAGGAGGCCAGCTCAAGTGGTTCAACTACTGTATCGTTTAAGGAAGCCGTTCTGAAGTTAGAAGTGACACCACATATCACACCGGATGATCGGATAATCATGGATCTTAATATCACGAAAGATAATCCTGATTTCTCTCGTTCTATACTCGGCGTTCCTCCGGTCGATACCCGCGAAATTGAGACATCAGTCATTGTCGAGAATGGTGAGACGGTGGTTCTTGGTGGCGTATTTGAGCGGACAGAAACCCGTAGCAAAGAGCGTGTGCCCTTCTTTGGTGATCTGCCCTATGTCGGCTTTATGTTCAAGCAGGAATTGCGTAAGGATGAGAATAAAGAGTTGTTGATCTTTGTTACGCCTAAGATTCTCAAAGATACGCTCTCGGCCCGCTGAGGTTAAATTGATGGTGTAGAGGAAGGGCCTGTCGCTGGATAGGCCCTTCTTTATTTTGGGTGATTTAATCAAGTGTATTCCCTAGAACATTGCTCTGTGATTCTATGGCGATTACTATTCACAGCTAATGAGATCTTTTTTGTGAATTTAAAGCATGGTGCGTGTAGTTCGATATGAATCTCCCTAGTAATATATTTCTGATTGGCCCAATGGGTGCCGGTAAAAGCACGATAGGGCGTCAGGTAGCGTCGCTCCTTGGGCTTGATTTTGATGATACTGACCATGAGATTCAGCGGCGCACGGGTGTGGATATCCCCACTATATTTGATTTTGAAGGCGAAGAGGGCTTTCGAAAACGTGAGAGTGCAGTGATAGATGACCTGACGCAGCGGGGTAATTTAGTACTGGCAACTGGCGGGGGCTCAATCTTGAACGGGGATAATCGCCGAAATTTAAGTAGTCGTGGTTTTGTTGTTTACCTTTACTGTAGTCCAGAGCAGCAGTACGAGCGGACACTCAGGGACAGGAGTCGCCCTTTATTACAGACTGAGGATCCCTTAGGTACTTTGCAATCATTAATGGATGAGCGAGATCCTCTTTACAGGGAAACTGCAGATATTGTCATAACTTCTGAAAAGCGCAGTGCCACAGCAGTTGCCAATGAGATTGTCAAAAAATTGCGGGCTGACTAGTTAAGCTATCTTCAATTTCAATGGGGCACAGCGGCACCGCCTAAAACGAGGAACCTTTAGTCCAGGTAATCAATAGCCAGATGAAGAACCCTAGCTGTATTTTAACGGTTAATCTCGATGAACGGTCATACCCAATTTACATTGGGACAAATCTCCTGGCTGATCGTGAGGTATACCAACCCCATATTCATGGTCAACAGGTCTTGATCGTGACCAACACCACTGTGGCCCCCCTCTATCTTGCTTCGGTTGAATCGGCATTGCAGGAGTATCAGGTTGAATCTGTAATTCTTCCGGATGGTGAACAATTTAAAACGTTGTCGGTTTGGCAGACGATTATAGATGCATTACTGGAACACCGGTTTGATCGGCGTTGTACAGTAATCGGATTAGGCGGTGGTGTTGTGGGCGATATGGCTGGCTTTGCGGCAGCCTGTTATCAGCGTGGCGTCTACTTTATTCAGGTTCCGACCACACTACTGGCCCAGGTTGATTCATCTGTTGGGGGAAAAACAGGTGTTAATCATCCGTTGGGAAAGAATATGATTGGTGCTTTTTATCAGCCGCAATGTGTCATTGCTGATATAGATACACTGAGTACCCTGGATGATCGCCAACTGTCGGCTGGACTCGCCGAGATCATCAAGTACGGTCTTATTGGTGATCCAGATTTTTTTTGCTGGCTCGAGCAGAAAATGGATGGGCTGCTAGAGCGTGAGCATGCGCTGCTTGCTTATGCCATTGAACGATCCTGTAAAGATAAGGCCGCTGTGGTGGCTGCGGATGAACGTGAGGCGGGTAACCGAGCCTTACTAAATCTGGGCCATACATTTGGACATGCCATTGAAACGGGTGTGGGCTATGGTGAGTGGTTGCATGGTGAGGCTGTGGGTGCCGGTATCTGTATGGCGGCTGACCTTTCACGCCGGCTGGGTTGGCTCGATGATAGTGATCAACGGCGGATAGAGTCGTTAATAAAAAAAGCCGGTTTACCTGTCTACCCTCCAGAATCACTTGATGCCGATCGTATGTTGGCCTTGATGTCCGTTGACAAAAAAGTGCTGGAGAGCAAGATCCGACTTATTCTTATGAATAAACTGGGCTACTCGGTTGTTACAGATACTTTTGAGCCGGAGGCTTTAAAGGAAACCTTGAATGAATATGGAAGAGCGACCAGCTAAAGCTGAAGATAACGCTGTGCCATATCTTCAGCAGTTCAGGGAGAAAAGCAGGGGGGCTGACGAACCTTTTTTCTCTACACCTGAATTGAGGCAGCGTTTAGATCTGTTGCGTCATTTAACTGACAACAGTGAGAAAGTCCTGCTTGTCAAAGGTGTAGTGGGGGCGGGTAAATCAACGCTGCTCGAGCAGTTTAAAAAACAGTCTCGTGATGAGTGGGATCTTTGTTCCATTGATGCGAGCCACACCTTTCACCCAGACCAGTTTTTTTCCCATCTTTATCGTCGATACGGCCTTACAAATGAGGCCAGTCTAACGATAGAGCACCTGGTTAAGCGATTTGAATTACTTATAGCGGCAGGTAGAAAAGCGGTTATTGTGATTGATGATGCGCAACTGCTCCCCGTTGCCACCATGATTGCAATCTTTCGTCTGTTTGAGCGACGCCCTGGAAATAGAGCACTTATCCGTGTGGTGCTATTCGCCACGCCAGATATCATCAACCTGTTTCAAATGCCGCAATTGCAGGCCATGAATCTTCAGTCGGTGCAATCACTTGAGATGCCACTGCTGGACAGCCGTCAATCTGAATCTTTTGTGCAGTTTTTACTTGATATTTGGAATGGTTCAGGACATTTGAAATTGTCGGGCGGCAGCCTCAATCGCCTGCTGCGGGAATCGAATGGTTTGCCTGGGCAGTTGGAAGCCCAGCTCAAGCATCTTTTTTCTAAAGCGCCAGAGCAAAAGAAAATATCGGCGGATGACGCGCCTGTAAAGGTGGCTGCTGTTGGAAAGGGGCTGTTTTCTGATTTGCCTAAACCCGTCTTGGCGGGAGTTGCGTTACTGGGTGTTTTATTGCTACTCACACTAATATTCCAGGATGAAATCAATAGCCTTTTCATAGATGCAGATCAGGCTATAGAAGAAAGCTCAACTGAATCTTTCGATGGTTCTACGGCCAAACCACTCACTCTTCCCTTGCCAGCCCCAGCTAGAGATGACGCCTCACAGCAAGCTGAACAAGGAGTGGTTGAGAAGAGTGATTTACCAATTGATGAGGAAGTGGGTGAGGCGCATTTAGTAGACTTGCCTGTTATTGCTGAACAGGGCGCTGGCTCGAAGCAGGAATCCATAATTACGGCTTCTGAGGATGAGATGCCTGCCGCCGATTTGGCTGCAAACAAGAATGCGGCCATTTCGACCCCAGCTGAAGAGGTCCGGGTCGCTGAATCTGATCTTGCCTCAGTTCAGCTTGAACCGCAGGTGAGTTTGGAAGATAAGCGAGAAAATAGCCGCATACCGGCAGATATAAAGGCCATTGAAACACCTGAAGTGCCTGCATTGGCTACGCCGCTCAGTCCATCGCCCAAATCAAAGCCGTTGATAACCAAAAGCCTAGAAGAAAAAAGCATACAAACCACCAAAACTAAGAACATTCGGCGAGAGGAATGGCTGCTGGCGCAGTCTCCAGGGGCCTATACGCTTCAATTGGTGGGTGTCAGGGATGAGTTGGCAGCCAAGCGCTTTATCGAGCAGTACCGCTTGACTGCAGATGCCGCTTATTTCAAAACGATGCGTTCAGGTGTGGCATGGTACTCCGTCCTCTATGGCCATTTTCCTGATAGAGCGGCTGCGATAAAGGCTCGTAGTGCTCTCCCCATAGCTCTGAGAAAGAGCGATGTATGGCCCAGGACATTCGCTTCGGTTCAGGCCGCATTAAAGAAGTGATAGGATATTAACGCCTATATCGAGCGCTTCACCAACTGTAATCTTTCTGTTTATTCAAATTGCTAGCCTAGACTGTGATTTTCTATTATCCTGCAGGGTTCTGTGCGGACGGAAATGCTTGTAAGGGTATTTCCCCAGCCATTTTGGACGAACCTCGGAGATCGGTTTTCCGGGCATTACGTCCAC
>JAPHUE010000261.1 GCA_026196795.1 Sedimenticola sp.
TAACGTAATATAACACCTTTATAAGGATCATCAAGATAGGTCAGATCTTGCGGTTTTATCATATCAAGCGAAAAACCCAAGCCCGCCATTTTCTTACTGAATTTCGCATGTCGACCACGCCCAGGATCTACCAGCACCACCTCACACTGTTCTTTGCAGTGTCCTGAAATAAAAGTAGAAAGCAGCTCAATATGCTCATCCTCATACAACAAATCACTCCCTACAATCAGATCAAAATCACCTAGGGAAGTAACTGGGCTATCCCAATCAGCACGAACAAACGGGATAACCGGATCAAAATTGAGCTGCGTGTTTTTAAGCATAAAACCTTCAACTTCAGGATGATAATCTGTTGCGGTAATATTTGCCTGAAGGTGATTCAATAATAGACTTGAAAGCCCGATACCGCAGCCGACTTCAAGAATCGCCTTATCTTTAAAGTCATACCTGAAAAGGTAATTTGCTAAAACGATGCCGGAGGGCCAGACAACACCAAAAAGAGGCCATAATGCGGAAGAAATACCCAGTTTTTCAGCAACGCCCTGTTCGTCTGAATACTCTTGTCTATTACGCAACTGCCTAAGATGTATATCAACATCATCAAACTCGTGTGTGCTATAGCATACCCGTAAACTCATAACGTCCCGCCTTGCTTGAAAACAAAAGCAGACAGCTTGCGTACACAAGGCATATGCCATATAGGCTACCAGCCTAACCAAAATCGGTACTAATAGCTAATTTCCTCGTTGCTCTACAGATTTAAAGGCGCATGACACACCACCTCACGCCTAACCCGTATTCCATCTCCTCGCTTCTATTCTGAAGCCAGATACTTAGCGTATGAACTTCGGTATCATGGACATTAATCCATCTCAAATGCATCCAGCACATTCACCGTATTAACACCCAACTCTTTTGTAGCATAACCACCTTCCAAAACAAGGATCGTCGGCAAGCCAATACGCTTTAGTCTTGCACCAACTCTTTTAAAATCTTCGCCAACAAGACTAAACTTTGATATGGGATCACTGATAAAAGTGTCTAACCCTAACGATACAACGAGCGCATCTGCCTGAAAACGTCCTATCCGAAGACAGGCATCTTCCAGGGCCTCGAACCATTTATCAGTAGATGTACCGGCAGACAACGGGAGATTGAGATTAAACCCCTCTCCCTTTCCCTCGCCTACTTCATCCGAGTGACCCAGATAAAAGGGGTATTCAGTCTGGGGGTCGCCATGAATGCTAATGAAAAGTACATCCGATCGATCATAAAAAATACTCTGGGTTCCGTTACCATGATGATAATCAATATCAAGTATGGCAACACGTGAGTAATGATTGTTCAGCAGTGTTTGCGCGGCCACAGCGGCATTATTAAGAAAGCAGTATCCACCCATAAAATCAGCACCCGCATGATGACCGGGTGGACGGGTTGCACAAAACACACTCGATTCCCCTTTTGCGATCAAGTCAGCTGCACTGGCCGCCGCATCAGCTCCCGCCTTTGCTGCCGCCCAGGTTCCTTCAACAAGTGGAGATCCGTTATCCATCGAATAAAGACCGAGCTGCGCAATAAAGTTTTCGGGTTCAATGTCACTACGCAGGGAACGAACAGGCCATACAGAGGGAAACGGTTGAACCGTGGCGTTGGACGAATCATTTGCTAACCAGCGCGACCAGGCAGATTCCATAAATGCCAGATAACGTGCCGTATGGATCTGTGACAGTACATGACGACTATCTGAAGTCGAAGAAATGACCCTGTGCCCGCTCTTTTTCAGTTCATTTTGAATAATCATTGCACGTGACGGCGACTCGAAACAGGGCACACGCTCACCGCGATAAAACTCATACTCAGGTGCGTGATCTTTATGTAGTGATGAATAGAGCGTAAGCATTTTTCCTCTCTTAGTCGTCGACAACCGTGAAAGCAGACCCTAATTACCACTACTATCAGTGCAGTTTTTAAGACAACCATGCGAAATATATTAGATCAACCCTGTCGGAAAACATGAACAATATGACACACGTGAAACCTAGCCACTCAAACAGTCCCCGACACATGAAGCTGTGGTGTACCAGCCTTAATAAGAACAGTATTCCCGAACACTCAGATTAGATAACAATTGCTTCTTCTATATCAATAAAATTGTTTTTTTATAAAGATATTCCACGCCCAGATACTACACTACATTATGCAGGGTTATGTAGGATGTGGGCTCTGTTCGCTGTTAAAAAAGATTAGTTTAAAAACGCATGTAAACACGGAGGAAATTATGATGACAACATCAAGGATCATAAAACTACTTACACGCATCGCGGGCTTTATTCTACTCGCTTCAGGTATGGCCGTTATTGCTGACAGTAAAATGGACAATATGAAAATCGGTCAGCTGGAATTCCAAAAAAACTGTGCTTCATGCCATGGAATGTCCGGTGAAGGTGATGGTCCATTTGTTGAATTCCTTAAAAATAGCCCGCCAGATCTCACCTTATTGAGTAAACGAAACGGCGGCATTTTCCCACAACAAAAAGTCTATGATTGGATTAAGGATGAGAAGAGAATCAGAGCGCATGGTACACAAGAGATGCCTATCTGGGGTGATAGATATTCTGAAGAGCTCATCGAAAAATACGGCTATTACAACACGGGGCCAAAAAGCTCAGTAAAACAGCGTATTCTCGAATTGGTATTCTTCTTGGGAGGAATTCAAAAATAGCAGCCTAGCGACTATTCAGGGCTGCTGGAACTCTTTTCCTATTAGTTAAAGCGCGGAGAGGAATTCCGCAGCCCTGATTAAAGGTATAATTATAAGATGAAGGCCTGTTAATGATATACATCCGATATGGGTATCTCTAAAAGCTAAGATTTTTTGTCAGGGTAAGCAAACACTACGTGGATAACCACTGTGTGCGAGGAGTAGCGGGGATTCGAGCACGGAGCTAACGCAGGAAAGATAGTTTTAGAGGCAACCTATATTCAATAGCACTTCGTTATTGGACAGTGCCTCATACCGATACAGCAAAGATCTGATAGATCCTAAAACAGGAAACTAATACCCTTGTCCTGAATGACATTTTTCAAAACTGAGGAACTAGAACTAATGCAGAAGAATACATCGCCATAAGTAGATTAACGGTAAGAACAGCAAGAATCACCACAAAGGTAAGGTCCTGAAGCAGAAGAAGCAAGCCTGCTTCCGAAGCGACTACTCCAAACAACTAACATAATGAACAACAAGTGAAACAAGAGGAGCAAAGATCAGATAATTATGTGGCCGATATGTGCAGTACAGTCTAACAATTTCTCCGGCATGACCCCGATATACGTCTCATCAAGATTGAGGCAAACCGCATAGGCAAAGGGGGTTATTGCCCTCTGATCGAGTCTCGTTTAATCTGATATAACACTACAAATAGTCTGTGATTATTACTATCAACACAATACGGGTATCACCATGTTTGATCTCCTGGCTTCACGACTAATCCGAAAGATATCAGCGATTGTCTATCTGCCCATGATGGCAGGCATAGCCCTATTAGCTACCGCACCTTTGAGTGCAGCAGAGAACCTCTCAGGTGAAGTCCTGCTTGAAGAGACGGTAGACTATCAATGTAGTTATCCTGCACCTTCCAATTATGTGGACGTGGTCAAGGGCCAGGGGTCCATCCCACTGGTACTACCTGATAAAGATGGCCCGATAAAGGGTAAGGGTCAATTCGTTCATAATGGAAGTGGTTACTCTTTTGCCGGCCCTCTGTTTCTCGAAGGACAACTGCAGGAAGGTAAGCTTATTTTTCCTTTCCCCAAGGGCTACAGCGGCAATCAGCAGGTTTATAACCGAACGGATATCGTAACCATTCGCGCAGAAAAGAATGCCACAACGGTACTTCACCCAGAGCCTGACACACAAGGCGTTCGCTGCAGTGGTAATTTCACCTGGAAGCTGACCAAACCGAAAGAGCGCTGGCGTATCACTATTAATGATCAAGGTACGAATGTTGCCATGACGGGCAGCAATACGGTTCAGGAAGCAGGACTGATCGTCTCTACTGAAAGGATCGTTGATGTAACCATAGAAAAAGGTAAATTCAAGAACGCCAAAGGAACTGCTCGTTTTGTTTCAATGAAAGGTTACTCCGTCCCGTCAGATGTTTATGCATGCAAACCTGCCGCGACCGCCATCATTGGAACCGGAACTGATATAGAAACGGAACGCCTGGACCAGACCAAATGGGCCAAGCGTTTCAATCCACCCAAGACCCAACAGGACGCCAAGCTCAAAAAACAGTGGGAAACACTCAAAAAAGCCAATACCCCTTTAATTTTTCCTGAACACTATTCAGCTCAAGGTAAGCTCATCGGCAAGGTTCTGGCACTGCAGTTGCCTGAAAAATCCGGCTATACCGTTGGTATTTACTGCAAATTAAATCAAAGCATCAGCCCATCAAAAACAAAACCCGTCACAGAACGGTTGGATATAGACCGTGCCCTGCTGGATAGAAAGTTCCAGGTTACACTAACTGATGGCTGGCACCATGAAGAGTCCTGGACCGTTAAAAATCCTGGCCGACCCACACGCAATGGCACGACCAGGATATCAGTTAAAGCATTGGAGTAAATTAGGCTGGTAATAATACCAATCTGAGTTGACTGGCTAATTCCCTGTCAGCTATTAAGCCAGTCATGAGCATCACGTTCATTGTCAAACACCTTCGCCTGAAATCCTTTTTTTATGGCCAAGGTTTCACTGAACATGACAGCCTTATAGCTTTCCGCATCAAGATTGACATAGGCAAGCCTCCACTCTTTCGGAACACCCTTTTGTTCCAGTGAGGAGACGACCTGATAATTTGCAAAGGGAGGATATCGGCCAGTCAAAAGGGATATCAACATGACGCGTGAAGAGCCAATTTCCCTGCACTTTTTAGTAATCTGATCAACAACCATCTGGCCGCTTTTGGCTGGATCAGTATGCGATCGGGAGCCTTCAACTGTTACCTTGAGGTAACCTTCTTCTTCATAAAATGTGAGTTTATAGGTCATAGCCACACGCCACCGGAAAGTAACCCGTCAAAAACGGCGCTACTGGCCGCTTCCTTGATATATAGGTACTTCCAATCATTCTCCGACAATACCCTGACACATCACCCTATAGCTTATAGTTCAGTTTATACAATTTACACCTAGACACATTATTTTTCTGTGTGCTGACCCGAAGCCTTCAGCGCAGCAAAAAAGCTTGGAGGTATCGCAACAGGCTCACCTTCAGTACTCCAGTGATTTTGCTCTACATGGGAATTTATGGCCGTGATGCGCTTCCGGTCAAGTGGGTGTGTTTGTAAGAATTCAAACCCATCATCACCCTCCAACTCTTCATGATAGGCCTGCAGGACTCGAAACAGATCATCCGCTCCCCTGGTATGACCATAGATCTTATACACGGCCTCCAGCGCCTCTCTATCAGCCTCTCGCTCCATCTCCCGATTAAAGTGCAGCATGGTATAGAGCCCTGTATTGCCGAGGATACCAAGATCACTCTGCCCTAGCACCAGACTCATTATGGCACCAACCGTCACACCCCGACTCACACTGACAATGGGATCACGGTGTTTAACGTGGGCTATCTCATGTGCCAGAAGCATTGCCAGTGAATTTTCGTTGGGTAGTTTTTCCAGCAACCCACGAAACACCACTATATTCCCACCAAGGGTGGCGAAGGCATTCACCGTGTCATCATCGGTGTAATGCAGTGTAATATTCATCCCTTCGGGAAGCGCCATTGCCTCAATTACCTGTGCATTAACCTGTGCCAGATAGAAATCAATTGTACGGTTGCCACCCTCCTCTTCCGCGACAAACGAAGAGGCCAGCTCCAGCTCCATATCAAAGGGAATATAACGAGCAAGGAAACCCGCAGATAATCCCAGAACATAGACAACTACTGCAATTATCAATACAGCGCCACCGAGTAAAACCGCCAGTTCCCGTAGCGGATGGACCTGGGTAACATTTATCCCTTCTGGAATCTCTTTCTGTTCGAATTTCACACCGCATCTCGCGGCTTGACCAGCGCCGTACCGTAGGCAAGCACCTCAACCGATCCGATGGTGTTATTACGCCCCTTGGATATAGAGGCTGTTTCGTACTTCACATTAAAAACATACTCCGCCCCCATCGCTTTAGCCTGCTCCTTCATCCTTAACAGGGATTCACGGCGCGCACGATCAAGTAGCGTTTCATAAGAGGTAACCCGGCCGCCAAAAAGATTTCTCAATGTGGCGACAAAGCGCTTGAAATAATCGATAGAGATGACCGTATTACCCATCACCAGAGACTGGTCATGGCGTTTCCCTGGCGGCGGAAAACGGCTTGCAACTGTCGGCAACTCCTTCAATTTTTTCTCACGCTCAGTAATTGATTTATAGTGTTTCTTTTCTGCGAACTGACCCACCAGATAGCCCAGCGTCATCAGAACCAGAAAAACAATCAGCTCAAACATGCCCATTTACTCCAGAACCACCGCTGAACCATAGACATAGATCTCTGCCGCACCCTGTGCCACAGACGAAGTGGAAAACCGTACATTGAGTATTGCGTTGGCACCTACCGCCTTGGCCTGCTCTTCCATACGGTCCATCGCCTCATCACGGGACTCCTGCAACAATTCCGTGTACCCCTTCAGTTCGCCACCGAAGATATTCTTCAGGCTGGCCATGATATCCCTGCCGACATGCTTGGCTCGAACCGAACTACCTTGTACCAGCCCCAGGTGTGTCCGAATCTGCTTACCCGGCAGAATCTCCATATTACTAATCAACATATTCTTTTCCTTTTGATTATTAGTTTGAATTACTATTTACAAAGTAGATGCCAGCAGCTAAGTATGAATGCGTTCTACCTAAGCTTGTCTGTTAGTCATTATCCTTCTTCCGCACAGCAGGACGTCCTCGTCTTGCCTGCCCTACTTTACATTTCAGTTTATTTTCTATCTTCTGTAGAAAATGATCATTGCCGAGCGGCGTTCCCGTTTGCCATGCGGCGCGAATACCTTCTAGGGCCTCATTATCCAGATGAACCTTAAAAAGCGATTTATAGGCTTCAATTCGACTTGACCGCGTTCTGCCTAGAGCCTTATAGATTGCATGACTACTCACGAGATCATCGACTTTACCCTGCCCATTACAGCGATAACTCGACCAGCGATAATGGGCCGGTGAGCGGGCCATATCAGCCCTGACCGGATTCAGTTCAATATATCGCATACACGTTAGAAGATACTCCTCATCATTAATGATGCTGGCCTTATATCGCCCTTCCCAGATAGAGCCACTCGTTCCGTATGTGTGATTAATATAGGGCACATAGTGTCTGCCGACATATTGCATCATCCTGGTGATGCCGTCCTTGTCGTCCGCGGTAGCCAAGATGTGAATATGGTTGGTCATTAGAGCATAGGCGTGAATGTCCACCTTATAGCGATCAGCCGCCTCTTTGAGCCACCTCAGATAAGCCAGATAATCATTATCTTCAAAGAACACGGGGTCACGACTATGACCGCGCTGGACAACATGAACAGGCATACCCGGTACAAAATATCGTGGCTTTCTAGGCACAAAATACCCCGTTCAGTAGATAGAATGAGAATATACTAGCAGCCCTATTGGATTGCATTAAAGGGCTCTGACCCCTTTGATTAACTACTCGGCTCCGATCCCTTTAGTCGTACCGACTTCTCAATCGCTGTCAGGCTTCTCAGGCTGATTAGTATTGTACTCACGCAAGCGCTCTCTA
>JAPHUE010000174.1 GCA_026196795.1 Sedimenticola sp.
GCCAATACAAAGTTATTGATCAGTGCTGCATTGAGGAAAATGAATGTCAGTGAATTAGGATCCATTGGCTGTTGCCCCCTCAGCAGCGAGCAGTTTCTGCTCTTTACGTTGTTTTATATACTCAAACAGGAGTAACCAGGCACCCAGCACAAAGAAGCCACCCGGCGGCAAAATCATCACCACCCAGGGTTCAAAGTTGCTACTGAAGATCTGGACACCCAATATTGTTCCAGCACCCAGCAGTTCACGCACGGTACCCAGACAAAGCAGTGCGATAGTGAAACCGGCACCCATGCCGAAGGCATTAACAATGGAGGCACTCACCTTCTGTTTGGAGGCATAGGCTTCAGCCCTACCGAGAATGACACAGTTGGCCACAATCAGCTGAATGAATGCACCCAGCGCATTGTAGAGGTCCAGACTGATCGCCTGGATGACGTAATCCACAATGGTCACGAAGGTCGCAATAATGATGATGTAGGTGGCGATACGCACCTGCTTGGGTATCATTTTGCGAAGTAATGAAACCAAGGTACTGGATGCCACCAGTACAAACAGCGTGGCTAACCCCATGGCAATGGCATTCATGGTGGAGTTGGTTACGGCCAACACCGGACAGAGTCCGAGCAGCATCACAAACACCGGGTTCTCTTCCCAGAGCCCCCGCATGAAGGTATCCAGTGTTACTTCTTCTTGTTGATTCGGTAATGTTGACATAGTGGTTATCTCACCCCTTCTGTCCGATTCTTAGGGCATCAAGATGCTTGATAATCAATGGGAACATGCGTTGACCACTGTCGTTTATCATACGTCCGATAGCCTTGGAGGAGATGGTGGCACCTGATATGGAGTCGATTTCCCACTGCTCTCGCTTGGTTCCGTGCTTCACGGTAACGATGGCATTCTCCAGCCCACTCTTCTCTGTATTAAGGCGTGCATCCAGCGCCTCAAAGTTTTTCAGCCACTCAAGATCAAAAGCGATCTTGTCACCCAGCCCGGGGGTTTCGGCCATCTTCAGAATCTTAATACCGGTGACACACTGACAATCCTGGTTATAACCGTAGAGGATGCGAATAACATCCTGATAGCCGGTGGCGGCGGCCTCCAGTGCAATACCTTTTAATTCGCCATTGGCACCATAGCCGGCATAAATCTTCTCACCCACGGCCGACTTGTCACCCGTTGCAGGAAACAACCCTTCGTCACTCAGTAGGAAATCTTTTTTACTGACAACGCCGGGAATAACCTGAGAAACGGCCTTTTCGATGGCAATGCGTTTATTCTCTTCAATAATCGGCTGGGTGAACTGGAACACCAGCACCACCAGTAAACCGGAGAGCATGGCAATGCCTCCCAGTGTACGAAGCATGGCAAGGCTGGGGGTTTGTGGCTGGGTCTGAGCCTGATCTGCACTACTCATGATTCAGCCTCTTGTTTCTGCGCACCATAGATCTTGGGCTGAGTCACTGATGCAATCAAGGGTGACAGTGCGTTGGCGACTAGAATGGCGTACATCACACCTTCCGTGAGACCGCCAAACAGGCGAATGAGCGCTGTCAGCACACCAATTACAACTCCGTATAACAGTACCCCTTTCATAGTCATGGGTGACACGACCATATCTGTTGCCATAAACATAGCACCCAGCATCAGGCCACCTGTCAGTATCATGAACAACGGCGTAGGATAGAGCTCAGGGTTGATCATGTTAAGTGGCAAGGTGATCAACGTGACACCAGCAAAGATGGCAGCGGGTATACGCCAGTCCATCATTTTTCGGAAAACCAGATAGAGACCGCAGACAAAGATCAACAACGCTGAGGTTTCACCCACAGAACCGGCAACCGTACCGGTTAACAGGTCCATTGTGTCTACCGTGACATGCTCAAACTTTTGCAATGCCAGTGGTGTCGCCCCAGTAAAGCCATCTAACGCATGCTGCTTAACCCATACATCCGTGTTGACAGGCGACATGAACGGCATAGCCAGTGTTGATGGAATAAATTCAACAAAGCGTCCTGTTACAAAACCCGGCGTCCAGGTGGTGATCGCCACTGGGAATGCGGCTTGTACAAACGCACGCCCCACCAACGCAGGATTCATCACGTTATAACCCAGACCGCCAAACAGGGATTTACCCAGTCCAATAGCAATAAATCCAGCCACTGCGGCCATCCACAACGGAAAACCTGGCGGGAGTGTGAGTGCCAGTAACAGGGCGGTAATAATGACGCTGTAGTCACTTACACTGTTAGGACGACCAGAGAGTTTGCAGAACAGGGACTCGGTCAAAATACAGGTGAGTGTTGTTACCAGAATCAACGCCAACGCGCTAATACCAAACTGATACACCGACCAGGCACAGATCGGCAACAGGGCATACACCACGTTGCGCATAATCTGATCGACCGAGATCGCCTTCTTCAAATGAGGTGAAGTGCGTATCTCTACAACTTTTTTCTGTTTCTTACTCATGCTCTACCCTGCATGGGGCTTCCTGTCCCGTTTACTACTCTGGGGATCTGGCAACCATCGATGTGATAGCAACGTATTCCCCGCTTATCTATCAAGCGGCTACTGCCTTCGCTTCCCGATTAATTGCCTTGGCAATGCGGAAATACTGTGTCAACGGTATATTGGATGGACAGACATAACTGCAACAACCACACTCAAAACAATCCTTGAGATGATAGTCACTTTCCATCACCTCGTATTGCCTGACACTCGCCAGTTGGCCGAGCATCGATGGATTCAGATTAATCGGACAGACATCCAGACAGGCACCACATTTGATGCAAGGGAAAACGGGCCGATTTTTTTGATCTTCATCCTCTTTTTCAAATACAACAATGCCTGACACACCCTTTGTGACCGGCACATCAAGTGAAGCCACGGTCATCCCCATCATGGGGCCGCCGACAATCACTTCATTGGCATCAGAGCTGGAACCCGCCTGCTCCATCAAAAAACGCAAAGGGGTACCGATGGGTACCAGGTAGTTGCCGGGCTTGCTGACACCGGGACCCGAGACAGTCACTACCCGCTCAATCAAGCCGCGGCTGTTTGGAATCAAATCACCCAACTGCGCCATGGTGCCAACGTTATACACGGCCACACCAATATCAACAGGTAGTCCACCGGAAGGCACCTCTTTACCCAGCAGACTGTTAATCAGCATCTTCTCCGCGCCTTGCGGATACTTGGTCTCTACTGCCTCACAGCTAATCGCGCCCTCTTCTGGCAGTTTTTCCCGGATGGCATTGACCGCATCGAGTTTGTTATCTTCTACGCCGATAATGGCTCGCTTGGCTCCGGTCGCACGCATGATGGTGCGAATACCGGTCAGCAATTTATCTGTTTGCTCCAACATGACCCGGTGATCGCAGGTCAGATAAGGTTCACACTCGCATCCATTGATAATCAGGGTTTCAATTGATTTGCCTTCCGGTGGCAACAGTTTCACATGACTGGGAAAAGCCGCACCACCCAGACCCACCATGCCACTCGCCTGTACAGCCTTGATCAACGCTTCACGGGGCAGTGTTTCCAGATCCTGTTCCAATCCATAAAGTACTTCCTGCGTGGAAGCCTCATAGGTGTCGATCACAATGGCTGGTGTCTTTGGACCTGCCGCAGTGGGGACCAGATGATCTATTGATCGAACAATACCGGTTACCGGTGCATGCATCGGCACAGAGACAAACCCGCCCGCTTCTGCAATGGGCTCCCCACGAACCACTTCCTGCCCGGGCTTTACCAGTGACGCGGCCGGTGCACCAATATGTTGGGCAAGGGGAATTACCATCTTGGGCGCAAACGGCAGACGCTTGATTGCCAGGTGGGCCGTCTGCTCTTTGTGCGCCATAGGGTGCACACCATGCTTGAAGGTCTTGGTTCGACGAAATAGATTGAATAGACCCATTGTGTCTCCGCTGCTTTCTACTGCCAGGTTGGCTATGCAGTGCCGCCACAAAACAGTAGCGACACTGCATTCAACAACCTCTTATTTCAACGCGTCCAGCGCCGCATCATAGTCTGGTTCATCTGCAATCTCTGGAACCAGCTGGGTATAGGTAACAACGCCATTTTCATCGACAATCACCACGGCACGACAGGTCAATCCCATCAGTGGGCCATCATTAATGAACACACCATAATCCTTGGCGAAGTTCTTACCCCGCATCAATGACAGTGTGACAACGTTTTCCAAACCTTCTGTTTCACAGAAACGACCCTGTGCAAACGGCAGATCGGCAGAGATCACCATTGCAACCGCATCATCACGCCCGGCAAACGAC
>JAPHUE010000271.1 GCA_026196795.1 Sedimenticola sp.
GCCATCAAACACCTCTTCAGTGCTGTGACGATAGGCATCTCCGTGTTCCCGGTGCAGGGTGGCCGCGATATCCCAGACATAATCACCCTTGTAACCATTCGACGGAAAGGTCAGGCTCTCATCGCAAAGTTCCAGATAACGTAGCCACATACTGGCGGCCAGAATATCCATCTGACGGCCGGCATCGTTTACGTAATACTCACGATGCACCTCGTAACCGACAGCCTCCAGCAGATCTGCAACGACAGCACCGTAAGCGGCACCGCGCCCATGACCTACATGCAACGGCCCAGTCGGGTTGGCAGAGACAAATTCCACCTGAATACGTTTTCCCTTCCCATGCGTGCTGCGTCCGAAGCCGTACCCCTGCTCCAGAGCCTGACTCACCACGTCAATATAGGCACCCTCTTGCAAGGTAAAGTTAATAAAACCGGGGCCGGCAATATCAACCTTCGCCACTGCGGGTGAATCCGGTAGCGCAGCAATCAGCTTTTCAGCCAGATCACGGGGTTTGCAACGTGCTACTTTCGACAAAACCATCGCTACATTGCAGGCAAAGTCGCCGTGACGCGGGTCACGGGTGCGCTCAATAATCGGCTCGGGGATCTGATCCTCACCAATAACACCCTCGGCAGCGATCTTGGCCAGGGATTGCAAAACCAGTTTCTGTATCAGGTTCTTCATTGTTTACCTAAAAAACGGGGAATTCGGGAAACGGGCTAGGATACAACAAAGCCGGTTCCAGGGTAACTGTCAGCAGAACATCTGACCGATAAATAAGCCTGTTTGGGATCGCTATCTCGAACGAAAGAGGCCTATCCTAAAACATCTCCTGAGGATCAACATCAATAGACCAACGCACTCGACGGGCAGACTTCAGTCCGGACAAGAAATTTACCCACTGCGGAAGCAGGCGCTGTAAATCACTGCGTTGATTAGACTGGAGTAGCAGATGCGCCCGATAGCGCCCGGCTCGGCGCTCCATAGGTGCCGGCACTGGCCCCCAGAACTCCACTCGCCCATTTGCGAGTAAGATACCCTGCTCATAGGCCTCATCAAGAAATGCCCGAGGCGCAGACTCAAGGGGTGCTTCGGCCCGTAATAACACCTGATAGCTGAAGGGAGGAAAAAGGGCCGCCTGTCGTTCTGCCAGCGCCTCTTCAGCAAACGCCCTGTAACCACTTTTTATCAGCAACTGCATCATCGGGTGGTCCGGGTGCCTAGTCTGAATTAACACCCGCCCTGGTTTTTCAGCACGTCCCGCCCGCCCAGACACCTGCACTATCTGCTGCGCCATACGTTCGGCGGCACGGTAATCCGCCCCAAACAGCCCCTGATCCACATCCAAAATACCGACCAAGGTGACATCTGGAAAATGGTGCCCCTTGGCCAACATCTGAGTGCCTAGCAGTAGTGAGTACTTACCTTTCCGAATACCCTCAAGGAGCTTATCAAGACTCCCCTTACGCCGGGTGGTATCACGATCGATACGGGCAATACCCACCTCTGGAAACAGTTGTGACAGCACCTCTTCAACCCGCTCTGTACCCTGTCCAAGTGAGCGAAGATCATCTGTCCCACACTCAGGACAACGAGGATCAAGACGCCGCTGTGAGCCACAGTGATGGCACCAGAGAATGCCACTGGCCCCATGCAGTGTCATACGGGCATCACAGCGACGGCATTCGGCTATCCAGCCACAATCATGGCAGGTGACAATAGGGGCATAGCCCCGACGATTGATAAACAACAGCGCTTGATTACCTGACGCCAGCGTCTCGCGCACCTTTTCTATCAGAACCGGTGAGAGTCCAGCCTGCAGCCTTACCGAACGGATATCCAGTAGATTCATCGGTGCGGGCTTCGCACCACCAGCCCGGTTAGTGAGCTGCAGGTGTTTGTAGCGCCCACTCTGGGCATTATGTAGTGTTTCAAGTGAAGGGGTAGCCGAACCCAGGATCACCGGGCAGCCTCTCCTCTGACTTCGAATCACCGCAATATCGCGAGCTGAATAGCGAAATCCATCCTGCTGCTTGTAGGAGAGATCATGCTCCTCATCCACCACAATCAGACCTAACCGAGGCAGTGGCGTAAGCAAGGCAGACCGGGTACCCAACACAACAGTGGCATGGCCAAGCCGGGCCATATGCCAGGCACGCTCACGCTCACGCTCACCCAACCCTGAGTGCAGCACCGCCACACCTTCACCCAGACGCTTTTCAAAACGCCGAATCAACTGTTGCGTCAATCCGATTTCCGGCACCAGTATAAGGGCCTGCTTTCCACTGTTGACGACATTCCGAGCCAGCGTCAGATAGACCTCTGTCTTGCCACTGCCCGTTACACCATCCAGCAGATAAACACCAAACTGCCCTATATCGACCGCATCGACCGCCGCCTGCTGATCCGTGTTGATGGTATAGGTGGCCTCAATCGCACCGGCAGGAGTGGCCATTGACGCTGCCTGATCTATCGACGCCACCCAGCCCTTTTTTTCAACGGCCTGCAATACAGATCGATACGCGCCGAGTTGATTCGATATTTGACCTTGCGTCAGACCCTTCGTCGAATCGTGCAATAATTTCAGTAAAGCAACCTGTTTGGGAGCTCGCTTCAGCTCAGACAACGATTGCTGCCTACCTAGAGCGGTAAGCTGCCAGCGCTTCTCCATAACAGATACCGGTGGCTCTCCTTTACGCAGGCGAACGGGCAGGGCATTCGCAATCACCTCACCCACTGGATGCTGATAATAGCGACCCGCCCAAACCAGCAGTTCCAAATCAGACGTTGCGAATAACGGCTCTTCATCCAGAATGCTATAAGCAGGCTTGAGACGCCTCGGCTCAGTACCTGGATCACTGATCAACTCTAAAAGGACGCCACACCGCGTACCGCGACCAAATGGCACACTCACCCGTACTCCAGGAAGCAGACTGGAACTCAGCACACCATCCGGCGGCAGGTAGTCGAAACAGTTATAAAGCGGGGCGGGTACAGCGACCCGCAGAATGAGTTGATCAGGCATGGCGAGATGCTACCTGACTCGAACCAATTTCACACCATGGTACAGAAAATAGAGGGCATATTGGCAGCGCACAGAACGATAAATATCATAGGGAAAGTCAGCCCTAACAATCAGAAAAAAAGCTAACTGCTTATCAGATAAGAGACATTTGTGTTTATCCACAGATCCTGTGGATAACTCTGTTGAAAACGCGTTGGTATGAGCCTGCAGCCCCACAAATTATTAAGATTTCATTAATCTGACAAAAAAATGACCGGCGAAAACAATCTAATAATAATCAGCTACTTAGGGATAATAAGGGATGACTAATATTGAATTCCCTGTTTTTCTGAGCGAAAAAAAATTGCTGCGCCGCAACTGTGCATAACAAGCCCTGCATTTTGATAAAATCACTCTTTGTCAAGCATTTTTAAACTATTAGTTCTATTTTTTTGTCTAAAAAAACGACTGGCAAATAAACTGCCACAGAGAAGAGTCATCCTCAAAAGCGGTTCTTGATATCCATGAGCTGGCAGGGCTTCACCTAAACCGCGCAAAAGCGCTATCACGCGGGTTAGCGGCTATTTACAAGAATCATAAAACTGTGCTAACTAGAGTTGATAAGTGACTAAGGCTTGATGTGATGGAAGGGTTCCGCCAACTGATACTACGCACCGACATGGCCGGTATGCCCCTGGAATGGGTTGACTACCGCGACGCAGTGCGCCTCCACTTCCTTGGCCAAGTCGCCTACACATGTGGTCGTGTTATCTATCAGATACACGGTGGAATTAACGCCCTCACCCATCGTCAGAGCTGCGTGGATGTCAACTCTATCATCGCTACGCATGGCAACAGCCGTGCCCTTGAGAAGATGCGCGAAGGTTATCTGCCACCCCTTAATAATCAAACCCTTTTTCAGCGCGACGGGCACTTGTGCCTCTATTGTGGTCAACACTTCCCAAAACGCCATCTATCCCGTGACCATGTCCGCCCACTCAGTCAGGATGGCCCCGATAGCTGGAACAACGTGGTGACCGCCTGCATCCGCTGCAACAACCACAAGGCGGGACGTACACCAGAAGCAGCGGGCATGGAGTTGCTGGCCATTCCATTTACTCCGACCCATGCCGAGTATATCTATCTCCAGGGACATAACGTGCTAGCTGATCAAATGGAGTTCCTGCGTGCTCACTTTCCCCGTACCAGCCCCTTGCATAGCCGACTTGGAAGCGATTAACCTGGACCATGACAGTGAATCATGCTCTTGCAGATGCCCTCCTTGAGCAGATAAGCCAAACTACCGGAACCGACCTCCGACACTGCACCACAGAACCCATCGGAGGCGGCTGTATTAATCAAGCCTTCAAGCTTACCGCCGGCAGCTCGTCATACTTTGTCAAGATTAACCGTGCGGACCGTCTAGCGATGTTTGAGCGGGAAGCAGAGGGGCTCAAACTGCTCGCATCTACGCATAGCCTGCGCACTCCAGGTGTGGTCTGCGCTGGAGAGACAGAGAGCACGGCTTATCTGGTTCTGGAATATATTCAGATGGGTGGGCCTGACAACGCTGAAACTGCCGGTCGACAATTGGCCTTACTCCACCAAACTACGGCCAGCAGTTTTGGGAATAGTAACAATAATTTTATTGGCAGCAGCCGACAGATCAATCGATTCTGCGACAGCTGGACTAACTTCTGGCAACAACACCGGCTTGGCTATCAGCTCAAACTCGCAAAACAAAATGGCTATCATGGTCGACTGCAATCCCGGGGTGAACAGCTACAAGCGCAGTTGCCAGCACTGCTTGATCATAAGCCGGCGCCTTCCCTAGTGCATGGTGATCTCTGGTCGGGAAACCTTGGCTATGCCACAAACGGGGAACCCGTTATTTTTGATCCTGCGGTCTATTATGGTGACAGAGAGACAGACCTGGCCATGAGTGAGCTATTCGGTGGCTTTTCTGACCGCTTTTATGCAGCATATAATGAAGCCTGGCCATTGCCCCCTGGCTACCCCCTTCGTAAAACGCTCTATAACCTCTACCACATCCTTAACCATCTGAACCTGTTTGGCGGCGGATACCAGCAGCAGGCACTGGCCATGATGGAGCGTCTATTGGCAGAAGTGAGATAGAAACTTCACCACCGGCCGTTAGACAGCCGATGGTGAATTGAGCAGAAAATCAGTGTTGCAGGATCTGACTGAGGAATAGCTGGGTACGATCAGACTGCGGATTATTGAAGAACTCATGCGGCTCATTCTCTTCAATAATCTCCCCACCATCCATAAAGATCACCCGATCAGCTACTGTCTTGGCAAAACCCATCTCATGGGTCACACAGAGCATTGTCATACCACTCTCTGCCAACTCAATCATGGTATCCAAGACCTCTTTGATCATCTCGGGATCAAGTGCTGAAGTAGGCTCATCAAACAACATGACATTGGGGTTCATACAAAGGCTTCTGGCAATTGCTACACGCTGCTGCTGACCACCGGAGAGCTGCCCCGGATATTTCTTTGCCTGCTCAGGTATTTTCACTTTTTCCAAATACAGCATAGCCGCGGCCTCGGCCTCTTTACGTGGCATCTTGCGAACCCAAATGGGGGCCAGACAGCAATTCTCCAGAACCGTCAGATGCGGGAACAGATTGAAGTGCTGAAACACCATGCCCACCTCTTTTCTGACTTGATCGATGTGCTTTACGTCATCTGTCAACTCGGTTCCATCTACAATGATCTGCCCCTTCTGATGCTCTTCGAGGCGATTGATACAGCGAATCATGGTGGACTTACCGGAGCCTGATGGCCCACAGATGACAATACGTTCACCCCGGGTCACTTCCAGGTTAATATCCTTCAGCACATGAAACTGGCCGTACCACTTGTGTACTCCACGCATCTGTATGGTCACATCACCGGAGGCTTGTGACTGGCTGCTGGTGTTGTCGGTTTCAGACATAATGTGTCTCCAACTCTTTAATCATATTCATGAGTATCACCGGACGTGGCCGGTATGAAGTTTCTTTTCAAGGGACATGCTGTATCGCGACATACTGAAGCAGAAGATCCAGAATATTGAAGCCGCAAATACATAGCCTTCGATCGAGTAGCCCAGCCAGTCCGGATCGGCAAATGCCTGCTGAATAATGGCCAGTAAATCAAACAATCCGATAATCAAAACCAGCGTTGTATCTTTAAACAACGCAATGAAGGTATTGACGATACCGGGGATCACCAGTTTCAGTGCCTGCGGAAGAATAATCAGCCCCATGCTCTTCCAGAAGCTCAACCCGAGTGCTTCGGCGGCCTCATATTGACCCTTGGGAATGGCAGCAAGCCCACCCCTGACGACCTCAGCCATATAGGCAGACTGGAACAGGGCGATACCGATCATGGCGCGCAGTAACTTATCGAAATTGGTACCTTCCGGCAGAAACAGTGGCAACATCACCGATGACATGAACAGTACTGTAATCAAAGGTACGCCACGCCAGAACTCGATAAACACAACGCAGACCGATTTCACTATCGGCATCTTGGAGCGTCGACCCAACGCAAGCACGATACCCAGAGGAAGCGAGGCAACGATGCCCACGCCCGCCAGGATCAGCGTCAGACTGAGACCACCCCACTTGCTGGTCTCAACATGGGTCAAACCAAAATTGCCCCCTGAGAATAATTGAAAAGTAATAATGGGATAGAAGATCAGTATAAACGCAGCCAACTTCCCTTTATGCTGAAAACGTTTAAGGAACAGCGGAATTCCCAGGACGATCAAAAGACCGAACGCCAGGTTAATCCGCCAATATTCAGTCTCAGGGAAAAAACCGTACATGAACTGGTTTATCCTGACTTTGACGAATACCCAGCAGGCACCTGTACTTGAAGCACAGGCTTCCCGTGTGTCGCCCACCCAGGTCGCATCAAGAAAAACCCAGCTAATAATCGGCGGCACAGTCAAATAGATCAGGTACATGGCGAACAGGCTCAACGCCGTATGCATTGGCGTTGAAAACAGATTACTCCTGCACCAACCAATAAAACCCACGCTACTCAAGGGGGGTGGCAAGTCAGGATGCGGTGTATGAACTGACATAGATTACCTCTCCACCAGTTGAATGCGTTTGTTATACCAATTCATAAACATCGAGATGCTCAGACTGATAGCGAGATACACGGCCATGGTCATGGCAATCACTTCTACTGCCTGTCCAGTTTGGTTCAATGTCGTACCGGCAAACACGGCAACCAGATCTGGGTAACCAATCGCCGTAGCAAGAGAGGAGTTCTTGGTCAGATTGAGATACTGACTGGTAAGCTGCGGAATAATGACCCGTAGTGCCTGCGGAATAACCACCAGTCTAAGAGTAGATCCTGGGCGCAAACCCAGCGCATGAGCGGCTTCCGTCTGACCGTGACTCACCGCCAAAATACCAGAGCGTACTGCCTCAGCAATAAAGGCACCGGTATAAATGCTCAGCGCAACCAACAGTGCTGCCAGCTCGGGAATAATGACCATGCCTCCGGCCATATTGAAGCGCTGCAGTACCGGGAAATCCCAGCTTAGGGGCATACCCATAACCAGGAAAGCAAGTAAGGGCAAACCTATCACCAAGCCAATGACCGTGATCACGGTATGGAATTGCTGACCTGTTGCTTCTTGACGCTTGTGTGCCCAGCGCGCAATCAGGATACTGGCGACAGTCGCAATACCTAAAGCGACCATTACCAACCAGAAACCCTGCTCATAAACCGGACTCGGCATATAGAGACCACGGTTACTGAGGTAGAACGTATCGTTGAGAATCAGGCTTTGACGGGGGCCTGGTAGTGGCCGAAGTACGGCAAAATACCAGAACAGAATCTGCAACAGCAGCGGAATATTACGGAAGATCTCAATATAGATTGTAGCCAACCGGGATATAATCCAGTTGCGAGAGAGCCTGGCAACACCCATAACAAAACCGATAAGGGTCGCAAAGAAGATTCCGAGACCCGCCACCAGTAATGTATTAAGAAGTCCGACCAGAAATGTTCGGCCGTACGTATGCGTTTCATCGAACGGGAGCAGGGTCATCAAGATACCGAACCCAGCTTCTTGATCGAGAAAACCGAAACCGGTACTAATACCGCGTTGTTCGAGATTGTTTAGGGTGTTCTGGAAAATGGTATTGCCGAAATAGACGATACCTGCAACCAGAAGAATTTGGAAAAAAACCGACCTGACTGCGGGTCGTCTCCAGAGTGCCGGCTTCGCCGGTTCCGACACTGTCCGTTTTTCATCCGCCATAAAAATACCTTCAGGGCAGTTAAAGCAAGTAAGCCACAGAATGGTTCTACCCCATCCTGTGGCTCCCAGAAACGTGCTACAGCACGATGATTAACGGATAGGTGGCGCGTACTGCAAACCACCCTTGTTCCAGAGTGCGTTCTGACCACGTGAAATCTTTAGTGCACTACCCTGGCCTACGTTCCGCTCAAAAGACTCACTGTAGTTTCCGACCTGTTTAACGATGTTGGCAGCCCAAGTATCAGAGAGTCCCAGACCGCTACCCTTGATACCTTCCTGTCCAAGCAGCCGACGGATATTCGGATCATCACTGGACATCTTGGCATCTACATTACCAGAGGTGATACCCATCTCTTCAGCATTAATCATGGCAAACAGTGACCAGCGTACAATCTTGTACCACTCATCATCACCCTGTGCTGTTACCGGGCCCAGTGGCTCTTTAGAGATCACTTCAGGCAGAACCATGGCACCATCTGGATTGCCCAGCTTGATGCGCAATGCGTAGAGCTGAGATTGATCTGAAGTGAGCGCATCACAACGACCGGCATCAAATGCCTTGACGGTTTCATCCGAAGTATCGAAGGTTACCGGGGTATACTTCATGTTGTTGGAGCGGAAATAATCCGCCAGGTTAAGCTCGGTGGTAGTACCAGCCTGGATACAGAATGACGCACCATCCAGCTCCAGAGCACTTTTCACACCCAAGTTCTTGGTGACCATGAATCCCTGACCGTCATAGTAGTTGACGCCTGCAAAATTGAGGCCCAGCGAAGAGTCTCGCGTAAGTGTCCAGGTGGTATTGCGAGACAGCATATCAATCTCACCAGACTGCAAGGCAGTAAAGCGTTCTTTTGCTGTCAACGGTGTGTATTTAACCTTGTTTGCATCGCCGAACACGGCTGCTGCGACGGCACGACAAACATCCACGTCGAGCCCTGACCAGTTGCCTTTTTCATCAGCGTTGGAAAAACCCGGCAGACCGATACTGACACC
>JAPHUE010000017.1 GCA_026196795.1 Sedimenticola sp.
CTTGAATAACGGAGTCAGCCGCTCGCAACATCTTTGGGTAGTCTGCAGTGACCTGCTCAACCGAGTGTTGAAATAGCGGGTTCCGCTTGTAATCAACCAACATGGAGATGTTGTGCCGCAATGCTTTACTGGGGATGGTGCCCCAATGGGTGCAGCCGCCACCCACCTTGTCATGTTTTTCAATCAGGGCAATTTTCTGGCCGGATTTGGTTAGCTTCATCGCGGCACCTTCACCGCCAGGTCCGCTGCCGATAACGATGGTGTCGTAGTGCTTTATTGTCATAAATTCAGTTCTTCAGAGAGACGTTGGATTCAGTTTCGGCGGTCCGGCTGTTTTTTTTACTGCTTTTATTACCGTCAGTGACCTGGAATTTCGATCTAATTTTTTAATGTAATCATTAGTATACTCTGTGCAAGGTGTTCGGGCCAGGATGAGTTACTGTTATTTGTTAATTAATAGGACAAGTATACTAAAATTAAAAGTAAGAGTGTGTTTTTTACCCCTTTCGCACTGGTGATGAATTTTTTGCCTGCTTTTTAGTCGAATCAGGGGAGGAAGGTATTAGTAAATACTGATAAACTCGGCAGCTCAAAAATGTGTCATATGACCCATATTTTACGGCGGCAATCTCTCATGCACAGCGACAAACTGACTCAATCGGTCAATCTTACGCTTCCTGTAGACGGTATGACTTGTGCTGCCTGCTCAACTCGACTTGAGCGTGTGCTGGGCAACCAACCGGGGGTCAGTAGTGCGGCTGTTAACTTGGCAACTAACAGCGCCAGTGTCGATTTTGATAAGCGTCAGCTCTCTGCCAGTGATATTACGTCGGCGATTGCTAAAGCTGGCTTTTCTGTTCCATCTGAAACTTATGATCTATTGATTGGTGGCATGACCTGCGCGGCCTGTTCAGGAAGGCTGGAGAAGGTCCTGAATCGCCTGCCCGGTGTGGATCGTGCCGTTGTGAATCTGGCGACAGAAAAGGCCTCTATTACTGCGCCGTCGGGTGTGATCTCTTTGCAGGATCTTGTCCAGGCTGTAGAAAAGGCAGGGTTTACTGCGCAGTCTGCGGTAACGGCCGCTGAGCATCAGGAAAAACTGGATCAGCAGAAGCTGCAACAGAATCGCAAGGAGCTGATGCAGCTGATTCTGGCGATCCTGTTTACGCTGCCGTTGGCGTTGCCCATGCTGTTGATGCCGCTGGGTGTGCATGCTGAACTGCCCGCCGCCTGGCAAATGGTTTTGGCGACACCCGTACAGTTTTGGCTGGGTTGGCGATTCTATGAAGGGGCATTCAAGTCACTGCGAGGTGGCGCGGGAAATATGGATGTCCTGGTTGCCATGGGAACCAGTGCGGCCTGGGGACTGAGTGCCTGGGTCACGGTGACTGGCGGTGCCGGGGGTCATCTCTACTTTGAAGCTGCCGCCATGGTGATTACGCTGGTACTGCTGGGTAAATGGTTGGAGGGCAGGGCAAAGCGTAGCGCGGCATCAGCGATTCGTGCGCTTATGGATCTGCAGCCAGAGGTTGCTAGGGTTGAGCGTGATGATGTGATTATTGAGGTGCCGGCTGAAACGGTGACTCAGGGCGAAGTGGTTGTGATACGTCCCGGCGAGCGGGTGCCGGTCGATGGTGTGATCCTGGAGGGCGTGAGTCAACTGGATGAGTCATTGATCACGGGAGAGTCGTTGCCAGTAGAGAGGGGCGTGGCTGACCGGGTTACCGGGGCCTCTGTGAATGGTGATGGCTTATTGAGGATTCAAGCCACAACAGTGGGCACTGAGTCTACTCTGTCACGGATCATACGCTTGGTGGAATCGGCCCAGGCCAGTAAGGCGCCGGTCCAGAAACTGGTGGACCAGATATCGGCGGTGTTTGTGCCCGTTGTAGCACTGATAGCCGTGGTTACCTTTTTGGGCTGGTGGCTGATTGGTTCTGATCTGGAAGTGGCCTTTATTGCTTCAGTTTCGGTATTGGTCATCGCCTGTCCCTGTGCGCTGGGTCTGGCCACACCCACAGCACTGATGGTGGGAACTGGTGTGGCGGCATGTAAAGGGGTATTGATAAAAGATGCCGAGGCGCTGGAGCGCGCTCACCACAGCACCGCTGTTGTGCTGGACAAGACCGGCACACTGACGCTGGGCAAGCCGACTGTCGAGTCGATAGTCTCGCAGGATGAAGATACCTCAGGTCTCTTACTGATAACGGCATCGGCACAGCAGGGGAGTGAGCATCCCTTGGCGCATGCCATTTTGAGTCGGGCAGAGAAAGAGAAACTTACGCTGCTCCCTGTGGCTGATTTCAAAACATCGCCCGGACGCGGTCTTTCTGCCCGAATTGGTGAGCGCGAGGTGCTTGTCGGCAATCGTCGATTAATGGATGAAAGTACTGTTGATTTGTCGACTTTATTGGTTGAGGGTGAAGCACTTGAATCATCGGGTCGTACCTTGATGTGGGTTGCTGAGACGGCTCCAGCTAAACAGTTGTTGGGATTTATAGCGGTCAGTGACCCTATCAAGCCAGACGCGATGGCGGCCGTGGCTGCACTAAAGAGAAAAGGCATTCTGACGGTCATGCTGACAGGTGATAACCGACACGCCTCGCAGGCCGTTGCTGATGCTGTGGGGATTGATCAGGTGGTTTCCGAGGTGTTGCCGGAGGAGAAGTCTGCCGAAGTGCAACGGTTGAAAACGGCCGGTCATGTGGTAGCGATGGTGGGCGATGGTATTAACGATGCCCCGGCCCTGGCTGCTGCTGATGTGGGCATGGCGATGGGGACTGGCACCGATGTGGCCATGCATACAGCGGGGATAACATTGATGCGGGGGGATCCAGGTTTGATTGCCGATGCCCTGTCAATTTCCCATGCCACCTATAACAAAATCCGCCAGAATCTCTTCTGGGCGCTTATTTATAATCTGATCGCAATTCCGCTGGCAGCATCCGGCATGCTTAACCCGGTGGTTGCGGGTGCCGCCATGGCGATGTCATCCGTTAGTGTGGTTTCCAACTCGCTGTTACTACGACGTTGGCGCAGGGCAGATTAATCGGTCAATGGTTTTAATTCATTAATGTTTGTTTTTTGGAGAACGGTATGTCGAAGACCTATATTGTGGAAGGAATGAGTTGTGGTGGCTGTGCGAGCTCTGTGGAGCAGGCTATAAAAGCGGTTGCCCAGCAGGCCAGTGTTGAAGTCAAGCTGGAGGGTGGTCTGGTAACAGTGACCGGTATAGATGATGACACTGTGGTGAAGCAGGCGGTTGAAGATGCGGGCTTTACCTATGCCGGTATCGCCTGAAATTAGACAGGACGTCTTTACTCCTCTTTTGCATGTCATCAAACGGTGTGTCAATAAATTGTGGCCGCAGTGGATAGGCTATCCACTGCGGCTTTTTTACATCAGAGTCGGCTTGGCAGGTTTTTACGGATAGTTGGAATATCCTTGGTAGTCAGGTTCTTGGAGATCTCGGTGGCAACCATCTTGTGTAGTGGCTGGGGTTGCTGCTTTCTCAGTAGTCCAAGAAAGCTGGGGGCGGCTATGACATGCAGCTTGTTGAAGTGTCCCAGGGCTCGGCCTGATTCAAGGGTGGCGCAGACTTCAGAAGCAAAGCGCACGGCCTCATCACGTTTCGTCTCGTCCAGGCTCCCAATATCATGACTGCGAGAGCCAGGGCTTCGATCGCGGCCGGCCCGGTCGCTGACCAGATCTCCGGGGTGGAGTCTGGCTTCAGGATGGTCAAGGGTGTGGATTTCAACAAGTGGGCTGAAGGCATTTTCAGCAGAGAAGATTCGTGCGCGGCTTGTATCAGCAACAACTACCCAGGCTGCATTCATAAGTGTTCCCCTCTTGAGTTGATGATATTCGGATCAGATTGCCCGAACCTGAAAGTATAGGTGATTATTACCTCCAGGCTAGTCGGGTGATCACTGATGCCCCTTTTAAGTTAATAAATCCTTATTTAATAAACTGCTATTTTTGTTTTGTTTCAGCGGTAAGGGCTTGTGGCGACACTTTAGAATCGACTGTTACGGCCGTTAAAGAGGGACTTATTGAGGATTTTCCCACTTAACCTGAAGTACGGATTTCACGAACTGAAATGGATACCAGTAGTTTCTCAGGCCTGCTAAATAACGCCATTCTTCTTTTGGCGTTGAGCGTTGTCTATGAAGTGCTTGCTTTGAATGAGCTGGCCAACAGGCGATTGCGACAGGTGTTCTCGGGCGTGCTGGTCGGTGTGATCGGCATTGCCGTAATGTCAACACCCTGGGAGCTCTATCCGGGTGTGTTTTTTGATACGCGCTGGGTGCTGATTAGTCTCTGTGGTCTCTTTTTCGGCTGGCTTCCAACGATGATTGCGGGTGCGTTAATGGTCTTTTACCGTCTCTTTCAGGGGGGCGGTGGGGCCATGGTGGGTAGTCTTGTCATTGTCTCTTCGGCGCTGACCGGATTGGGTTGGCGTTATCTTATCCGCCATAAA
>JAPHUE010000039.1 GCA_026196795.1 Sedimenticola sp.
CAACCGAAAGAAACTGATCGATGATCTAACTCGCCGCGCTTTCCACCACACCGAAAGCGGCATTAATACGCCAGGCGAACGACTGGAAGAGGCGCGGGACGCTTACGAACAGGAACATGATCCGGCTAAAAAACGGGTGAATGGGGCCATGCTGGCAGGCGCACTGTTTAACCGGGCATCGGATATTTTCAACGCCATCGTTGATCTGGAGGCAAAGGGCGTCAAGGTCAATCCAGACAATGAGCTGATGGTTCGCTGTGGCGACTACTTCAAAGAGGCTCTGGAACTTGGCAAGCTGGTCAAGCATTACAGCGGCCATGAAGGGATTGATGAACTATGGGGTGAACCCTTCAAGGCCTTTTCACACCCGCTTGATCAACTGTTCGAGTCACGCTACCGAAAAATTGCCCAATCGATGAATGACATTGATCGTGTAACCAATCAGATAGAAGCCACCTTTTCGGGCGATGAGTATTTTGATTCTGCCATACCCTATATCCTTAGCTACTCCCGTGCAGCAAAACAGCAGATCGAACTGATTAAACAGGACAAGGCGCTCTTCACCGTCTGGCCTGATTTTGTCTCATCACGGGAAAAAGTCGAGCTGTTTCACAACACCCTACCGATTACCACTGACAGAGAAAAACAGCGGCATATTGATCAAGGCGTGAAGTTGATCACCGCAGGAACCCAACTTATCACCTATCTTTCAGGTGCTAGGGTTCCAATGCCCAAGAGCACCAGTGAATTTCTGGAGCAGTGCCAATTTTTTGATGAGAGCTGGTCGGCTAAGCGCTAACCCCGTTCACCGGCCCTCTCCAGCACACGCTTTAACCAGCGGAGAAGCCGGACATCGACGATCTGACACGAACAACTATAGGAAAATTCCAGATCCGCAAATTGCTAGGAAGGGGGGCGACTGCCTCCGTCTACCTTGCCGAAGATCCTTTCTCCAATAGTGAAGTTGCGATAAAGATTGCCCATCAGAATATTTTCAGCGACCCAGTAAATGGTTCCCGCTTCAAAAAAATGTTTATTAATGAGGCGAGTCTGGCGGGTAAATTACGCCACCCCTATATCGTTACCGTTTTTGACGCGGGTACGGAAAGGGATATGCACTACATCGTAATGGAGTACGTCAACGGCCACACCCTGAAAACCTACACCAAGCCGGAAAACCTGCTCCCAATAGATGACGTGGTTGAAATCATTTTCAAGTGCTGCAATGCGCTTGAATATGCTTACTTGAACGGATTGATTCACCGCGATATCAAGCCTGCCAACCTGCTTACAACAGGCGGAACCGATATCAAACTGACTGATTTTGGCACCGCACTGCTGGCTGACTCTGACCTGACCCAGGTGGTGGATGCCGTGGGCACACCCAGCTACATGTCACCTGAGCAGATCATGGGACAAGAGCTCAGCCAACAGGCCGATATCTACTCACTCGGCGTAGTGATGTATCAGTTATTGAGTGGCAAGCTGCCGTTCACGGCTGAAAACCAGTATGACCTGATTCAGAAAATCTCCAATAAATCGCCAACACCCTTGAGCGATGTACGCAAGGGCATTCCCAAGGCGATTATCCGCATTGTAGATCGATGCATCAGTAAAAAGGCCTCTGATCGCTATGACAGCTGGGCGGATCTTGCGTGCGATCTGGCCTCTGTACATGAGCAACTGGAACACTCTTCCAGCATTGATGTGTCGGATACCCGAAAATTCAACATCCTTAAGACACTGCCATTCTTCCATCTGTTCACTGATGTTGAGTTATGGGAAGTTCTCCGAATCAGTAAATGGCGCCGTTTTCGCGGAGCCAAAACACTTATTGAAGAGGGCAAAATCGGCGGGTCAATATTTATTCTCGCCTCGGGTGATGCCCGCATCATGAAAAATGACGCTTTCCTTGGCCTCATTGAAACCGGACAGTGTTTTGGTGAGATGGCCTACATCCACGGAATGAAAAAACCCCGCAGTGCCAGTGTGGTGAGTAACAGCCCTGTCACTATCATCAAAATCAAAACTGAATCCCTTCAGCAGGCTTCAATTCAGCTACAAACCAAATTCAATAAAGTTTTGATGCGTACGCTGGCTGATCGTCTGGAAAAGACCTCCATGATGGCCTCTGCCCTCTAAAAGCCTCAGCAAAAACTACAAGTTGAGTCCTGCTTTTCCTGACTGATACTCAATTCCAGCTGCTCGTCTGAAAAACGCGGATTGCCATCTCTAACCATGAGACGCGGCTCAGAAAACGGAGCCAGACGTTCCAGAAAATCAAGCAGACTGAATGAGGGACTGGCTATAAAAAACTGCGTACTGGGGAAGTCCAGCCAGAGCTGATCGGCATAAGCATAGGATTCATAAGGGGTATCACCCGCACCATCCCCGTTTTGATCAAAACCGGCGTAGTCACTCCAGTAATTACCACCCCATTGATTCTTCATCGCACCACCACCGTTCCTGACGGCAACCGGAAGATAATTATTATGGAATCGGTTGGAAGAGAGATGATTACCACCCCGATCACTCAAGAACTGTATACCGACTGTATTGTAGGCAAGGAAGTTTGATCTGACGGTGTTTGGCAGTTCATGATCTTCTGGAGAGAGATCGAGAGCAATCCCGACCATTACATTCAGGATTCGGTTATTCTCAATAAGCGCGCTGGAACTCTCTTTCAAACCAATTCCAACCCCGGTGACATCTCTGATCTCTGCCACCAGATTATCTTTAATCACCAGGTTATTGGCTTTTAATGCAAAGATACCTGCTTCATTTTCGATAAAGCGATTGCCAATAATCCGGGTTCCCTGGGAATTAACCACATGTAATGAGTAACGCCCTCCCTCAACTTGGTTTTTCGTCAGTTGATTTTCACGGGAGTCAAGAACGATCACATCACGGGCATCCTGAATCCGGTTCTGTATCACCTTATTTCCCACGCTATACCAGATACGTATTCCGTCGCCACGCTGAGCCAGTTCGCGCACTTTGGAACGGATGCTGTTTCGGCGCACAATGCCGTATTCAGATTGATGAAGCGCTATGCCGAACAGGACATCATCCAGCCTGTTGTCCTTTATGACATTAAACTTCCCAGAGACCAGAATACCGGCATCCAGCTCGTTATGACGGTCGCCCGATCCGGTAATATGCAGGTTACTCAGGCGCGCTCCATCGGTATCAACGGTGATGACCGTACCCACACCGCCACCATCAATCGTGACCCTGCCTGCACCATCTATGGTCAGCGGTTTATCGATAAACACGGGACCGCTGTAGCGCCCAGCTGGCAACTGCAGCGTAGAACCCGCCTTGGCAGCGTCTATGAGTGGCTGAAGAGGAATATCCGCTGCAACACTAACAGGCGTAATCAAATACCAGAGCATCAGGTACTGGGCAAAGTGTCGCAGCAAAGGTAACCTCATAGCCGGGGACGCGTTATAAGACGTGTATCTGTTAATATAAACGGGCTTTTAGATAGAGCACATCACTAGGCGACGAAGCCTAGCAGACGATAGTAAATCAAAATTTGATATGGGTTAAGCAGTATGAGCAGAACAGTATTAATAACAGGTAATAGCAGCGGTCTCGGGCTGGGACTGACCGAGGCCTATCTGGCACAGGGATTTGAGGTTTACGGCGTCAGTCGTCGTGGTTGCAGTAAAACCGATCACAAGCTGAAAGATATCCGCTGTGACCTGACCGATTATGAAGCCGTACCTCTCGCTCTGGAAACCTTGCTAATGGGGATCGGACACCTGGATGCCGTGGTATTAAATGCCGGCATTCTGGGCAAAATGCAGGATATGGCCGACACCAGCCTGGAAGATATCCAGTCCGTAATGGAGGCCAATGTCTGGTCCAACAAGGTACTGTTGGACTGGTTGTTAAGATCTGGCATCCGTGTTGATCAGATTGTGCTGATCTCATCCGGTGCGGCCACTAATGGTAGTCGCGGCTGGGGAGCCTACGCCCTCTCCAAGGCCACACTCAACATGCTGACCCAGCTCTATGCCCATGAATTTGCACATAGCCATCTAACGGCCTTGGCACCGGGCCTTATCGACACCGCCATGCAGGATGTCTTGTGCGACCAGGATCAGGTGGATGCGAATCAGTTTCCTTCCGTTGAGAAATTACGGGCAGCCCGTGGTACGGAAGCCATGCCGACACCCCATGAAGCCGGAACCCTGATCGCAAACCTCATACCATCACTAAAGCAGTTACCTTCGGGCAGCTTCGCCGATGTTCGCACCTTTAAGCCGAACCCATAAATAATGCCCGAGATTATTCTCACCAGCCTGAATGCCAAGCATATCCACGCCTCGCTGGGGTTACGTTATCTGTATGCCAATATGGGTGAACTCCAGAACCGGACCGAGATTCAGGAGTACACCCTGGAGCCCTGGCCGATCGATATTGCAGAGCAACTACTGGCCACTAAACCCCGAATAATCGGTCTGGGTGTCTATATCTGGAACACCGAACGCAGCCAGCAGCTGGTGGCGATACTGAAGACAATCAGTCCCGAGACCCTGATAATCATTGGTGGACCAGAAGTGAGTCATGAGTGGCAGGATCAAGCCATCTTTCATCAGGCCGACTATCTGGTTACCGGACAGGGCGACCTCGCTTTTGCCCAACTCTGTCAGCAACTGTTAAAGGGCGAGCGCCCCATCAATAAGGTTGTACAAGCCCCAACCCCACCATTGGATGCCCTCCAACTGCCCTATGATTATTACAGTGAAGAGGACATCAAGCACCGGCTTGTCTATGTAGAGGCTTCACG
>JAPHUE010000290.1 GCA_026196795.1 Sedimenticola sp.
GCACTTCTGCGGGTTTTGCACTTACGGTCGTCATCTGACTTGCTCCAGCGGAGTAACAATACTAGCGCTTTAAAAAAGAGCGCGAATATTACCGGATCGGACGGACTGTAGCAAGACCCGGTTACATTATTTTGTATAAAAAAATAGGCGTGACGGGGGACGTCACGCCTTTTAAATATCAAACCACCAAAGGAGGATGGATGTAGTACTTAAATATGCAGAGCATTTAAAGTATTAATATGCTCTAATATTAGCGATAACATGTCAAGCGAATATCGCAAGGCAAGGCCTAATATTCAAAACCATTATAAATGGTAGTGCTGCACTTTATTATTCTCACGAGTACAATCCACCTACCTATTTATATAACATCATGCAGCAAGACCATCTCAAATCCCGTGAATCATCCTGATCTTCTACTGGAAGCCGATCGCTGCGTTAAATGTGGCATTTGCCTCCCACAGTGCCCCACTTACAAACTCACCAAGGACGAGGGCGACTCGCCCAGGGGGCGCATTTCGCTCATCCAAGCCTATGCCAACGGCCACCTGACACTGGAAGATACGCAATATCATCTGGATCGATGCCTCAGTTGCCTGGCCTGCGAGGCTGCCTGCCCTTCCGGCGTAAAGTACAGTGGACTAATTAATACAATACGAGAGATCAGAGGAGAAAAGAGCTGGATAACCAAGCAAAGCCATAAACTCATATCAAACCAACCCTACAGAAAATCCAGTCGCTTGGCTTTATGGCTCTACCGTTATTCAGGGATCCGACAGATCCTCCGCTCAATTGGGAGCAAGCAGCTTAGAAGACTGGATGCTTTAATGCCGACTAACGCCAAGGTCGGCCACTGGAAAAAAACCTATCCAACCAAGACCAAACCCCAGGGCCGTGTAGGACTGTTCACCGGTTGTGTGGGACGTATCAGTGACCGAACCGGGCTGAATGCCACCATCACGGTCTTGAACCACCTGGGCTATGAAGTTGTTATTCCAACCAATCAAGGCTGTTGTGGGGCGCTGCAACGGCACGCTGGAGACAACAAGACCGCACAACAGATGTCCATGCAAAATCAGGATGCGTTCAACCAAGATGCGTTGGACGCCATAATCTATATCGCCAGTGGCTGCGGGGCACAACTCACCCAACAGGTCTTTAGTGTGCCAACATGGGAAATATCACATTTCTTAAATAGCATTGAGTGGCCCGAGGGGATTGATCTGCACCCTTTACCCTACCGAGTTGCATTGCACAGCCCATGTACACTCAAACATCAACTGAAACTTGGCGACCAACCGGCGCGTCTCCTTAACCGTATACCACAAATCCAGCTAACGCCTTTAACAGAGATCGACTGCTGCGGAGCAGCCGGAAGTTACTTACTTGAACAGCCAACCCTGGCAGATGCGCTGCGAGACAGGGCCATTGAATGTATACAATCGGTTGAGCCAGAATTTCTGGCCACCAGCAACAGTGGCTGCGCACTTCATCTGGCCAGCGGATTGCGGGAAAAAACAGAAAAACGGCGTGTTGTACACCCCATTGAATTAATCGAAATGAGCTTGACCCGGACCAATTGAATGGCCCCTCCTATCGACGCTATTATCGATAGGAGGGTATCATTACTGATTTAGCCATAGTGACACTCGATCTGCCTAAATCAGGGCAAGTAGTAATAATGTCACATGAGAATCAAATACGGCACAACTTGTTCTTTGATTATTGAAACCTTAGGAACACATATACGATGAGTACTGTATTAATTATTGGGGCCGGTGGTGTTGGTCGTGTCGTTGCTCATAAATGCGCGCAGATACCCGCTGTGTTCAGTAGCATTCACCTGGCAAGCAGGACCCGCTCAAAATGCGACCAGATTGCTACGGAGATAAAGGATAAGTGCGGCCAAACAATCACTACCGCTCAGATTGATGCGGACAACGTGCCGGAACTGGTTGATCTGATTAATCAGATCAAGCCGGCCATGGTCATCAACGTTGCACTCCCTTATCAGGACCTGACCATCATGGATGCCTGCCTTGAAACAGGGGTCCACTACCTTGATACCGCCAACTACGAACCACTGGATGAAGCGAAATTCGAATACAAGTGGCAATGGGCCTATCGGGAACGATTTGAACAGGCAGGCCTGATGGCCCTGCTGGGCTCTGGCTTTGACCCCGGCGTCACCAATGTCTTCTGCGCCCATCTGCTGAAACATCACTTTGATCAGATTGATACCGTGGATATTCTCGACTGTAATGGCGGTGACCACGGTTATGCCTTCGCCACTAACTTCAATCCCGAAATCAATATTCGTGAAGTAACAGCCAATGGCCGCTATTTTGAGAATGGTGAATGGATTGAAACCCAGCCGATGGAGATTCACCATACTTTTGATTTTGAACAGGTCGGTTCAAAAAAGATGTACCTGCTCTATCACGAGGAGATGGAGTCTCTGTCCCAGAACATACCCGGCGTTAAGCGGATGCGTTTCTGGATGACCTTCGGAGAAGCCTACCTGAAACACCTGGAAGTATTTCGCAACATTGGCCTGGACTCTATTGAGCCCATCCAATTCGAAGGCAGGGAGATTGTGCCTATCCAATTCCTCAAGGCACTGCTGCCCGATCCTGCCTCACTGGGGCCACGCACCGTCGGCAAGACCAATATTGGTGTGATAGCCAAAGGCACAAAGGACGGCAACCCCGTCTCCCGCTATGTCTACAACATTTGCGATCACCAGGAGTGTTATAAAGAGACCTGTGCTCAAGGCGTCTCCTATACCACAGGCGTTCCTGCCATGATTGGCGCCATGATGATGCTGACTGGTCAATGGATGAAACCTGGCGTATGGAACATGGAACAGTTTGACCCAGATCCTTTCATGGCCGCCCTGAATAAAAACGGACTGCCTTGGACCGATATTGAAACCGACATTGATGTCGACTCGCTTCCAGAATAAAGGCGGTAAATAGCAGCATGACTCTCGATATCTCACGCATCCCAACTCCTTGCTATGTGCTTGAGGAGGAGAAGCTGCGCGCCAACCTGAAACTAATGGAACAGGTTCAGCAGGCGTCTGGTGGAAAAATCATCCTGGCCCTCAAGGGCTACGCCATGTGGAGCACCTTCCCGATCATTCGGGAGGTACTGTATGGCTGCACTGCCAGCTCCCTGAACGAAGCACGATTAGCGGCCGAAGCGTTTGGCAAAGAGGTCCATGTCTATGCGCCAGCCTATACCGATGCCGAGTTCCCTGAGATTCTGAAGCTGGCACACCACATCACCTTCAACTCATTCAACCAATGGCGACGATTTGGACAACAGGCACTGGACGCCGGTATCTCATGCGCCATTCGGGTAAATCCACAGGTGGATGAGGTGGATGTGGATATGTATAACCCCTGCGGCAGCACTTCACGCTTGGGTGTTACGGCAGAAGAGTTCCAACCCGAGGCACTGGAAGGCATAGAAGGACTCCACTTTCATGCACTCTGTGAATGCGGCGCCGACAGTCTGGAGAGAACCCTGGCCGCATTTGAACAACGATTTGGCCAGTGGATCCCACAAATGAAATGGGTAAACTTTGGCGGCGGCCATTTGATGACTCGGGAAGGCTACGACCTCGAACTACTCATCCGTTTGGTCAAAGCGTTTCGTGAACGTTACGATGTTGATGTCTATCTGGAACCCGGCGGTGCCGTGGGCTGGCAGACTGGGCCGCTGGTCGCCTCTGTACTGGACGTGGTACGTAACAATATGGAGATCGCCATACTGGACACCTCCGCCGCAGCCCATATGCCTGACGTGCTGGAGATGCCTTACCGACCAAAAATCCGAAATGCCGGTGAGCCGGGAGAGAAAGCCTACACCTACCGGCTGGCCGGCAACACTTGTCTGGCAGGCGATGTCATTGGTGATTATGCCTTCGACAAACCATTGCTGGTGGGTGACAAGATCGTCCTGGAAGACATGATCCACTATACCTTTGTCAAGAACACCACCTTCAATGGCGTCAATCTCCCTTCACTGGCCATCTGGACCAGCGATGACCAACTTCGGATGATTCGCACCTTCGGCTATCAGGAGTTCAAAAACCGACTCTCCTAATTAATCTTACATATAGAGAGGGCAACAGACTTTCAGGCCGCCGCCCCATGACTGCATCCACCATTACTCGGACACCAGCTCAAAGTCATGGGTAATTTCCACCACCTGCCCCAGCATGATAGAGGCAGAGCAGTATTTCTCGGCACTGAGCTTGACTGCACGTGCGACGCTCTTTTCGGTCAGCCCAGGCCCTGCTACTCGAAAATGCACATGGATCTTGGTAAACACCTTTGGATCCTTTTCTGCGCGTTCTGCATCCAACTCTACCTCACACAATGAAACCTCGTTTCGACCCTTCCGTAGGATATGCACCACATCAAACTGAGTGCAGCCCCCCAGTCCCAGAAGCATCATCTCCATCGGCCTGACGCCCAGATTCCGACCACCAAAGTCGGGGGGGCCATCCATCACTATGGCATGTCCACTTCCCGATTCACCTACCATAAGGGTCTGTTCTACCCATTTTACCCGTGCTTTCATCACATACTCGCAAGTTAATAAAGGTTTGGAGACTAGCATAGTTCGACAATTTGGAGGAGCTAACCTAGAATCCTAGGTGGAA
>JAPHUE010000164.1 GCA_026196795.1 Sedimenticola sp.
ACCCGCCTGGCTCCACAGCCAAAGCAGGTGTTCCTCGCTTTAGCCGAATTTTTATAGCGCCCGCAATCTGAGATAAATCGGCGCTTCGGTTAAGACTAGGTCGGCTGACCCATAATTGTCAAGCAGAGATCGTTGGCAGAAGGATTTCTATTCGCATATCGCCACTATTTAAACAGCTTAAGATACTCCCCATAGCCTTCAGCTTCGAGTGACGCTTTAGGTATAAACCGGAGCGAGGCGGAGTTGATACAGTAACGTAATCCAGTCGGCGCCGGCCCATCATCAAACAGGTGTCCCAGGTGGGAGTCGCCATGACGACTGCGCACCTCGATACGGGTCATAAACAGTTTTCCATCTTTGCGTTCAACAATATTTTCACTATTTACCGGACGAAAGAAGCTGGGCCAACCGGTCCCCGAATCAAACTTATCAGCGGATGAGAATAGGGCCTCTCCACTGACCACATCCACATAGAGTCCCACTGCCTTTTCATCCCAGTACTCATTATGAAACGGCCTTTCCGTCCCCTCTTGCTGGGTGACCTGATATTGCAAATCAGTCAGATCCTGGCGCAACTGCTCTTCATCGGGACGTTGGAAGGGGTGCTTTGTATCGGCACGATTTTCACTGTTCATGGCTTTCTCCGTTTACTTACATGAAGATCTATAGCCTAAATCAGCGTTTATATAAACCTTACAGAAAGAGGGCTAAATATTTCCAACATGATTTATCTGGTTATTACCATATGATCGATTATCCACAGATCATGTGGATAACCCTGTTAGCAACTACCATTGGTTTATCCACAGGTGGCATCCAGACTCAGCTGCTTTCAGATTGCGTAAAAATCATACAGCCACATACGGATACATTTCAGGCAGTTACATTTGTTACCAATAAGGACTGGTGAAATGACACATGTTTTAGGTTGCTGCACTGCATTATAAACGTTACTGTAGTTGCTATCTCACGCAGTCTGACGAGTCATTTCTATGCTTTACAATCTCCATACTCTGGGCACTTATTGGGCTCGTTCAATTAATCTCTACGCTTTCATGAATGCCGCAATGACCAAGGACATTCCTTGGATGAAACAGTGGCATGCCGCAAGTCGTCTGCTAGAACGTTATACCCGCCCCTATTCACGACCTGCCTTTGATTTGGATATTGAAGAAACGACGGTTATCTGCAACCCCTTTGGTGATCTGCTCTGTTTTGGAACACCGGATCCGAAAAAACCGAATCTGCTGATGGCCGCGCCGATGTCTGGCCACTACGCCACCCTGTTACGTGGCACAGTGCGTGAGTTTATGGGTGACCACAATGTCTATATCACCGACTGGCATGACGCCGGCAGTGTACCGCTCTCTGATGGACGTTTTACTCTGAGCAGTTATGTTGAATATTTGCAAGAGTTCATTCGTTACTTCGACGGCGATGTCCATTTGATGGCCGTCTGTCAACCCTCTGTACCCGCCATCGCAGCTGTTGCACTCATGTCGGAAGACCAGGAGAACGTTCCCCGCAGTATGATTCTGATGGGAGGCCCTGTTGACACACGCAAGACCCCCACCGAAGTGAATGACTTTGCGGGAAAACGAAATATTCAGTGGTTTAAACAACATACTATTCACACCGTACCGCTGAATCGACGCGGCAAAGGCCGATCTGTTTACCCTGGTTTTTTACAGCTGGCCGGTTTTCTCTCGATGAATCTCGATCGACACATGACGGCGCATCATGACTATTTTGAACACCTTGTTTCTGGTGATGGTGACAGTGCAGTCCAACATGAAACATTTTACGATGAGTATCTGGCAGTGATGGACTTGGATGCCCCGTTTTACCTGGAAACAATTGAGAAGGTCTTTCTAGATCACCACCTACCCAAAGGCATTCTTGAGTGCGACGGACGACTGATCAAACCCGAACTGATCGACCGTACGGCCCTGATGACCATCGAAGGTGAACTGGATGATATCACCGGCCCAGGACAGACCAAGGCGGCACACAAACTCTCCCCGAACACGCCACTGCATGAACACTACACCCAAAAAAGTGTCGGGCATTACGGTATTTTCAACGGCCGGCGCTTCAGAGAAGAGATTGCACCCCGCATACGTCAGTTTATCGAACAAGCATCAGCACGCTAATCCCCCCTAAATCACCAGGCCCGACATGGCAGTTGGGCCTGCATGCCGCCTCAGTAACCACCACCTATACTAAAACCTGTAAACCGGGCAAAACAGTAGGCTGTTCATCCGAATGTTCTGGCAATCGGGAACAATCTGACCAGAATAAACGTCCAATTAGTAAGCTTTAATCTTGTTTTAGTTGCTTGACGCATTGGCAAAGTTATCCTATTGTCTGCGCCCAACAAGCCTCACAAAGGCTATTAAAAAGCACTGAATTGAAACCCCAAAAGGGTTTTCGGTCAGCCTGAACCACTCTTTCAGGCACAAACCAAATACGGTAATCCCGTATTGGAGGATATGATCATGATTAGAAATGCACTGACACACACTGGGCTTCACCGCCTGACCACACCACCCCCTTCCCTATATCGATGGAACAGCACAGCAGATCAATTTTGATCAGCTAGATACGCTGCACCACAGATAGAGCTGTAAAACTCAACCGAAAATAAGGCGTGGGGTAATCCCTTGACGCTATGCAGTGTCGGTTGGTAATCGACTTCTTTCGAACAACCACGTTCGAAACAGGCCCAGGGAGATCCCCAAATGGCGCTTGCCGATATCAAGCTGGACGACAAGTACACCCTCGACACCGGTCGAGTTTACCTTACTGGCGTACAGGCGCTGGTACGCCTGCCGATGTTGCAACAGCAACGTGACCAGCAGGCTGGACTGAACACCGCCGGATTTATTTCAGGATATCGAGGATCACCTCTGGGTGGATTCGATAAAGAGCTCTGGAAAGCAAAGAAGTATTTGAAAGCCTCACACATTACCTTCCAACCCGGGTTAAATGAAGATCTGGCTGCCACCGCCATCTGGGGTAGTCAGCAGTTGAACCTGTTTGAAGGTGCCGAGTATGACGGTGTGTATAGCATGTGGTATGGAAAAGGCCCGGGCGTTGATCGTTCCGGTGACGTTTTCAAACATGCCAATGCCGCGGGCACATCGCCAAATGGTGGCGTGCTGGTGGTTGCAGGCGATGATCACAACAGTAAATCTTCCACCCTACCCCATCAGACTGAGTACGCATTCATGGACGCCATGATTCCGGTACTCAATCCGGCAGGCGTTCAGGAGATTCTCGATTATGGCCAGATTGGATGGGCCCTCTCCCGCTACTCTGGTTGCTGGGTCGCCTTAAAGACCATTGCTGAGACTGTCGATACCTCCGCCTCAGTTTCAATTGATCCTGACCGGGTAAAGATAACCCTTCCTACAGATATCGAGATACCCGAGGGTGGTCTGAATATTCGCTGGCCCCATACCCCCTTGGAACAGGAGGCGCTGTTACATCGTCATCGACTCTATGCCGCACTCGCCTTCGCCCGTGTAAACAGACTCAATAAAATTGTTATTGATAGTCCGCAACCCTATCTAGGCATCGCAACAACCGGTAAATCCTATCTCGATGTCCTACAGGCCCTCGAAGACCTCGGCATTACCAAGGCAATAGCCGCCAAAATTGGTATTCGTGTTTATAAAGTCGGCATGAGCTGGCCACTGGAACGGGAAGGCGTGCGCCAGTTTGCAGAAGGACTCGAAGAGCTTCTGGTCGTTGAAGAGAAACGTGGCCTGATCGAAAACCAGATAAAAGAGCAGCTGTATAACTGGAAAGAGGCCGTACGCCCCCGGGTGATTGGCAAGTTTGACGAAACCAATCAGTGGCTACTTCCCTCTCAAAGCGAATTGACACCCGCGCGCATAGCCCGCGTCATTGCCGCACGTATTCACCGTTTTTATCAGAGCGAAGAGATAGAGAAGCGGCTACGCTTTCTGGAAAAGAAAGATACTGAACTTGCACTACCCCGCATCAAGCTGGATCGGGTGCCACACTTCTGCTCTGGCTGTCCACACAACACCTCTACCCGCCTGCCAGAAGGAAGCCGGGCAACGGGCGGTATCGGCTGTCACTATATGGCAACCTGGATGGATCGCGGCACCGACACCTTCACACAAATGGGTGGTGAAGGCGTTCCCTGGATTGGCCAGGCACCCTTTACCAAAACCGAACATATCTTTGCCAACCTGGGCGAAGGGACCTATTTCCACTCCGGTGTTCTGGCGATCCGTGCGGC
>JAPHUE010000288.1 GCA_026196795.1 Sedimenticola sp.
AAGTACGGCCTACCCATTGTTGATGAAGCGCTTTGTACGGCCTGCAATGATTGCGTTGACGTTTGTCCCAAGGATCTGTTTGAACTTCACTCGGTTAATGAACAGTTGTTTGTTGCCTGTAAAAACCTTGAGAAGGGTGAAGAGGCCGAGGCTGAATGTGAGGTGATCTGTACCGCTTGTGAGCGTTGTGCAGTGGATTCACCAGAAGGTTTGATCGAGATGCGTAATAACCTGGCTGTGATTGATTACAGCAAGAACGACCTGGCTTCAAAGGTGGCTATCGAGCGTTGCCCGACGGGTGCCATTGTCTGGTTTGATAAACAGGGTGGCTATCAGGTGGGTAAAGACGCGAAAAAGATTATCCGTAAAGAGGTGCTGCCCGTCGGGTAGTTTGAGATTTTTTAAGTTGGACTGTCAGAAGTGATGGTTGGTCCGGTTTCGTAGAAGAGGAAGTGTCCATGTTCGGTAAAAAAGAGCAAAAGCAGTTTAAGTATCCAGGTATCCGCATGGCGATGGATGGAAACACTGCCGTTATCATGTGTGAGCGAGAGGCCTCTGATGCTGCTGGCGCCTATCCCATAACCCCCTCCACCCAGATGGGTGAGTACTGGGCAGAAGAGGTGGCGAAGGGACATATCAATGTGGCCGGAAAGCCTCTGATATTTGTTGAGCCAGAATCCGAACATGCGGCGGCGGCGGTAACAGCCGGTATGGCGATGACCGGGCTACGTGCCACCAACTTCTCTTCTGCGCAAGGTGTCGCCTTCATGCATGAGTCGCTTTATGCGGCGGTTGGCAAGCGCCTGCCTTATGTGCTGAATATCGGCACACGGGCCATTACCAAGGCATCACTGAACGTACATTGCGGCCATGATGACTATCACTGTATAGATGATACCGGCTTCTTTCAGGTGTTCGGTGCAGACGCACAAGAGGCGGCTGACCTTAACCTCATTGGTCGAAAAATCGCAGAGCAGAGTTTGACACCTGCGGCTGTTGCACAGGATGGTTTCCTGACCACTCATCTGATTGAGCCCGTGATGGTGCCTGAGCGCGAACTGATCGAAGAGTTTTGTGGGTGCCCGGATGACATTATCAGCTGCCCAACCCCTGCGCAGAAGATGATCTATGGTGAGAAGCGTCGTCGCGTCCCTGAGATCTGGGATGTAGATAATCCTATGCTGTCAGGTTCAGTACAGAACCAGGATGCTTACATGCAGGCTGTTGCAGCACAGCGTCCCTATTTCTTTGATCACATTTCAAGTATTGCCGATCAGGTAATGGATGAGTATTACCAACTGACGGGTCGTCGTTATAACCGCGTCGGTCAATACAAAATGGATGATGCGGAATACATTATTGCCGGTCAGGGCTCCATGATTATCCAGGCACAGGTTGTTGCTGATTACCTGCGTGAGACACGCAAACTGAAAGTCGGTGTCATGAACCTCACCATGTATCGTCCGTTCCCGGGTGATCTGATCGGTAAAGTACTAAAAGGTCGCAAGGGTGTTGTGGTGCTGGAACGTACCGATCAGCCACTGGCTGAAGATCTGCCGATGATTCGTGAAATTCGTGCAGCACTGACCAAATGTATAGAAAACGGTGGCTACGCGAAAGGTGACAAGCCTTATCCCACCTATGAGTCCTACAAGGCCGGTGATGCGCCGGCGCTGTTCTCTGGTTCCTATGGACTGGGTTCTCGGGATCTGCAGCCTGAAGGTTTGATCGGCGCGATTGAGAATATGTTGCCAGAAGGTAGAAAGCAGCGTTTCTTCTATCTGGGTGTGGATTTCGTGCGTGAATCGGCTGATCCAAAAGCAGAGATCCGTCAGCAGGAGCTATTGGAGTCCTATCCGCACATTGCGCAGATGGCTATTCGTGGCAGTGAGAATCCTGACCTGCTGCCAAAAGATGCGATTACTGTACGTATGCATTCGGTCGGTGGCTGGGGTGCTATCACCACCGGTAAGAATCTGGCCATGACCCTGTATGATTTGCTGGGTTATGACATTCGCGCCAATCCAAAATATGGCTCGGAGAAGAAAGGTCAACCGACAACCTACTATCTGTCGGCCGCGCCAGAGGCTATTCGCCTTAACTGTGAATATCATCATGTGGATGTGGTGTTGTCACCCGATCCCAATGTGTTTCTGCACTCCAATCCACTGTATGGATTGAAAGAGGGTGGCTTCTTTATTATCCAGAGTAATCTGGAGACCGAGGATGAAGTCTGGGCACAGATCCCGGTTCAGTACCAGAAGTACATCGTAGACCACAATATTCACGTCTACTTTATTGATGGCTTCAAGATCGCCAAAGATGAAGCCTCGGATGCAGAGCTGCAGTTCCGTATGCAGGGTAATGCTTTCCAGGGTGCTTTCTTTGCGGCTTCACCCTTGCTTGAGCGTGCCCATCTGACAGAACAGGGGCTGTTTGATGCCATTACCACGCAGCTGCGGGATAAGTTTGGCGGCAAAGGCGAGCGGGTTGTTGAGGATAACCTACGGGTTGTTCGCCGTGGCTTTGATGAGATTCGCGAGATCACCAATAAAAAGATTGGCATGACTCCGCAGGATATTCGCAAAGCGGCCAATATTCCGGTTATGTTGCAATATCTTCCAGAAGGTGATGGCAAACTGTCAGACGTCCATCGCTTCTGGGAGCAGACCGGTTCGTTCTACATGAGCGGCAAGGGTTCTGAAAATCTGGTTGATCCCTACATGGCCACCAGTTTGATACCGGCCGCTACCGGTATCTTCCGTGACATGACCCAGATTCGTTTTGATTATCCTAAATTCATTACAGAAAACTGCACGGCTTGTGGCGACTGTTATACCGCTTGTCCTGACAGTGCCATTCCGGGGCTGGTCAACACCATCAGTGATGTCTTCAATACGGCCATTGAGCGGATTGAGAAAAAAGGGACACCCACACTTTATCTGCGTCGTGAAAGTCGCAACGTCGAAAAGCGTCTGCGTGAACTGATTGATGTGCAGGGAGAGGCCGCCGTTGTTTCCAAACTGATTGATCAGGCGGTTCTTGAAGTGGTTGCTGAGTCTGATCTTGATGAACAGAAAAAAGCCGGTCTTGAACGTGAGTTTGGTCTGTTCCTTGAATCGATTGGTGGTTTTGAGTTCTCTATAACCAAGCCTTACTACAGCACTCGTGAAAAGAAGGAAAAAGGCTCAGGCGGTCTCTTCTCCATCACCATCAACCCCTATACCTGTAAAGGGTGTATGGAGTGTGTTGAGGTGTGTGATGACGGTGCCCTGGTGGTTGATCTGCAGACCGATGCAGCCGTTGAAAAGATGCAAAAGGATTGGAAATTCTGGATGGATCTGCCCACCACCGATGCTGACTTCATTCGAATTGATGATCTGAATGAGAAAATCGGTGCACTGGAAACCCTGCTGCTGGATAAGACCAACTATCAATCCCTGCTCTCTGGTGATGGTGCCTGTCTGGGTTGTGGTGAGAAGACCGCTATCCATCTGTTTACTGGTACGGCGACTGCGTTAATGCAGCCACGGGTCAAGGCTCATATTGCCGAGCTGGATGATCTGATCAATCGACTTGAGACTCATATTCGTCTCAAACTGGCAGCCGGTATGGATCTCTCAAATACGTCAGCGATCAATGACGTAGTAGAAGAGAACAAGGATACCGATCTGACCCTGACCAATCTTTCAGCAACGCTGTCCGAAGGCTCTGTGGTAGATCCCGTTGATCCGAAATGGTTGAAGTGGGCCACACAGCTATTGGAAAAACTGCGTCACCTGAAGTGGCTCTATACCGATGGCAACACCAATCAGGGTCGTGCCACCATGGGTATTATTAACGCCACCGGTTGTACTTCGGTATGGGGTTCAACCTTCCCATTCAACCCTTACCCATTCCCCTGGACCAGTCATCTGTTCCAGGATAGCCCCTCGGTTGCAATGGGTATCTTTGAGGGCCACATGGCTAAGATGGCGGCCGGTTTCAAAACCATTCGTCAGGCCAAGCTGGAGCTGGAAGGCAAATACGATGCCGATATCCACGATGAGTTCTTCACCTACTTTGACTGGAAAGGCTTCAGTGACGAAGAGTGGCAGCTCTGTCCGCCTGTGGTCTCGATCGGTGGTGACGGTGCCATGTACGATATCGGTTTCCAGAACCTGTCTCGTGCCCTCGCTTCAGGCGTACCAATCAAAGTTCTGATCCTGGACACCCAGGTTTATTCAAACACAGGTGGTCAGGCTTGTACGTCAGGCTTCGTTGGTCAGGTGGCGGATATGTCGCCTTACGGAAAAGCCTGGAAGGGTAAGACTGAAATCCGCAAAGAGATGGGCATCATTGGTATGGCGCATCGCACCAGCTTTGTGCTGCAGAGTTCTCAGGCCAACGTGACTCATCTGATAGAGGGCTTTATTGATGGGTTGAACAGCCGTCGTCCAGCCATGTTTAATCTCTATACAACTTGTCAGCCAGAGCATGGAGTGGCGGATGATGCCTCTGAAGCTCAGGCAAAGATGGCGTTAGAATCCCGTGCCTATCCCATGTTCCGTTTTGATCCGGATGCAGGGGTAACGTTTAGTGAATGTTGCAGCATTGAGGGTAACCCGGCTATCGATTCAGATTGGCCCACCTATAAGCTGACCTATCTGGATGAGAAGGGTACAGAGGCGAAGATGGAACTGCCCATCACCTTTGCTGATTTCGCCTTCAGTGAAGGACGATTCCGCAAGCATTTCCGTGCCGTGCCGCAGGACGCCTGGAACGATGACATGGTTGAGCTGCATGAGTTCCTGGATATGGATGAAGATGATCGTGAGGGTCGCTATCCCTACATCTGGGCGGTGGATAAACAGAGCCATCTGATGCGGGTACTGGTTGCTCAGGAGATTGTACTTTCCTGTGAAGAGCGGCGTACCTTCTGGCATCAGTTGAGATCACTCTCTGGTTATTATGAAGGGGTCAATGAGACAGAAATCGTCAATCGCACCAAGGCCGAGATGGCGCAGAAACTGACCGCGAATCTACTGGCCATGGCCAATGATGGTGATGTATCGGCGCTGACTACCACCTCAACTCTGACCAGTGGTGCGACCGGGACTGGGCTTGCGGCCGCCAATGCGGCCGATTATGAGCCGGTCTGGATTGAAACCCCTGAATGTACTACCTGTGATGAGTGTGTCGAGATTGCACCGGGTATTTTTGAATATAACGATGACAAATTGGCTGTAGTGGTCAATCCTAAAGGTGGGACATTCAAGGATATTGTC
>JAPHUE010000166.1 GCA_026196795.1 Sedimenticola sp.
ACTACTCTCCACGCCGGGAGTCGGCCGGATGGTCGCTGCTTTGCAAAAAGTGGAGGAAAGTCCGGGCTCCGATGGACAGGGTGCCAGGTAACGCCTGGGGGGCGCGAGCCTACGGAAAGTGCCACAGAAAATATACCGCCTCCGATCTTCGGGTCGGGTGGTAAGGGTGAAATGGTGCGGTAAGAGCGCACCGCGCTGCTGGCAACAGGAGTGGCAGGGTAAACCCCACCCGGAGCAAGACCAAATAGGGGGGCAGGCGACTCGATCGCCACGTGTGGTCCGCACGGTCCCCGGGTAGGTCGCGTGAGGTGCATGGCGACATGCATCCCAGATGAATGATCATCCAAGACAGAACCCGGCTTACAGGCCGACTCCCACTTTAGTCTTGTTGCAGATTGGTTGTTTAACTACTACGAATTGGATTCTCTTCTACTGCCTTCAGGCTTTCCGTGTTAACTACGGTCTTGTGTGTTCTTTAATCTGTGATTATTCGGTCTGTTTTAGTAATTAATCTCTGCTCTTCTTGATAAGTTACTTTAACTCCGCAATTTACCCCGCTGTTTTTTATTGTCTTGTCTCCTGTTTTGCTTGTTGTGATGCGCCTCTAACTATCTGTCTTTAAAGGAACTTTCGCCTGTTTTGGTGGGTTGATTTCCTTGACAACCACTGATTCGAGTACCTATTATGGGGATAAGTGGGTAAAAGTGGATTTTTTAGGAAAACAGGAATTCCAAAAGGGGGGAGATTTCTTTGTTTCGGGGTGTCAATAAGCTCAATCTGGATGCCAAGGGTCGCTTGGCTATACCGACGCGTTTTCGCGAACGGTTGCAGGAGTGCTGTGCCTCGGAATTGGTGGTGACGATTGATCGTGATCACTGTCTATTGATCTATCCACTGCCTGAGTGGCAAGAGATAGAGCGCAAGCTGATGAAACTACCTTCCTTCAATAAAGCAGCGCGCAATCTACAGCGCTTGTTGGTAGGGCATGCCACTGAGGTTGAAATGGATGCCCAGGGTCGTGTCTTACTGCCGCCTGCCTTGCGTGATTTTGCCAAGCTGGAAAAGCATACCGTCCTCATAGGTCAGGGTAATAAATTCGAGCTTTGGGATGAGGAGCGTTGGAATAGTCAACGTGATGATTGGTTGGATGAGGTGAATCTGGATGACCTCGATCTGCCTGCCGATCTAGAAACGCTCTCAATATAGTTATGGATAACAGGGAAACACATCTGCCAGTGCTCTTTCATGAAGCACTGGAGGCTCTGAATATGACGTCAGATGGCATTTACATTGATGGCACATTTGGGCGTGGAGGCCATAGTGCGGCCATGTTGCAGCGACTGGATGAGCGCGGCTCTTTGCTGGCTATAGATAAAGACCCGGATGCAATTGCCTCTGCCGCTGAACGATTTGCCGGTGATGCTCGGTTTGAGATAAAGCAGGGTTCTTTTGCCATGCTGGAGCAGTTTGCACAAGAGCAAGGTTGTTTTGGACGGGTGAATGGCGTGCTGCTTGATCTGGGCGTCTCTTCGCCGCAGCTCAACAAGTCAGAGCGTGGGTTCAGTTTTCTTAATGATGGTCCCCTGGATATGCGGATGGACAATACATCTGGTGTCAGTGCTGCGGATTGGCTGAAGATTGCTGAGGTGGATGAGATGGCGCAAGTCTTCAAAACATATGGTGAAGAGCGTTTTGCTAAACGGATTGCCCGGGCTATTGCAGAGGCAAGGGTAGAGCGTCCGATTGAGACAACACGCCAACTGTCTGAAATTGTATCTGCCGCAAATCCTTCATGGGAGAAAGGCAAGCATCCTGCAACCCGCTGTTTCCAAGCTATTCGAATTTATATCAATAAAGAGTTGGACGACATCAAGGCCTGTCTCGAGCAGTCCTTGCGTGTGCTGGCACCAGGAGGGCGCCTGGTGGTGATTAGCTTTCACTCTTTGGAAGATAGGATCGTCAAACGTTTTATGCGTGATGCTGCCCGAGGAGAGCAGTTCCCGGCCGGTATACCGGTTACTGAGCAGCAGCGTAATGCATCACTGAATCTGATTGGAAAGGCGATTAAGCCTTCACGGGAAGAGGTTGATCAAAATCCCCGTTCCAGAAGTGCTGTGTTGCGTGTAGCGGAGCGTAAACAGTGACGCGGGGTCAGTTGACGGTGCTGTTGTTATTGACATTTGGGTTGCTACTAACAGCAACCGGTGTGGTTTATTCAAAGTACGCTTCGCGCAAGCACTTTGTCTCGCTGCAGGTGTTACGCGCAGAACGTGATGCCATGGAAGTCGAGTGGGGACGTTTACAACTGGAGCAGAGTACCTGGGCAACCCATGCCCGAGTGGAAAAACTGGCGCGTAAGCGTTTAAAGATGCACATACCTACAGCTGAAGAGGTCGTGGTAGTTAAACCATAACAATGAGCGGCAAGACACGAAATAAACGTCAAAAGCAGGCCCGCCAGTTTGAGCAGGCACTACCGAGCTATCAGGCTCGGCGGTGGACGTTGCTCGGCTTGTTGATGATTGCTGCTTCGCTTCTCGTATGGCGCGCGGTCGACCAACAGATTTTTGAAACTGACTTTCTTCAGAACGAAGGTCAGCGTCGTCATTTGCGGGTGGTGGAAATCTCCGCACACCGGGGCATGATTAAGGATCGGCAGGGTGAGCCCGTAGCAATCAGTACGCCAGTTGACTCGGTCTGGGCTAATCCGCGCACGCTTTCTCCTGATAGTCGCGTTTTGGCGCCCATTGCCAAGACATTGGCGATGGATCTTGATGGCCTGCGTCAGTTGTTGGCCCGTAGAAGCGATCGATCTTTTGTCTATTTAAAGCGACGGATTAATCCGGACCGGGCTGCCCGGTTACTCAAGTATGTTTCGGAGAATGATGTGGCTGGTGTCGGCCTGCAGCGTGAATATCGTCGTTATTATCCAGATGGTGAAGTGTTCGCACACGTTGTTGGCTTTACCAATGTGGATGACGAAGGCCAAGAGGGATTGGAGTTAGCCTATGACGAATGGCTGCAGGGTACTTCAGGCAAGAAGCGTGTCATACAGGATGGCCGTGCTCGGGCTGTAAAAGATGTAGAGAACATACTGGAGCCGGAGGCGGGTAAAGATCTAGTCACTTCAATTGATCGTCGCCTGCAGTTTCTGGCATACCGTGAACTGAAGGGTGCGGTTCAAAGGAATAAGGCAAAATCGGGTTCGGCTGTGATACTGGATGCGCGCAATGGCGAGATCCTGGCGATGGTCAATCAACCTGCCTATAACCCGAATGGCACTAAGCGGGGCAAGGTTGGGCGTTTTCGGAATCGCGCGGTGACTGATGTCTTTGAGCCGGGCTCAACCGTTAAGCCGTTTACTATTGCTGCCGCATTGGAGTCAGGGCGCTATACCCCTGGAACGGTAATCGATACAACGCCGGGAACATTCAAAGTGGGTCGTCACCAGGTTAAGGATCATCGTAATTACGGTGCCATTGATCTCAGCCGGGTGATTCTCAAATCCAGCAATGTGGGCGTCAGCAAAATTGCATTAGATCTACCCAAAGAGGCGTTCTGGGGATTCTTTTCCAAGATGGGTTTTGGTGAGCCAACCAGTACAGGGTTTCCTGGTGAGGTAACTGGTCAGTTGGCACCTTACCGGCGCTGGGCAGAAATAGATCAGGCAACGTTGGCATTTGGGTATGGCTTGTCGGTTACTTCGTTACAGTTGGCTCGAGCTTATGTCGTGTTGGCCAGTGATGGGTTGCGCTATCCCGCTTCATTGATTCGTTTGGATGAATCGGTAAAAGGTGAGCGTGTCATGAAGGCGAAGACAGCCAGGCTGGTTCGCAAAATGATGGAGGCTGTAGTTAGCGAGGAAGGTACAGCACCTGCAGCTGCAGTGCCCGGTTACCGTGTGGCAGGCAAGACCGGTACGGCTAAGAAAAGCATATCAGGTGGCTATGCGGAAGACAGATATATATCTGTATTTGCAGGTATTGCGCCAGCCAGCGATCCCCGTCTTGTGATGGTGGTGATGATTGATGAGCCGACGGCGGGTAAATATTACGGTGGTTCGGTTGCGGCACCCGTTTTTTCCAAGGTAATGGCAGGAGCACTGCGGCTGCTTAATATAGCGCCGGATGCGCTAGATGAATCAATGGTGAAGCTGGCAGGTAGTGGAGGTGCCAAATGATGGTAGCCCAAGTCCGGCATCCCTCGGTCACTTTGGCATCGCTATTGGCTGGCTGGGTTGATGGAGTTGTAGAAGAGCAAGAAGTGAAACAGCTCACGCTGGATAGCCGTAAGGTTCAAGAAGGGAGCGTGTTTATTGCCTGTTCAGGTATTACTCACCATGGCCTGGAGTTTTTGCAGCAGGCTGTGGATCGTGGTGCCCTGGCCGTGTTGTGTGAGCCTGATGATGACTGGTCGGTTGCGGATGTTGAGACGCTTTCAGAAGGTATAAGTATACCCATTTTTGCCATTGCCTCTTTATCTGATCATGTGAGTGCTATTGCCGGACGTTTCTACGGAGATCCCAGTCATTCATTGTCGGTATTCGGGGTTACCGGGACCAACGGCAAAACCAGTTGCACACATTATTTGGCTCAGGCGTTCAGTCCTGAGCATCTCTGTGGCGTGATTGGCACAGTAGGCAATGGATTGCTCCATTCCCTTGAGGATTCGAGCCACACCACTCCTGATGCGGTTAATCTGCAAGCACAATTATATGATCTTAAGGCGCGTGGTGCGGAAATGGTGGCGATGGAAGTTTCCTCGCATGCACTTGATCAGGGCCGCGCGGCAGCTGTCTATTTTGATGTCGCTCTATTAACTAATTTGACGCAGGATCATCTGGATTATCACGGTGATATGCACGCTTACGCGGATGCCAAGCGACGACTCTTCTCGCAACCTAACCTTAATTGCGCTGTGCTCAATATGGATGATCCGTTTAGTGCAAGCATCCTGGAGTGTCTGCCGAACGGGGTTCAGAAAATAGCGTACACCACGCAGTCAATGTTTTCTGGGCAGTTTGATAAGTGGGTAAGGGCCACATCAATTGTGCCCGATGTTATGGGTATGGGTATCAGTATTGAAAGCAGTTGGGGTGAGGGGCATGTCAACAGTCCTCTTCTGGGACGGTTTAATGCCAGCAATCTCTTGGCTGTTTTAGCGGTTATGTTGTACCGGAATATACCTTTAGATGCAGCTCTGGAAAAACTGGCCCTGATTAAAACTGTAGCCGGGAGAATGGAGTGCTTTGGTGGTATTGATAAGCCCTTGGTCGTGGTCGACTATGCGCATACACCGGATGCCCTTGAGCAGGCCTTGAAAGCTCTTCGTGAGCATGTTGGTGGTCGCCTGATTTGCATATTCGGATGCGGTGGTGATCGGGATCGTGGAAAGCGCCCGCTTATGGGAGCGATAGCAGAGCGCTTGGCCGATCGTGTGATTGTTACTGATGATAATCCACGTAGCGAAAGTGGCGATCTCATTGTCGAGGATATTTTGGCCGGCATGAGTCAAGCCGATCAAGTCAGCGTTATTCGAGATCGCGCGGATGCGATAGCCCGCAGCATTGTGACGGCAGAGCCGGGCGATTTAATTCTGGTTGCTGGTAAGGGGCATGAAACCTATCAGCTGGTTGGTGATCAAGTACTTCAGTTTAGTGATCGGGAGCAGGTAAAACAGGCGCTCGGTGAGGTGAATTCATGATTTCTCTGAATTTATCCGGTGTTGCAACAGATCTTGAGGCCCGCTTGTTGGGCGAGGATGTTTCCTTCTCCATGGTGAGTACTGACACGCGCACTCTACAGAATGGCGCACTGTATGTTGCGCTTAAAGGTCCTCGGTTTGATGGGCATGACTATATAACTGATGCGGTTGATGCAGGTGCGGTCGCCGTTGTTGTTGATCATGAAGTACCAACAAAGGCACCACAACTGATCGTGCACGATACGCGTCTTGCATTGGGTCAGCTAGCGTCAGCTTGGCGTTTACAGAGTACGGCTGCAGTAGTGGCAGTTACTGGTAGTAATGGGAAGACTACGGTCAAAGAGATGATTGCATCCATTCTCAAGCAGCAAGGCGAGGTTTTAGCGACTCAGGGTAATCTGAATAATGACATCGGTATGCCACTTACACTGATGCGGTTGCAGGATCAACCCTTCGCTGTCATTGAAATGGGCGCCAACCATTCTGGTGAGATTGACTATCTGAGCAAAATCGCAAAACCAGATGTAGCGTTGCTAAATAATGCGTGTCGCTCACATCTGGAAGGGTTCGGTTCCATTGATGGTGTGGCCAAGGCGAAGAGTGAAATTGTTTCAGGCCTCTCTGAGTCTGGCTGTTTTGTATTTAATGCTGACGATAACTTTGCCCCTTTCTGGGAAGGCGTTGCAGCAGGGCATCGTACCTGTACATTCGGCGTGACGCAGCCTGCCGATATTAGCAGTAAGGGCGCGGCTGAGGTTATCTGGAGCGATGAAGGGTTTACTTCACGGTTCATGGCAATTACCCCTCTTGGAGAATTGACTCTATCTCTCCCGTTGGCTGGCGAACATAACCGGCTCAACGCGCTGGCTGCGATTGCGGCTGCATTGCAACTTGGAGCAACAGGTGACGATGTGGTGGCGGGATTAGCTGCAATGAAGCCTGTAAAAGGAAGGCTGCAGCCACGAGTAGCAACTAATGGCGTGCTATTGATAGATGACAGTTATAACGCTAATCCAGATTCAGTTGCTGCGGCTATTGATGTGTTAGCTACGGCGCCAGGTCGTAGATTTTTCCTACTGGGCGAATTGGGAGAGTTAGGCGAGGGAACGGATGACTTTTATCGAGAGCTAGGTGCTTATGCACGAAAAGCGGGTATAGAGCGTTTCTATTGCGTTGGTGCAGCGGCTCTTGCTGCGAATGAATTTGGTTTGGGTGGTGTTGGCTTTGATACCCGCGAATTATTGATTGAGGCGTTGCAACAGGAGTTGCAGGCAGGCGACAAGGTGCTGGTAAAAGGGTCTCGTCGTGCAGGTATGGAATTGATTGTTAATGCACTCATCGCTCGGGAGACAAACTGAGATGCTCGTTTATCTTGCCGAATACCTGACCCAGTACAGCAGTGGATTCAGTGTTTTTCAATATCTGACATTGCGTGCCATTCTTGGCATTCTAACCGCCCTGATTATTTCGTTCATTGTCGGTCCGGTAATGATTCGCCGGCTTACACATCATCAGATCGGTCAGACGGTGCGCAGTGATGGTCCGCAAAGTCATCTCTCGAAGGCCGGAACCCCAACCATGGGTGGAACGTTGCTGTTGGTGGCAGTAGCGGTGAGTACATTGTTGTGGGCCAATTTGGATAACCGTTATGTATGGATCGTCATACTGGTAACACTGCTATTTGGTGTTATCGGTTTTTATGATGACTATAAAAAATTGGTGTTGAACGACTCCAGAGGGCTGTCAGCGCGTTATAAATATCTCTGGCAATCGATTGTGGGTGCTGGGGCTGCTTATACCTTGTTTGCAACATCGACTCTGCCCGCCGAGACACAGCTAATCATTCCTTTCTATAAGCAGATTGTTGTTGATATGGGGCCCTGGTTTATTGTCCTGGGTTACTTTGTCATCGTAGGTACCAGTAATGCCGTTAACCTGACCGATGGGCTGGATGGTCTGGCGATTATGCCCACGGTATTGGTTGCAGGTGCGTTAGGTATTTTTGCTTACGCTTCAGGACACGCGCAGATTGCCAATTACCTCCTGATACCCCATCTTCCCGGTGTTGGTGAGATGGTGATTTTTTGTGGTGCTCTGGTCGGCGCGGGACTTGGGTTTCTTTGGTTTAACGCTTACCCCGCGCAAGTTTTTATGGGGGATGTGGGTGCGTTGGCATTGGGAGCTGCGTTAGGTGTAGTTGCCGTAATTGTCCGTCAGGAGTTGGTGTTATTGATCATGGGCGGTGTGTTTGTGATGGAGACGGTCTCTGTGATGTTGCAGGTTGCCTCCTTCAAACTGACAGGTCGGCGTATCTTTCGTATGGCACCGCTTCACCACCATTTTGAATTAAAAGGGTGGCCCGAGCCAAGGGTTATTGTGCGTTTCTGGATTATCACCGTGATTTTAGTACTGGTCGGATTGGCCAGTCTGAAAATTCGCTAAGTGAAGGCATGTAAAATTTAGATGAAAAAAATAGCGCTACATGACAAGAAGAGTCTGATTGTCGGTCTGGGAAAGACCGGGCTCTCCTGTGCGCGTTATTTGTCAGCACAAGGTGTGCCGGTTGCCATTACCGATACCCGTGAAAGGCCACCAGGATTGTCTGAGTTAAATCAGGAGTTACCAGACATTGCCCTATTCCTGGGTGGTTTTGATGAGGCTGCGTTTAATGCGGCTGAACTGTTAGTGATCAGTCCAGGCGTACCAATGAGCGAGCCTTTGATTCAGCAAGCCATTGCCAGAGGTGTGCCGGTAGTTGGGGATATTGAGTTGTTTGCGCAGGTGGTAAATGCCCCTGTTGCTGCAATCACCGGATCAAACGGTAAAAGTACAGTCACTACGTTGCTGGCAATGATGGCTCAGGATGCCGGAGTGCGAGTAGCGGTGGGAGGCAATCTCGGTGATCCTGCTTTATCTCTGCTGAGTGATGAAGCAGAGCTCTATGTTATTGAGCTGTCCAGTTTTCAATTAGAGACCACAGTCAGTCTTCAGTCGAAAGTGTCTGTGGTGCTTAACATCTCACCCGATCACTTGGATCGCTATCAAGACCTGCAAGATTATGCGAATACCAAATCATCTATCTACGAACATGCAGAAATAGCTGTATTTAATCGGGATGATCCGATGGTTATGGCCATGTGTCGTGATGAACAGAGCGCGCGATTCTTCACATTAAATGAACCGAAAGATAGAGAGTATGGCCTTCGCGTAATCGATAATAAGCGATGGATTTGTTGCGGTGATCTACAGCTGATTCAAGATGCTGAACTGAAAATTCCAGGTTTACATAACATGGCGAATGCGCTGGCTGCGCTTGCCATGGGTGAGGCGCTGGGTCTGTCTTTTGATAGCATGGTTAGGACACTAAAGCGATTCACGGGTTTGAGTCATCGCACACAATTTGTAAAAGAGTCTGAAGGTGTTCGTTGGTATAACGATTCCAAGGGCACTAATGTTGGTGCTTGTGCGGCAGCACTAGAAGGGCTGGCAACAGGAGATGATCATCGAACCGTACTTATAGCCGGGGGCGTAGGAAAGGATGCCGATTTTTCATCTTTAGCCTATTTTGTTAAACGGTATGTGCGTACCGTTATCTTGCTAGGTCAGGATGGACCACTAATAGCCAAAGCACTCGGTGATGCAGCTCCCATTATTAGCGCTGTTAATATGGATGATGCGGTTCAGCTGGCTGCCAATTGCGCCGAGCCGGGTGATCGCGTGTTGCTCTCTCCCGCCTGTGCAAGTTTCGATATGTTTAAAAATTATCAACAGCGCGGTGATGCCTTTATCGATGCAGTCGCGAGGTTGGTTCAATGAGCACGGCAATGTATCGACAAGCTACTGTAGGGGAGGGGCGGATACTCCTGCCTGAGCTGGATTACCCGCTCATCATTGCGGCGGTGGCTCTGCTGGGTCTGGGTTTGGTAATGGTGGCCTCTGCCTCCATGCATCGTATCAGCGATGCCCCGTTCTATTACATGAACAGACACCTCATTGCGATTGCATTGGGTCTGGTGGGCTGTCTGATTGTTACGCAAATCCCGGTGACTTACTGGGAGCGTTCGGGTGCGCTGCTCTATTTTGTTGGGTTATTACTTCTGGTGTTGGTTTTGATTCCAGGTGTTGGGCGTGAGGCGAACGGAGCAACTCGCTGGATTCCTTTAGGTGCTTTCAACCTGCAAAGTTCAGAGTTTATGAAGTTGTTCATGGTGATCTATATCGCCGGTTACCTTGTGCGCAGACAGCTTGAAGTGGCACTCAGCGTTTGGGGGTTTATTAAACCGATGCTACTGCTGGTAATTGCCTGTTCATTGATTATGGTGCAGCCCGATTTCGGTACGACGACGGTCATACTGGCTACAGCGATGGGGATGTTGTTTCTGGGTGGGGTGCCTCTCTGGCAGTTTGCCATATTGATTGGTCTTGCGGGCAGTTCACTGGTGGCCCTTGTGCTGCTCTCGCCTTATCGCCTTCAGCGCGTTACCGCATTTCTTGATCCCTGGGCGGATGTGGAAAACAGCGGTTACCAACTGGCTCAGGCATTGATCGCGTTTGGTCGTGGCGAATGGTTTGGTGTTGGTTTGGGGAGTGGTATTCAGAAACAGTTTTATCTGCCGGAAGCGCACACCGATTTCCTAATGGCGGTGATAGGTGAAGAGTTTGGTTTGCTGGGTACATTGGCCGTTGTTGCGTTGTTTGCTGTTATTGTCTGGCGTGCATTTCGTACCGGGATGCGAGCGGAACAACTGAATCAGCGTTTTGCAGCTTATGTGGCTTACGGGTTAGGTCTCTGGATAGGTATGCAGGCGTTTATCAATATGGGCGTTAATGTTGGGCTTCTCCCAACAAAGGGGCTCACGCTTCCACTGATGAGTTATGGCGGAAACAGCATTATTGTCGCCATGCTGGTGGTCGCTATGCTGGTGCGCATCGATTATGAGCTGCGGCTTCCTTCTCCAGTAAAAGAGGGGGGTAGGTCATGATCGGTGGTGTAGTTGTCATGGCAGGTGGTACCGGTGGGCATGTTTATCCTGCGCTAGCAGTAGCAGAGATGCTACGTGATAGGGGTATTGATGTTTCATGGTTGGGTAGTCGGGATAGTTTCGAATCCAGAGTGGTTCCTGAACACGGTTTTGATATTCAGCTCATTGATATCAAAGGACTGCGAGGAAGTGGTGCAAAGCGTTGGTTAATGGCGCCACTCAAACTGGCGAACGCATTAATGCAGGCGCGCGCTGTGTTGAGGCTTAGGCGCCCACGATTGGTTTTGGGTATGGGCGGTTTTGTTGCTGGCCCTGGTGGATTGGTGGCTAAATTATTGGGGATTCCCTTGGTCATCCATGAGCAGAATGCTGTGCCTGGCATGACCAATAGTTGGCTGTCACGTTGGGCTGTTCGTGTATTTGAAGCATTCCCTGAAAGTTTTAAATCTGAAACGGGTGCTGTCGTTTGTGGTAATCCGGTGCGGGGTGACATTGTGGCCCTGCCCGACCCGGCTCTACGGATGCGGGGACGTGAGGGTCGGATCCGACTGTTAGTGATGGGGGGGTCATTGGGTGCCAAGGCTCTGAATGAATGTGTCCCTGCTGTTATTTCCAAGCTTGATTCGAGCAAGCGTCCAGTCATTCGACATCAGGCGGGACGTGATAAGGCTGATGCGACTCGTGTGACTTATCAAACATTGGGTGTTGAGGCAGAAGTTACTCCCTTTATAAAAGATATGGCAGAAGCCTATGCATGGGCCGATCTGGTGATTTGCCGTGCTGGTGCGCTGACGGTTTCAGAGCTCACGGCTGCAGGCATTGCTGCCATTCTGGTTCCTTATCCCTATGCCGTTGACGATCATCAGACCCGCAATGCCGGTTACCTGGTCAATGCGGATGCGGCCAAACTCTTACCGCAATCTGTGTTAGAAAAAAAGGGGCTGTCAACAGAGCTGCTCAAACTTTTTGATAACCGTGAGTTACTCGTTGAGATGGCATCGAGATCAAGGGCGCTTGCCATGCCTTATGCGACAAATGTTGTGGCCGATTATTGTGAGGAGATCGTAACCCGATGAACAAGGGTGAGAGAAAACAACGCAGACTCGCGGCAGCAACGATGGGTCGGATTCGTCACCTGCATTTTGTGGGTATTGGTGGATCGGGAATGAATGGTATTGCCCAGGTTATGTTGAATCTTGGTTATAAGATTTCCGGTTCTGACCTGAAAGATAACCCGGCCATCAATCGCCTGACCAAGCAGGGTGCTTCCATCTTTATTGGACATGCTGAATCGAATATTGCTGGTGCCGATGCCGTGATCATTTCAACGGCCGTAAAAGAGGATAATCCCGAGGTCAAAATGGCCCGTGAGAAACGGATCCCAGTGGTACCTCGAGCCGAGATGCTGGCTGAGTTGATGCGTTTTCATTTTGGTATTGCGGTGGCAGGCACGCATGGCAAGACTACCACGACCAGTCTGGTAGCAAGTTTGTTGGCGGAAGGAAATCTTGATCCTACATTTGTAATTGGGGGTCGACTCAATTCGGCTGGCACTCATGCCCGCCTCGGCGGTGGGGAGTATCTGGTGGCTGAAGCCGATGAGAGCGATGCATCGTTTCTTTATCTGCAGCCCATGATGGCAATTGTTACCAATGTCGACGCCGATCACATGACCACCTATGGCGGTGACTTTAATCGCTTGCGTCAGACCTTTATCGAGTTTTTACATCATTTGCCATTTTATGGTCTGGCCATCCTCTGTGTTGATGATGATGAGGTTCGTGATTTATTGCCTCAGGTTACCCGTCAAGTAATCACTTATGGTGAATCTGAAGATGCAGATTTGCGGGTTATAAATATTCGTCAGGAAGGGTTGCGAACACACTTTACTGTGTCTACCAGTGGTGAACTTGATTTTGACGTTACATTAAATATGCCCGGCCGTCACAATGTGTTGAATGCAATGGCTGCGATTGCAGTTGCACGTGAAGTTGGAGTCGGGATTGAAGAGATCCAGCAGGCGCTGGAAAAATTTGAAGGGATAGGTCGCCGCTTCAATGCCACCGAATGTCAACTGAGTGGCGGCCGTCAGATCATGCTGGTGGATGATTATGGGCATCATCCAAGAGAGGTCGCTGCGACACTGGATGCCGTGCGTGCCGGATGGCCGGACAGACGACTGGTTCTTGTGTTTCAGCCGCACCGTTATACCCGTACACAGGAACAGTTTGATGACTTTGCTCAAGTCTTATCACGTCCGGATGTTTTGGTACTTGGGGAAGTCTATGCCGCTGGTGAAGCTGTGATTGCAGGTGCGGACAGTCGGTCATTAAGTCGTGCGATTCGGGCTCGTGGACAAATTGATCCTGTATTTGTTGATCCGATAGCTGAGTTGCCCGCGCTGTTAGAAGGGATGATACAGGATGGCGATATCGTATTGACATTGGGTGCGGGTGATATTGGACAGATTGCTGCATCACTACCCGATTGGTTTAGGCAGCAAGGGGATCAAGCGTGATTTCAACTGGAATGCGGCGTTTACATATGGGTTGTGGCGAATCGCTGACTGGCGTCATTGTGCTGCCACATCAATCACGGCGGATGAGTACTGCAGGCTTGAGAGTCAAGCAGATAAGAGACGCAGCTATTTCCAGACAGGAGAAAAAGAAATCGTGATGGCGGCCTTGGACAACACTTCACTGCGTGGCGAACTGCGATTCAATGAATCGCTGGCACGTTACACCACGTGGCGTGTGGGTGGTCCTGCGAGGCAGTTTTATCAACCGGCGGATAGTGCCGATCTGGTGCAATTTATCGCCTCACTACCTGCGGATGAACCTTTGCTTTGGTTGGGTCTGGGAAGCAATCTGCTGGTTAGAGATGGCGGGTTCAATGGGACAGTGATCGCAACACAGGGGCGATTAAATGAAATGTCATTGATATCAGAAACACAAGTGCGAATTGAGGCGGGAGTTACCTGTGCCAAGGTCGCACGTTTTGCTGCCCGTGCCGGTCTTTGCGGTGTTGAGTTTCTTACAGGTATACCGGGCACTTTTGGCGGGGCGCTAGCTATGAATGCCGGCGCCTTTGGCGGCGAGACATGGGCCAATGTTGATTCGGTGGAGACAGTGGACAGAGCAGGACAGGTGCATGTTCGCACAAGAAAAGATTTTGATGTCGGCTATCGACATGTAGGACGACCTGATGGCGAGTGGTTTCTTGCTGCGACTCTTTCACTAGAGAAAGGCGATCTAACTGAGAGTCAACAGCAGATAAAAGCGTTGCTTTTACGTCGCAATACCAGTCAACCAATAGGCCAGCCGAGTTGTGGCTCGGTGTTCAGGAATCCTGAGGGCGATTACGCGGCACGGTTGATAGAGGCTGAAGGGTTAAAAGGCTATGCAATTGGCGGTGCACAGGTGTCTGAAAAGCATGCCAACTTTATTATTAACACCGGTGCAGCTAAAGCGGCCGACATTGAAGCACTTATGCAGTTTGTAAAAAAGCGCATTCATGATTCCAGTGGTATTGAATTAGTGGCAGAAGTGCATGTGGTGGGTAACTCGGAGGAAGCGCAATGAACCCGTTGGCAGAGGACTTTGGCAAGGTGGCCGTGCTCATGGGCGGGTTGTCGGCAGAGCGTGAAGTCTCCTTGCAAGGTGGGCAGGCAGTGCTGGAAGCACTGGTAAGAAGAGGCGTTGATACGCATGGTGTTGATGCCGGCCAGGATGTACTCAGTCTGTTGCAGCAAGAGCAGTACGATCGCGTTTTTATCATGTTGCATGGGCGCGGTGGTGAAGATGGTGTGATACAGGGAGCCCTGGAAAATATTGGCATGCCTTATACCGGTAGTGGTGTGGCAGGTTCAGCACTGGGGATGGATAAGTATCGTTGCAAGTTGCTTTGGAAGGGGCTTGGACTACCTACGGCTGACTTCGTTATGTTGCAGAGCGATGCTGATATTGCTCGTGCTGAAGCAATGGGTTTTCCGTTAATGATTAAACCCTCGCATGAGGGGTCCAGTATCGGCATGGCGCGAGTCGATAATAGTCAGGAGCTGAAGGCGGCCTGGAAGCAGGCAGGTGGATATGATCTGGATGTAATGGCTGAAAAATGGATTACTGGAAGTGAATATACAGCTTCAATACTGGATGATCAGGTGTTACCGCTGATTCGAATTGAGACGCCGAATACATTTTATGATTACGAGGCTAAGTATCAGGCAGATTCTACCGGTTATTTCTGTCCTTGTGGGCTGAACGCAGCTGAAGAAGATTCACTAAAACAGTTGGCGGCAAAGGCCTTTCGTGCCGTTGGGGCAAAAGGCTGGGGGCGTGTCGATATTATGCTGGATTCGGAAAGCAATCCCTATCTGTTGGAAGTGAATACCGTACCAGGAATGACCAGTCATAGCCTGGTTCCGATGGCGGCACGAGCTGAGGGAGTTGAGTTTGATGAACTGGTTTGGCGAATACTTGCGGCCAGTATGGTGATCAGTTAATGGCAACCAAAGGACGCACAAAAAGGACGGATGCAATAACGGCTAAAAAAAGCTTGGATTGGCGTATTGTTCTGCGTTGGACATCGCTTTTAACCGTGCTGGCTCTGCTGGGTGGAAGTGTCGCATGGGGAATCACGGTATTACGTGATCCCGCTGTCCTTCCGTTGACGATTGTACGAATCGATGGTGATTTTAAAAATCTCAACAGGCGCACATTAGAGCAGGCCGTCAGTCAGGCAATTAGGGGCAACTTTTTTACTGTTGATCTGGATCGGGTAAGAAATGAAGCACTGAAGCTTGCGTGGGTTGATCAGGTGACAGTTCGACGAATCTGGCCGGGCACATTGAATATGTGGGTTGAAGAACAGAAGCCATTGGCCCGCTGGGGTAAGGATCAGCTGGTTAATGCTCGTGGTGGTGTTTTTAAGCCAGAGGCGAATTCAATCAAGAGTGGTTTGCCTTTGTTAGATGGCCCAGAAGAGCTGGCAGCGGATGTTGTAGAACACTACAAGCTGATGGGTAATCAGCTGGCGCCTTTGGATTTAATTATTAACCGAATTGTTATGGATGATAGAGGCGCGTGGACGGTTGATTTCACTCAGGGTATTGAGTTGAAGTTGGGTAATAAAGATACACAAAGACGCGTCGACCGGTTTGCGCAGCTTTATCCGCGGCTGAAGCAGGAAGCGACGCAAAGGATTAAGCGTGTTGATATGAGATATGCCAATGGAGTGGCTGTTCTTTGGGGAGAAACAAGTTGATTTCTAATTGCAACATTATCAGGTGCAGATGCAGTGTGGGTTGCTGTTGTGTTGCAGGGGAAAGGGTTTAATGACCAAAAAGATAGAAAAAAATCTGATCGTCGGCCTGGATATTGGCACCTCAAAAGTGGTTGCCATTGTTGGTGAGATTAAAGCCGATAAAGAGATCGAGATTATAGGTATAGGTTCTCATCCTTCGCGAGGTCTGAAGAAGGGTGTAGTGGTCAATATTGAGTCAACCGTTCAATCGATTCAACGTGCTTTGGAAGAGGCTGAATTGATGGCTGGCTGTGAGATTCATTCTGTACATGCCGGAATTGCTGGAAACCATATTCGCAGTCTTAACTCGCATGGCATTGTGGCGATTAAGGATCGTGAGGTGACACACAGTGATGTGGAGCGTGTGATTGATGCAGCAAGGGCTGTAGCAATACCGGCTGATCAAAAGATTCTCCATATACTTCCGCAGGAATTCATTATCGATGAACAGGAAGGGATACGTGAGCCCATCGGTATGTCAGGTGTTCGGCTCGAAGCACGTGTACACATGGTTACAGGCGCGGTAAGCGCAGCACAGAATATTGTGAAGTGTGTGCGGCGTTGCGGCCTGGAAGTGGACGACCTGATCCTTGAACAATTGAGTTCCAGCTATGCCGTATTAAGTGATGATGAAAAAGAGCTGGGCGTCTGTATTGTCGATATCGGTGGAGGGACCACTGATATCGCAGTTTTTACTGAAGGTTCTATTCGACATACCGCCGTGATTCCAATTGCGGGTGATCAGGTTACCAATGATATTGCTGTGGCACTGCGGACACCTACACAACATGCCGAAGAGATCAAGATCAAATACGCCTGTGCTTTGACGCAGTTGGCAGCCAGTGATGAAACCATCGAAGTGCCCAGTATTGGTGATCGGCCTCCGCGCCGTCTGGCGCGCCAGACGCTGGCGGAAGTGGTGGAGCCCAGATATGAAGAGTTGTTGGGTTTGGTGCAAGCCGAATTGAGAAGAAGTGGTTTTGAAGATTTGATAGCGGGAGGAGTGGTGCTGACCGGAGGCAGCTCAAAAATGGAAGGGTTAATTGAACTGGCTGAGGAGGTTTTTCATATGCCAGTCAGGCTGGGGGTTCCCCAGTATGTTACGGGTTTGGTGGATGTAGTAAGAAATCCAATCTATGCAACAGGGGTCGGGCTGTTGTTGTTTGGGCAACAAAATCAAACGGGACGTCTACAAGACCTTCCGGGGGGGAACGGCTTTAAGGCCGTGTGGAATCGGATGAAAAGTTGGTTTCAGGGCAACTTTTAATTGTTTTAAAAAATTGACAGTTTTTCAGGTGCCATTGATCAGGGCCTGGATATTGAGGAGAGAGTGACATGTTTGAATTGATGGATGCATATAGTCAAAACGCAGTGATTAAAGTTGTTGGCGTCGGTGGTGGCGGCGGTAACGCAGTAAATCATATGTTAAATGCAAGTATCGAAGGGGTGGATTTCATCTGTGCTAATACCGATGCGCAGGCCCTCAAGAATAGCCAGGTCAGAACCTTGTTACAGCTTGGTTCCAATATCACCAAAGGCCTTGGAGCGGGTGCAAATCCCGATGTTGGCCGTGATGCGGCAATGGAAGACCGTGAGCGCATACATGAAGCACTACAAGGTAGTGATATGGTCTTTATTACTGCCGGTATGGGTGGTGGTACGGGAACGGGTGCGGCCCCGGTTGTTGCTGAGGTCGCCAGAGAGATGGGGATTTTGACGGTTGCAGTTGTAACCAAGCCTTTCCCGTTTGAAGGTGGTAAGAGGATGCAGATTGCCGACAAGGGCATCGAGGCATTGAGTGAATATGTGGATTCTCTCATTACCATTCCAAACGAAAAATTGCTGGCCGTTTTGGGTCGTGACATGAGTCTACTGAATGCATTCAAATCAGCCAATGATGTACTGCAGGGAGCGGTTCAGGGTATTGCTGAGTTGATTACTCGTCCTGGCTTGATTAACGTCGATTTTGCCGACGTGCGAACAGTCATGTCGGAGATGGGAACTGCCATGATGGGATCGGGTTGTGCCAAAGGTGAGAATCGCGCAAGGGATGCGGCTGAGCAAGCGATTAACAGTCCGTTACTTGAAGATGTTAATTTGGCCGGAGCGAAAGGCATTCTGGTTAATATCACTGCAGGCCTGGATCTTTCCATTGGGGAATTTGATGAAGTCGGCACCACGGTCAAAGAGTTTGCCTGTGATGACGCAACCGTAGTTGTAGGTACGGTTATCGACCCTGAGATGAGTGATGAATTGCGGGTGACTGTCGTGGCTACTGGTCTGGGTTCAATCGCTCAAGCGGTTGTTAAACCGCCGGTAGTAGAAGAGGTGGCACCAGTCAGATTGGTCAATTCGGATGTAGTGGCGCCCGGTCCAGCAGATTACCGTGAGATGGATAGTCCAACCGTTGTACGTAAGGCGGCTAAATCCTACGTTGAAGCAGCGCAAGAGCACAATATGGATTACCTGGATATCCCGGCGTTTCTACGTAGGCAGGCGGACTGATTTGCACTGATTTGACAGTACAGATGATTCTTGAGAACGGTTCCGGTATAAGGGGGCTGTTCCAGTTCTGAAATAGTGCAATAAACTGAAATAAACTTGCAATAAGAGGGTGAAACTGGTAATTAATAAGGGATTACCCTAATGGGTATTGGGGGGCTCAGGTTATCCGTCGCAGTTTGACTGGGATCTGGCACTATAACTTAGCGCATGATTTGTATCACAGGGTCATTTTTGGCCCAGTGACCTGATTGTGTGATACCATCCGGCCCGTTAATTACGCCGGGAAATGGGGAATACAGGCAACATGATACGGCAGCGTACGCTCAAGAATGTTATTCGTGCTACTGGAGTGGGTCTACATACGGGAGAAAAGGTCTATCTGACGCTGCGTCCAGCCGCGATAGATACCGGCGTTGTCTTTCGGCGTGTTGATCTTGAAGAGCCGGTAGAGATTCCCGCCCGACCGGATAATGTGGGTGATACCCGCCTCTCCACAACGTTGGAGCAGGATGGTTTCAAGATCTCTACGGTTGAACATCTGCTTTCCGCCTTTGCCGGGCTGGGTATTGATAATGCCTATGTGGATGTAAGTGCCCCTGAAGTGCCCATTATGGATGGCAGTGCAGGGCCATTTGTCTTCCTGATCCAGTCCGCTGGTGTGGAAGAGCAGAATGCGCCTAAGCGTTTTATCCGAATCAAGCATAAAGTCATGGTAAAAGAGGATGACAAGTATGCTGCCTTTGAACCCTTTGATGGGTTCAAGGTCTCGTTTGGCATCGATTTTAACCACCCTGCATTTGCCGAGCGCAGTAAATCAGCCACCATCGACTTTTCATCTACCTCTTTTGTAAAAGAGGTTAGCCGGGCCCGTACGTTTGGTTTTTTACGTGATATTGAAATGTTGCGTGAACGCGAACTGGCTTTGGGCGGCAGCATGAGCAATGCCATTGTAGTCGACGATTATCGCGTCCTTAATGAGGATGGTCTGCGTTACGAGGATGAGTTCGTCAAACACAAAATACTGGATGCCATTGGCGATCTTTATTTGCTGGGCCACAGTTTGATCGGTGCCTTCAATGGCTACAAATCAGGTCACGCTCTCAATAATAAACTGTTAAAAGCGTTAATGGCTGATGAATCTGCCTGGGAAGAGGTGACCTTTGAAGAGGGTGACAGTGTGCCCATTTCCTATATGAAGCCCGTCCAGGCAACCTGAATTTAGCGAATTAAGATTTATTGCCGTGTTTGCCGAGCCGCTTCAGGGCCGCTCGAAGTTGTGGATCAGAAATCCCATCAGCTGTTTGGTTGATGATGGAAGCGTTATCTGGGGTCAATTGTCGTGTTGGCCCCGTTTTTGTGGCAACGGGTTTTGTATTAATCAGGACTCTGACGGTTATGCGGTCGATAGCTAGATTTTTATTCTTTAGCTGACGGGTAATTTCTCTTGCAGAGAAGCGTAGTCGGCTTGCCCAAGCGGATGAGTCAACATAGATCACCAGTTGCGTGTTTTTTTGAATTGCCGCCGTACAGTGGGCATTCAGTGGCGCTGGGATGAGCTGACGAATCTGGTGTAACAACGCCACTTGCTCCCGGGATTTTGTGAGAAGATCCCTAAAGGACTGTTTACCCTTGAAAAGGTCAGTGATGAGACGCGGTCGTTGGTTCATGGATGAAGGGTGTCACGGAAGTTTCGCTTAAGGTGAAATATATTTTAACTAGGCAGACGTGAGTCTAATACGCAATCCATGAAGATAATACTCCTTTCAAGATTTTGTCATAAAAAGGGCAGCCGACCACTTTCTCCCTATAAGTTGGTCTTTACGGTATTGCCATTATTTGCACTTCTTATTGGTGGCTCACTCTGGGCCGGATATCAAATGGGTTTAGGTGACCAGCCACCCGTCGTGGCTGTTGAGACAACAGCCGATGTTGTGCATGACCTGATTCTCACGCAACGCGAAGAGATTCTGGATACCAAAGGGCGAACTCAGGAGCATCTCGATGCCTTGGCCTTACGCCTTGGCCAGATGCAGTCGCATATTCTTCGTATTAATGCGCTTGGCGAACGGCTTGCCAAGTTGGGAAAGCTGGATGAGGGTGAGTTTAATTTTGATGAAGAGCCTGCGCGTGGTGGGCTGGAGTCAGAGGAGACCGCACAGTCAGTGAGCCTGACAGATCTGGTCACTGAGATGGAAGCACTTTCACAAGTCATTTCTGATCGTGAGCACAAGCTGAACTTGATGGAGGGGCTGATTCGCAATAGTCGGCTCTCTGATGAGTTGGTTCCATCTGGACGGCCTGTTGAAAAGGGCTGGGTTTCCTCCAAATATGGCTACCGAAATGACCCGTTCAGTGGCAAGAAAGCGTTTCATCGTGGCGTGGATGTAGCTGGCAAAAAGGATTCCAATGTCATAGCCGTTGCCTCTGGGATTGTTACCTGGATAGGCAAAAAGAGTGGATTTGGCCAACTGGTTGAATTAACGCACTCTAATGGTTATGTAACTCGCTATGGCCATAATAGTAAAATCCTGGTTGAGGTGGGCGAGTTGGTGACCAAGGGTCAGCCCATCGCATTAATGGGATCCAGTGGGAGATCAACCGGTCCTCATGTGCATTTTGAAATCGCTAAAAATGGCAAGACAGTCAATCCGACCAAATATCTGCGCAAAAAACTTTGATTTACTGTTCTGAGTTCCCCCGTGTATCCTCTTTTAGGCGGGCTTTTTAGGCCGTTAAGGGCTAGTTTATCCTGCTATCAATGCCTTTTTGCGGTATCATTCCCTATCTTTTTCTCGCTCATGTAACCCGTTGGGTAGTATGGGTATAAATTCCAATTAGCAAGAGTTTTTCCATGGTCAGTAAGATTCTCAGGAAGGTCTTCGGTAGTCGTAATGATCGGCTCGTCAAACGGATGTTTAAAGTAGTTGCCCAGATTAATGATTTGGAGTCTGGGGTACAGCAACTCTCTGATGAGGAACTCAAAGCCAAGACCGCTGAATTTAAACAAAGGCTTGAGCAGGGTGAGGCGCTGAATGACCTAATGCCAGAGGTTTTTGCGGTTGTTCGCGAGACCGGGCTCAGAGTGCTGAATATGCGTCACTTTGATGTGCAGTTGATCGGTGGCATGGTCCTGAATGATGGCAAAATTGCTGAAATGCGCACCGGTGAGGGAAAGACGCTGGTTGCTACCTTGGCAGGTTATCTTAATGCTTTGCCCAGCAAAGGGGTGCATGTTGTAACGGTTAATGATTATCTTGCAAGGCGTGATGCCGAATGGATGGGGCGAATCTATAACTTCCTCGGTATGAGTGTTGGTGTGATTCAGTCATCCGGGGCCGCCGGAGAGGATAACTCGTTTATCTGCGATTACGATTATGATGGAAAATCCGGGGGCTATCTCCACCTGAATCCGGCGGACCGTCGTGATGCCTACGCCTGTGATATCACTTATGGCACAAACAATGAGTTTGGCTTTGATTATCTACGGGATAACATGGCGTTCAGTGCTGACCAACGTGTTCAGCGGGAAAAGTTTTTTGCCGTAGTTGATGAGGTTGACTCCATCCTGATTGACGAAGCGCGTACACCGTTGATTATTTCCGGCCCTGCTGAGGGTACTTCTGATCTCTATACCAAGATTGATCAGATTATCCCCAAATTGACCAGGCAGGATCCTATTGAGGCGGATGAAGATGGTAAACCTGCGTTTGGACCGGGTGATTTTTCCGTGGATGAGAAGGCTAAACAGGTCTATCTCAGTGAAGATGGGCATCAGCATGTAGAAGATATGCTGGTAGAGATGGGTCTGCTGGATGCTGAGGCTAGCCTCTATGACTCAGGCAATATCAGCCTGATGCATCATATAACCTGCGCCTTGCGGGCCCATGCGCTGTTTCAGAAGAATGTAGATTATATCGTGCGGAACGGTGAAATTGTCATTGTTGATGAATTTACTGGACGTACTATGCCGGGCAGAAGGTGGTCTGAAGGGTTACACCAGGCAGTCGAGGCAAAAGAAGGGGTGGAGATTCAGAAAGAGAATCAGACATTAGCCTCGATAACCTTCCAGAACTATTTCAGGCTCTACAACAAGCTGTCAGGAATGACCGGTACGGCTGATACAGAAGCGCCTGAATTTTTGCAGATTTATGGTTTGGAAGTGGTCGTTATGCCGCCTAATCGCGATACGATTCGTGATGATATGGGAGATTTGGTCTATCTCACATCGGGTGAAAAATACCAGGCGATTACCGAAGATATCCAAGACTGTGTAAAACGTGGTCAGCCCGTACTGGTAGGTACCGCTTCGATAGAGACATCAGAACTTATTTCTGGGCTATTGAACAAGGCTAATGTGCCGCATCAGGTATTGAATGCCAAACAGCATGAGCGAGAAGCGAATATTGTAGCTGAGGCAGGTATACCCGGGGCTGTAACCATTGCGACCAATATGGCTGGTCGCGGAACGGATATCGTTCTTGGCGGTAATCCCGAGATGGAGATCGATGACCTGGGTGATGCCGCAACACCAGAGGCGATCGAAAAAATTCGTAGTGACTGGAAGATTCGCCATCAGCAGGTACTGGATGCCGGTGGTCTTCATGTGGTGGGTACAGAGCGCCATGAATCCCGTCGCGTAGATAATCAGCTGCGTGGGCGATCAGGTCGGCAGGGTGATCCGGGGTCAACCCGTTTCTATCTCTCCCTTGAAGATAGTCTGATGCGCATTTTTGCGTCTGATCGTGTATCAGCCATTATGCAAAAGCTCGGTATGGAAGAGGGCGAGGCGATAGAGCACCCCTGGGTTACCAAGGCGATCGCCAATGCACAGAAAAAGGTGGAGGGTCGCAACTTCGATATTCGTAAGCAGCTTCTTGAGTATGATGATGTGGCCAATGATCAGCGTAAGGTGATTTATGAGCAACGTGATGAGTTGATGGATACCGGGGATGTCTCAGCGTCAATCAGCTCTATCAGGCACGATGTCATTAATGCCACGATCAATCGCTATATACCACCAGAGAGCCTGGATGAGCAGTGGGATGTTCAAGGATTGACTGAAACGCTGGCCGCTGACTATGAGCTGGATTACCCGATACAGGAATGGCTGGATAGCGACGATAGCCTGCATGAAGAGACCCTGCGTCAGCGAATCATCGAGAAGATGGAGCAGGAGTACGCAGAGAAAGAGACTCTGGCGGGTGCAGAAAACCTGCGGATGTATGAAAAGGCGATCATGCTACAGATTCTGGATGCCAACTGGAAAGAGCATCTTGCGGCAATGGATTATCTGCGTCAGGGGATTCACCTCCGTGGTTACGCACAAAAGAACCCCAAGCAGGAGTATAAGCGCGAGGCCTATGAGATGTTCTCCAGTATGCTGGATAACATCAAACAAGAGATCGTTACTGTACTGACCAAGGTCAAGATTCAACCGCAAGAGACGATGGCTATACCTCAGCATGAACAGCCCACGGAAGATATCCAGTTCCAGCATGAAGAGTTTGGTGGATTTGGGGATCAGGAGGAGGAAGCGCGCCAGCCTGGTGCTGATGAAGAAGCGCATCAACCCTTTGTGCGTTCAGATCGAAAGGTGGGTCGCAATGAACCTTGTCCTTGTGGGTCGGGTAAAAAATACAAACAATGCCACGGTCGAATTGAATAACAGTCCATCAGTTTTTAGAGTGCCTATCAGAAATGGTTGAAACAGGATCAACAAGCGAAGTGCTCGCGTTTAAGCCCGTACCGGGTGTTCGTCTCGGCGCAACCTCAGCGGGTATTAAATATAGCAATCGGAATGATCTCGTCATTATTGAGCTGGCAGAGGGTGGGAGTTGCGCCGCTGTTTTTACTCAAAATGCATTTTGCGCTGCACCTGTGACAGTTGCGCGAGAACACCTTTCAACTGCTATGCCACGCTATCTTTTGATTAATTCTGGGAATGCCAACGCAGGAACAGGTGAGCCTGGTCTTCGGGCAGCGCGCGAATCATGCAAAGCCTTGGCGGCAACCCGCGGTTGCCCCATCAATCAAGTATTGCCATTTTCAACGGGTGTTATTGGTGAGCTTCTTCCTGTGGAGAAGATCGCGGTTGCAGTGCCCGACGCCTTGACCGCGCTCACTGAGCAGGGCTGGGCGACTGCTGCCCGTGCCATAATGACGACGGATACGGTGCCTAAAATTACTTCCCGTCAAATTGAGTTGTCAGGAAAAACAGTCACCATTACGGGTATGGCCAAAGGATCTGGAATGATCCGACCCGATATGGCGACCATGCTTGCCTATATTGCAACGGACGCACTTGTCGATAAACATCTCCTTCAGCTGTGTCTTGAGCGAGCTGTTCAGCCCTCCTTTAATTCGATTACTGTTGATGGTGACACCTCGACTAATGATGCCTGTGTTTTAATGGCGTCAGGCGTAAGTGAGTCCCCGCCTATAACCGATGCCCATTCGGAATCATTCGCAACGTTCTGTGCCGCTGTCGAGAGTGTCTGTATGGAATTGGCCAGGGCCATCGTGCTGGATGGTGAAGGTGCAACCAAGCTGGTTGAAGTGTTGGTGCAGGGTGCCGAATCTGAGTCTGAAGCCAGGGATGTGGGGTATACGATTGCCCATTCTCCGCTGGTTAAGACTGCTTTATTTGCTTCGGATCCCAACTGGGGAAGAATTCTTGCTGCAGTTGGTCGTGCCGGCCTGGAAAATCTGGAAATCGATCAAATCAAAATTTGGCTTGATGATGTCTGTATTGTTCGAGCGGGTGGTCGTGCTGATGATTACACAGAAGCAGCAGGCCAGCGGGTTATGTCGCAGGATGCCCTGACGATACGGGTTGACCTAGGGCGGGGAATGTCAGAGGCGCGAATACTGACCTGTGATCTCTCCTATGATTACGTCAAGATCAATGCTGAGTATCGTACCTGATACTGTCAATTTCACCTCAACCAAATAAGTCTAAACTATGTTGCCGATCCATGTAGCTGTAGGGGTCATCCAGGATAGTGAAGGAAGGATTCTATTGTCCCGTCGCCACGATCATGTCCATCAAGGTGGCTTGTGGGAGTTTCCTGGTGGAAAAGTGGAGCGCCGTGAAGACTTGTCTCAAGCATTGAGGCGCGAAATCCGTGAAGAGTTGGGGATTGAAGTGATGACCCATCAACCCCTCATTAGCATCACCCATGCCTATCCCGATAAAAGCGTAAGACTGGATGTTCATCGCGTACTTAAGTTTGCGGGCCGTCCCATTGGTCTGGAGGGTCAGCCGGTTGAGTGGGTAGCGGTGGATGAATTAGCGAATTACCCCATGCCAGCGGCTGATCAGCCAATCTGTAATGCCCTGAAACTCCCTGACACCTATTTGATCACGGGTAGTGATCCACAGGATATAGCGTCTTTTCTAAAACGTCTTGAAGCATCGCTGGGGCGGGGTGTTCGGCTCGTGCAGTTGAGGGCGCCTGAGTTGACAATTGAAGCCTACCAGCGACTCGCTGGAATGGCTTATCCACTCTGCCAACGATACGGGGCCAAGATGCTGGTTAATATTCCTGTCGAGCAGTATGAAGCGGTTGATGCCGATGGTTTACATCTGACAAGCAACCAATTACTCAGCCAGAGCAAGCGGCCTGTGGGTGAGGATGAATGGTTGTCGGCATCCTGCCATAATCAGAATGAACTAGCGCAGGCGGCTGCGATCGGTGTGGATTTTTGTCTGCTCTCGCCCGTGTTGGTCACAGCAAGTCATCCTGGTGCAAACACACTTGGTTGGGATCAGTTTAAATCAATGGTTGAGCGCGTAAACTTTCCCGTTTATGCCCTTGGAGGTATGGATGCCTCGATGATAAAGCAGGCCCAATATGCAGGTGCGCAAGGAATAGCGGCTATTAGTGCGCTTTGGCAGGATAATTAGTGCAGATCATCATCCGGTGGTACATAGGTTTTTGTGCCAGATTTATCGGGGATGCGGTGTTTTTCTTCAAACCAGTCGCCCAAGTCAATCAGCCTGCAGCGTTCACAGCAGAACGGTCGTGACTCCGGTTTTGAGTCCCAATCGAACGGTTTTTGGCAGGTGGGGCATTTAACTGATTTCAAACTGTGTGTCATTGCTAGAGTATGCAGCAGTTTAAAAAAAATGTCGTATCTTGTTTGGTCTGGCTGGCACGTTCCAATTGTGATGGCTCAAGGAAGCGAATCGTAAAACGGTGTTTTCCACCACTGATTTCAGCGTAAAGGTTGCTTTCCCTGGGTAGACCAACCCGGATAAGCTGGGCTGGTGTCTGGGCGTCAAGGCTCTGCTGGAAGAAGCCGCCCGGGGCGATTTCCCGTGTTGGAGTTGTGCTTCCCCGAATAAGTGAAAGCAGTAACATAACGGCCGTGTGAACAGTATCCAGGGTCTCTCGCCAGGCAACAATCTGCTCTTGCCTAAACTCAAATGGCTGTTGCAACCAAAAGTGAAACATAGGGAGGTCGAATGCACAGCTACCACCTGGAATGCTACTGCGTTGAGTGACACTTTTAAGGAATTCATTTTCCCTGAGTTCCTGGCCCAACTGCCCGCTGTGTTGCTGAAGCATTGAGGAGATTCCCTTTAGCTCACGCAGGATCTGATCCAGGCGTTCCTCATTTACCTCAGGGTTCTTGCGAACACCATCCAATTTATCCTGGTGTCTTTTCAACTCTTTGATTAGGTCTGTCTTGATGTCGGCACGGGAAAAAATGGCCACCATATCCATCAGGCTGCTGATGGCCGCCCGGCTATCCCAGGTACTTGACTGAGGGATATGGAAATCGACCTGACGAAACAGATGCTCCAGACGTAAAAAAGTCCGTGTCTTCTCATTGAGCGGATGCTCATAGATGATTTTGTCTGATGCCGCTGGCTGCATGTCTCTGATTTGCTGTGAATGTTCGGTTTCCAGTCCTTTTCAGGGCTGTGTAATGCAAGTTAATCGCATTATACCGATATTGATCAATATAAGCTTGTCAGTTGGCAAGTTTAAGGTATTTCTGATGGAGCGCCATGACTTGCGGCTGTAGATCACTCAGTTGGCCGCTGTTGTCGATCACATCATCTGCGGCTGCCAGTCGACTATTCCGGTCAATCTGGGAAGCGATGATGGCTCTTGTTTGTTCTTCTGAGGCGTTATCACGTTGCGTTACGCGACTGATCTGTACTTCAGGTGTACAGTCGACCACTAATACCCTATC
>JAPHUE010000235.1 GCA_026196795.1 Sedimenticola sp.
AAGTAGTTGAATTCCTATTTTTTCATGTTGCTGGCGAAATCGAGCATTTTCTGGATGGATTTGACCGCCTGCTCACGTATATCAGGGTCTATTTGTATTTCGTTGTTTCCGCTTATCAGGACCTGTTCCAGGTTTTGTAATGAATTCATTCCCATCCAGGGGCAGTGGGCGCAGCTCTCACAGGTGGCGCCTTCACCGGCAGTGGGCGCTTCGATTAGTTTCTTGCTGGGAGCCAGCTGCTTCATTTTGTGGAAAATCCCACCATCTGTTGCCACGATGAAGGTCTGATTGTCCATCTCAGTCACGGCCTTGATCAAGGCGGTGGTTGACCCGACCACATCGGCTTGATCGATCACTTCCTCTGGTGACTCAGGGTGTACCAGTACAGCGGCATCTGGATGGAGGCGTTTGATCCGCTCTAATGCGACAGATTTGAACTCTTCATGGACTACGCATGAACCATTCCAGAACAACATGTCCGCACCGGTCTGTTTCTGTACATACCGACCCAGGTGCTTGTCGGGAGCCCAGATGATTTTCTCTCCTCGTTCTGCCAGGTGTTGAATAATTGGCAGTGCAATCCCGGAGGTAACGACCCAGTCTGCCCGGGCTTTTACCTTTGCGCTGGTATTGGCATAAACCACCACGGTGTGGTCTGGATGTTGGTCGCAGAATGCGGTGAATTCATCAGCTGGGCATCCTTCATCTAATGAACAGGTGGCGTTCAGATCGGGCATGAGAATCTGTTTTTCAGGGTTGAGGATTTTTGCCGTTTCACCCATGAAGCGAACGCCACAAACAACGAGCATCTCTGCTGAATGTTGAGTTCCAAAACGTGCCATTTCCAACGAGTCTGAAACACAACCGCCTGTTTCTTCCGCCAGTTCCTGTAGATCACCATCAGTATAGTAATGTGCAACAAGAACCGCATTTCGCTCTTTTAGCAGGGTTTTGATGCGGTTTTTGATAGCCAGTTTTTCATCTTTGCTCATTACCGGCCACACAGGATGTGCCGGGACAGTGACTGGGTGAGCCTTGATTGTGCTGGAGAGTGTGGTTTGGGTCATGATGTTCTCTTAAATGATTTGGCGTGTTCAGCGAATAATATCAACGCGACCAGGGGATATTGCTCGATAGATTTTAGCGGGTCTGTGGTTTCCATTTCTTCGTTTCCCTCCCGTCTCTTCAAGCTGATTGAGAGAGAGAATCCATTTGCGGAAATTCCGTTTATCCAAGGCTTCACCACGAAGAATTTCATAGACCGATTGTAGTTCACTCAGGGTGAATGTCTCCGGCATGAGTTGGAATGCAATGGTTGAGTAGAGCGTTTTAGCTGCCAAGCGCTCTTTAGCAAGTTGAATGATATCCGCATGGTCAAATGCAAGTTCTGGCAGTGTGTCAAATGGAAACCACTCTGCTTCAGCTGCGTCACTACCGGCACGGATGGTAAGTTTGTCTGCAGGTGCCAGCGCAAAGTAGGTGACGCTAATAATTCTTTCGCGAGGGTCTCTTTCCGGGTGGCCAAAGGTAAACAGTTGCTCAATATAAAGATCAGCGGCACCGGTCTCTTCCTTTAGTTCGCGCTTGGCACAACTATCCAGGTCTTCATCTATCTCAAGAAATCCACCGGGAAGTGCCCATTTTCCTTTATGCGGAGATTGCCCTCGGCGAACTAATAGCAGCTGTAACTGCTGCTGATGCAGAGAAAAAACAGCTATATCGGTTGTTATTGCCGGATGTGGGTATTCGTAACTATAAGGCACTGGGGTATCTTACTAAGTGTTAAGTGTACACTATAGGCCTATCGCCGCACTGCAGCAAGTCGTTCTCTATTTTTTATCCTAAGTTCCCGCGAAACTCAGCCCACAGAAGCATTTATATTTAATTCAGTTACCTGTGCTGCTACGGGGCTATTCATTTGATCGGGCGTTTGCGCTCCTGCGGCGTGTCGTTTTTGTTACGGAAAAAGTGATCAAAACCACAACATCGCCATAGCGCCCTGCGCTACGTATAGATCTGGGGAGTTGCAAAGTTCGTGTTTACTTAACCAGTAGCGACGCTGATCACGGTTTCTTCTGTTGCTCGGTGGTATGAAAGTTGCTGCAGTACGCTGTACATCAGCATTCGAGTATCCCAGCTTGTTTTGTGATGTTATGCCTGAACAGGGTGGGGTTATCAGCTTTTTTTATATTACTTTATAAATAATCAGTAATTCATTGTCAGCTAAAGTAAACTGTTAATCTTCCGCTATTATATTTATATAATTTGTACAGTATTCAATACCAGGAATGAGTGTCTTTATGGACGTTGGCAAAGAGAGTATCAAACTTGCGGTACTCAATGTTAAACACCTGCCACCACTCTCTATGACCGCCAGTAAACTGATGGCCGCCATATCTGATGATGAGATTGATCTGAAAGAGCTGGCTGGCATTATTGATCAAGATCCTGGCTTGGCGGCGAGAATCATCGGTCTGGCTAATTCGGCTTACTTTTCTCAGCCCACCCCTGTCTATAGTGTTGAAGAAGCCATTATTCGTGTGCTGGGCTTGAACATGGTTAAAAGCCTCGCACTTGGCATTACTGTGGCCGGTGCCTTTGAAATTGATCGTTGTCCACGTTTTGATCTTGCCGGGTACTGGTTTGAAGCTCTTGCTTCTGGACAGTTGGCTCGCTCTCTGGTCATGGCAGTGTCTGCAGATGCCAGGCCTGATATGAACGCGCTCTATCTGGGCGGACTGTTTCATAACCTGGGTACGTTGCTGTTAGTCCATGTAGTGGGTGAGGCCTATTCTGCAGTGCTGGAGGATCTCAAAAAACCGGAAGCTGATTTACGAACGATTGAAAGAGAGCGGCTCGGTATTGACCACAGAACTGCCAGCGGTTGGCTGGCTGAAAAATGGCATATTCCGCCAGATATCATCACTATGATGACCCAGTTGGGAAACAGGGAATATCAAGGTGATCTACAGACTGAGATGCTGCTGCTGAATGCTGCCGTTTACTGGGTTAAAGATGTTCGGCAGGGCCAGGTAACGCCTTTGGCTGAATCACCCTGGTTGATGTCGTTAGCGGGTCTTAACAAGGATCGTTTGTCACGAATTGAGGAGACAGTTCTCTGTCAAATTGATGATCTTGAATTGGTAGCCAGGCAGTTGGCATGAACGAGTGAATGAATAACGTGTCATTTGGTAATCAAGACCATTTTTTCTCGCTCGTTGATGCCCTATCATCGATTAGGGTGCTGATGCAGTTGCCTATAGAGAAGGCAACAGAGAATGTTTTTTTGCGCCAGGCGCTGGATGCGTTAGTGGCGCACCAGAGTCTAGGGCAATGCTCTATTTTCCTTTCTGATGGCACTCGTCTTACTTGTGCTGTAGGTGCTGGTGCGGACACCTTTGGTGATGATAGCTTTCGTCAGCCAGAAATAGTCAGCAGTATGGCGTTCGCTGTTGATGAAGGCATCATGGGTCTGGCCTTTCAAACCAACCAGATCCAATATTGCCGGAATTGTAAGCTCGATCCCCGATTCAAGCCGTTCGACAGAAGGGCGCTGTTTCATGGTGATGGTTCACTGCTTTCCATGCCGCTTGTTTCAGGTGATCAAACGCTGGGTGTGCTTAATGTTTCACACCATCAGCCCGAGTTTTTTGAAACATGGCACCAACATTTCCTGATGTTATTTGCCACGACCCTTGGTCGCCTTCTTCATCTTCACCGCCTGACACATCAATTAGGTGACCAGGTCGCAGTACGTACCCATGCACTTGAACAGGCATTGGATGATTCAGAGAAGCTGAGAAATCGCTATCAACAATTATCAATAAAAGATGAGCTCACAGGTTTATACAATCGCCGCTACTTTTTCACGGAAGGTGAGTCGATGTTATCTAGGGCTATACGCTATGAGTCAGCGTGGAGTCTGTTGTTAATTGATGTTGATCACTTCAAACGGGTAAATGATACCTGGGGGCATGCGGTGGGTGATCAGGTGCTGCGTCATATCGCAGACATATTGTTGAAAGCGGCACGTGCAGGGGATTTGGTGGCTAGGTTGGGTGGTGAGGAGTTTGTGCTGGCACTACCCAATACTGCCGGCGAGGGGTTGGAGCAGATGGCTGGCCGTATTCGACAGCAGATTGCTGAATCGGGTTTTCAGGTAGGTGATCAGCTAATAGAGTTGACGGTAAGTATAGGGATGACCTCCCTCAATGAGCGTAGATCATCTGAGTTACTGACACTCTTGGAGCGACTTTATCATGAAGCAGATTGTGCCATGTATCAGTGCAAGCTGAGCGGCCGTAATCGGTTGTTATTATATTCGCCTGATATGGAGTCAGCTGAACTCAGTGGGGCGACAAATTAGTTTTGGCTATTGTTACTAAATAGCGTGTCCTCGATTCAAGCGTTGTCAATTTTAATCTAGCCTGTCTGTTTCATTTTTCTTCCACAGTCGCGCCGCACCGCGAACTCCGCTGGAATCACCGTGTTTTGGTGCTAACAGTTTTGTGTTGATCGAATCTGAAAAGATGTAGCGTGACCATATTTCAGGGATAGTTCGATAGAGGCGTGTCAGATTTGATAATCCACCGCCCAGCACGATCGCACCCGGATCAAGGATGTTGATGACGCTGGCGAGTCCGCGAGCAAGGCGATCTTCGTAGCGGGTCATAACGGTCTCTGCAGTCGGATCGTTCTGGTCCAAAAGTTCAGCAAACCGTTGGCCGGTAATCTGTTGTCCGCTTTCTCGCAGGTACTCCCGGCATAGGCCGGGGCCTGAGAGGAAGGTTTCTATACAGCCATTTTTTCCGCAATAGCAGGGATCGCCAGGCAGTTCATGTGGGGTTGGCCATGGTAGTGGGTTGTGCCCCCACTCACCGGCAATTCGGTTGATACTGGGTATCAACTCGCCATTGATTACAATGCCTGCCCCCGCGCCGGTCCCTATGATGACCCCAAATACAGAAGAGAATCCGGTGGCGGCTCCGTCAATGGCTTCGGAAAGTGCAAAACAATCGGCATCGTTGGCCAGGCGTATAGGCCGTTTTAGGTTTTTCTCCAGATCCTGTTGCAAGGGTGTGCCGTTCAGGCAGGTGGAATTGGCATTGCGGATCAGACCAGATACAGGGTTGGCTGATCCAGGGGTGCCGATTCCTACGCTACCTTTCTGGCCAGTGCGGTGCTCTATCTGGTGAACCAGTGCGGTTAAGGCATTCAGTGTTGCAGGATAGTCACCTGTCGGGGTGGGTATGCGAGCCTGAGCCAAGCCATAGTCCTGCTCATCCAGGGCTATGGCCTCTATTTTGGTTCCGCCTAGGTCAATCCCGATGCGCATCGCTAATCTTGGTTTTTCAGGCTCTTGTGGCCGTCACCGAGTCCATGGCCTCTGCTTCTGACGGAGCCGTTGACTCTGTGGTTGGCGATTGATGTGACATTTCACTGAGCGTAAAGGTCTCTTCGCCAGATGGGTTAGTGAAACGATCATTGAGCGACTGAACATAGTTGTCGGCATCTTCTTTTACCTGTGCCAGACGTTTTTTTGCACCACGCCCCCAACCCGCAGGGGATGTGCTGAAGATGCTGCGCCAGGGTTTGGTGTTACGCAGAAAGGCGTTGGCCAGATTGCCGCGTAACGCCAGTTTTTCGGATTGTTTTTTAAGTTGGCGAAGCAGGCTGCGCGCTGAGAGTGATCGTATTATAAAATGGATCCCTAACAGCACAGCTATTACACCGAGTGCTGACCCTAGTTGTGCCGCCTGGTTCGTCATCAACGACTCCAGCCAGGGTGGGGTAAAACTGAGTCCATTCCAGTATCCCTGTTTTATGGAAATGCTAAATAGTGTGATCAATAGCAAGCCATAAGCTAGGGCATCGCCCCACAGTACCCGTTTTTTCCAGCGCGAAATGGCCTCGCTGATAGCGGGAATGGCCTGCTCTTCTATGTCCCGGGCAGTGCGTTCCAGTACGCCGACAATGCGATAGGCGCGCTCTATCTCAACTTCATGCATGCGGTTGTGTATCTCTTCCAGATCCGCATCCCGCTTACGTTCAAATCGTTGACGAAGATTGTCATCTGCAATAGGTACAGCGGCTTCCGGATTGTAGATGGTATAGAAGCGTCCCGCTGTGAGTCCGCGTTCACCCAGGGCGCGTTGCCAGGCCGCTACGACCTCTTCAGGATTGTCTTCCCGTGCTGCAGAATCTATCTGGTTGAGTATATAAAGGAATTTACCTGCATCATTTCGGTTTATGGTGTTGCTGACCAGATGATCCAGAGTGTCGTGCATGGCCCCGGGTTCAGGATGACGGGCGTCGAAGAAGACCAGTACCAGATCTGAAAGATCGATTATGTGGTCAGTGATTTTCAGCGTGGATGTGCGTTGTGCGTCGGCATCAAATCCCGGAGAATCAATCAGAATTTTACCTCTGAGCTGTTCGCTGGGGCAGGTCTTCAGTTGTAGATAGGAGTCGATTCGCTGGCCTTCACCTTTGGCAACAAGCTCGATATCCTCGCTCATCTGATAAAATGGGAATCGTGGATCTGAGTCGAGGGCTACGCCAGGCAGGGCATGGGCCGTTTTTTCCCGGCTGTAGCAGGTAACGGTGAACTTATCGTCCACAGCCTGATTACCTGTGCGTTGCAGTTTGTAGCCCAGATAGTGATTAATGAAAGTGGATTTGCCAGATGAGAAGGTGCCAAGGACCGCAATCAGTGGCCACCAGGGTATTTGTGTGGCATAAGATTCATCGGTATCCAGCAGGCCGGTACGGTAGGCGATACGGTCAAGTTTCTTAAAACTCTGAACCGTTTTAAGAAGCACTGGGTTCTCTTGTTCAAGATGGGTCTCGAGATGTTTCAGGCGTCCCTCAATGAGTCTTCCTGCCGTATTCATGAACTGCTCCTGGTGTCTGAAAGGGGTTGTAGCTGAGCTGGATTCTTTTGTCTCAGGTCACTATTACCCCAAAATATTGCATAAACCATACTAACGCGCAAAGGCGGCTGGTGGTAGTCTGTAGCTGTTGGATAGCGTTAGTGTATGTGCACTTTAGTGCGCTGTTGCTTAAGTAAGGATGGCCCCTTACGCTTGGTCAGAAGTTATAAAAAAGCGTATTTGGCCAAATACTTATAAATAGATAAGAAGTGTAATGGAAAACCATAACTATTGCATTATATGAGTATATAAGAGATACTTAATACACTTTGGCGCTGATTTAAAAATACGGTTTGATCCTGATCAAATCGACAGTTTTAGACACACAATAAAAGAGTGGGAGAGAAAAATGGCTGAACTGTTTTCTGAAGAGTGGATGCAGAGTTTTATGGCCCAGTGGAATGCTGAGCCAGAATTGGTAGGAGCCCTTGAGCAGATCGGTTTTGGCAGTGTGATCGGTTATGGCTTTGAAGGTGAAGATGCTCCCCGTGGTGTGATTACCATTGAAAATGGCAAGGCAGTCTCCGCTGGAGCCTTTAATGGCGACGATCTCAATTGGGATATCCGTTGCAGTGATGCACAATGGAAAAAGTGGATCAGCAAACCACCCGGGATGATGGGGCTGGGCATGGCCTTTACCTCAGGTAAAATGAAATTTAAGGTCGGCGATTACGCTTCCATGTTGAAAGATCCAAGAATGGCTGGACCCTTTATTAAAAGCTTTTCTGTAATGGGTAAGGCTTGAGAAAGAGTCATAAAAAGGGCGCAGTGATTTTTTGCCTTAATTGCCAGGTCGAAACGGCCTCTCCGACACGCTGTTGAAGAGGCCGGTTTTATTGCTCGCGCTTATGACCGGATAGAAAAAATTGTTTAGGCGCAAAGCTGAAAAAGACGCCTGAGTATCTGAGAGTACCCTGCACTTTGAATGTCGTGGTAAAGTCGGCAGGGTGGTATATCAATAGCAGTTCTTAATCAGCGGGATAATTATAAAAATGGGTATTCAGATCCATGCGATAACGCTGGC
>JAPHUE010000233.1 GCA_026196795.1 Sedimenticola sp.
CAGAAACTGCTCGCTGCTGAGGGGGCAACAGCCAATGGATCCTAATTCACTGACATTCATTTTCCTCAATGCAGCACTGATCAATAACTTTGTATTGGCACTGTTTTTGGGGCTTTGCCCGTTTCTGGGTGTATCGGCAAAAAAAGAGACCGCCTGGAATATGGGTATCGCCACCATGTTCGTCATGCTGGTGAGTTCGATCTCCGCCTATGGTATTAACTGGATCCTGGTTGAGTTTGAGATGGAGTTCCTGCGCTTGATCTGCTACATCGCTGTTATTGCCTCGGCGGTACAGTTAGTGGAGATGACGGTAAAAAAATTCAGCCCCGGACTGTTTCGTGCACTGGGTATCTTCCTGCCGTTGATTACAACCAACTGTGCAATCCTGGGTCTTGCACTGTTTCAGACCTTCCGTGAATATGACTTCCTGCAATCACTCGCTTTCAGTACAGGAGCCGGTGTTGGTTTTACCGTGGCGCTGATGTTAATGGCGGGTCTGCGTGAAAAACTGGAGTTGGCAAAACTGCCTACGGTCAGTCAGGGTGCAGCAATGGGTTTGATGCTGGCGGGTCTTCTTTCGCTGGCCTTTATGGGCTTTGCCGGCCTGGGAAGTTCTCATGCTTAAGTTTCTAGTGGCGAGTGCGGTGATTTTGGCCGTATTGGTCGGTTGGATTATGGTACAACAGATGGCACGACAATTTGCGCGCCGTCATCCCGAGTTTGGTCCCTATCAGGAGAAACGTGGTTGCGGTGGCAACTGCTCCTGCAGTGGTGGATCCAGTTGTAAAAAATAATAGCCTGGTTCATACAGAGAACTGAACGGGCTCGGAGGATTTATGAGTGATGTAGAATTAGGACCTGCAGTAACGGCCAAGGTCATAGAGAGTAAGCGTATAACACCGGAATCAACCGATGAAGTGCGACATATCGTATTGCGAGTTGATGAGCCTTCTTTCCGCTATAAGGAAGGGCAATCAATTGGTGTGGTTGTTCCGGGGCCGCATGAATTTGGTAATAAATACCACATGCGGCGCTACTCTATTGCCAATGATCGGCCTACAGGCTCAGCCGAGAGCGTCGAGTTTTCTATATTGGTACGCCGCTGCTTCTACATTGATCCCGTTAATGGCGAACGCTATCCAGGCACTGCATCCAACTTCCTTTGTGATGCAAAACCAGGGCAGGCTGTATCGATTACTGGTCCTTACAAAAGTCCGTTCAATGTACCGTCCAATAACAGTGATAATCTGGTCATGATCGGTGTGGGTACAGGCATTGCCCCCTTCCGCGCTTTTCTTCAGCACCTCTATAAAGACAAAGGCGCATGGCGCGGTAAGGTGCGGCTGTTCTACGGTGCCAAGACCGGTGTAGATATGCTCTACATGAATGACGAGAACAGTGACCTGAAAGAGTATTTCGACGAAGCTACATTCTCGGCCTATAACGCGCTGGCCGGTAAGCCGCTCATGTCTGACACCGACGCCCTGGAGCAGTCCCTGGAACGTCATGCGGAAGAGGCGTGGGAATTGATCCAGCAACCCAATACCTATATCTGTGTGGCCGGGTTGAGTAAGCTGCTTGATTCAATGGATAAGGTCTTTAGTGCGGCAGCCGGATCAGAAGAAAACTGGCAGGCAATGAAACAGGAGTTGATCAATCAAGGACGCTGGTCGCAGTTGTTTTATAGTTGATCAGTAATTCACTGATTTTAAAAACCGGCTTATGAGCCGGTTTTTTTGTGTTTTTAAATTGTCAGGTAATTGTGGTTTCAGATAATAAGTGAAAAAGCCCGCTTTCTCTGCTGAAGTGGGCTCTGTGCCAATTTTGGCGTTTTGGGATGCTGTCTGTTATGCAGATAAATAACTCTTTTGTTGTAAAAAACTGGCCTTTGATAAGAAAGTTAAATAAGGATTTACATCTAGGGGCGGAGTCAATCAGGGTCCATAGTTCTGTATTTATACCGGCCTTACTTGTGATAACCACACAAAAAATACGCTAAACTTTAATCAGAGGTAATCTACTGAGGGGGCTTATCGATGAAACAGTTTGTCTTAATAACTTTCCTGGTGCTTACTGTTGGGCTAGTGGCGCCAACACTCTATGCTGGCGATGATTATGAGCAAGAAGCAGACAGGGTTTCGGACACTGTACGGCGCCCAGCTCCTGTTATGAGGAATCGTGCGGGAACGGCTAATCAAGCTGCCCGAAGTGCCGCTCAAACAGTTGGGTCAACAAAGGTTGAAACCGGTGCAGGATCCCGAGCAATCAATCGAGATGATTGTAACCCGCTCTGTGGTATGAAAGGGGTGGGGCAAGAGCAGTCACAACCTGCGCAGTAGGCAGATCAGCTCATTTCGTTATTCTTTCACTGCCTGAGATGGATGGGCATGTTGTGTTTCTACAAAAATATAAATATTCCCACTGGCGTCAGGGATGCAAAAATGGATATCCATACATGTTCATGACTGGGCAGTGATAGGTGCGCAATATGTGGGAAGCTGTGTTGGTAAAGTCGACATATAACAATTCTATAACGCTTGAAGCATTTCGGTTGCCAATGGGGTCATTAAGAGAGAGAGTGATTGTATAGGGTGTCTATGGCATCAAATCTATTCTCAAAAGTGGCACCTGGATGAACAGGAACGGTCATATCTGAACGAGTGCATTAGGGAGAAGTGTTGTGAAGCAAAAATTGGCAGTCATTTTTATAACCAGCCTAATCGTTGGTAGCTCAAGCGTGATGGCAGATAAGGCCATATTGGCGGGTGGTTGTTTTTGGTGTATGGAATCTGATTTTGAAAAACTTCCCGGTGTGACTGATGTGGTCTCCGGGTTTACTGGTGGAGCGTTGAAAAACCCTACCTACAATGGTGATCATACCGGTCACTACGAAGCTGTAGAAATTACCTATGATGCGGATAAAGTCAGTTATCAGGCCCTGTTAGATCATTACTGGGTAAATATAGATCCCTTTGATGCGCGTGGACAGTTTTGTGATAAGGGACCAAGCTATTTAAGTGCTATTTTTGTTGCAAATGAAAAAGAGCGGGAGATAGCCGAGCAATCAAAAAAAGCTGTAGTGGAGGAGTTTTCTGATCAAAAGGTGGTCACGCCGATATTACCCGTCAGCACTTTTTATCCCATTGCTGGTAAAGAGAGCTATCACCAGGATTACTACAAAAATAACCCGGTTCGTTATAAATATTACCGCTGGAATTGTGGGCGTGATCAGCGCCTGAAAGAGATATGGGGTGATAGGGCGACTCATTGATAAGTTCGAGTAGTTAGGCGACTCATGATTCGGCAAGATGATACATACACCGGTTTATATGTATCGTGATCCGCCTTAACCAACGAACAGCTTCCAGTGCACTCGTCGCATTCGGAACATTGCGCGCCCCCGTTGCTGTCTCATACATGATTCTGTTTCTGGCCTCATCCATCTCTGAATGGGTGAGTTCAAGTAGTTGAACGCTGACGGTATGGGCCGCCGGAAACTGGTTGGTTTCTAATGCCGTAATAATTTCACGGATTTTATCGGCAAGCTGTTGACAGAATGTGTTGAGATGTTCGTCGTGTAAGGCGTGTTCAAGGCGTTCAATCTCTTCATTACAGCGTTCATGCAAGCGCTGCATATGATCGAGTATATGCAGTGCTGCACTGACACGGTTCAGTTCTGCTTTTTTATCTGGGGCGATATGTATGAGGTCAACAAAGGCGTGTGTTTCATCAAGTGCCCGCTGCAAGGTGGTTAGATTGTTGTGTTGAGCCTGTGAATTGCTTAGCAAGGAACGAAGATGGTTTAACAGTGCGATCAGCTCTCTCTTAATGGTTGAATCAACCACGCTCATGGCAACAATCGGATCGTTAACCAACTTTTGATCAAGTGCATCGGCATAGCCGCTTCGGGATTCTGGAATTATCCTTATGATTAAAGTTGCAAACTGGTGAGTAAACGGGAGGATGACCAGTAACCCAATAAAATTGAACAGGGTATGAAATCCGACAAGGGCAATCTCTGCATTTGCAATCAGCTGATTGGGTAACAGTTGATTCCAAGCGGTGATGTAGGGGGTTAGCAATGCTAAGGCTAATAGCGCGGTCATCAGGTTGTAGACCAGATGCGAGAGCCCGGTTCTGCGTGAACCGACAGAACCACCAATAGTCGCGATCACCGCAGTCACGGTAGTGCCAACATCCATGCCAATAATAAGTGCGGCGGCTTGTTCAAATTCAATGGTGCCAGTGAACAGGGCGGTGAGTGCAGTGGCGACTCCGGCACTGGATGACTGGGTGATCAATGTCACCACAATCCCGAGTAGAACCAGTAACAGTCGACCGCTGAAGGTGTTGGCAGGAAAGGTGTCTGCTATGACATGACTTTCCAATCCAGCCATGCCCTGTTGCATGGCGTCGATCCCTACAAAGATAAGGCCAAAGCCCGCCAAGGCATAGCCGACCTGTCCTATTCGTGTTTTGGCAAAAAGACGCATCAAGACACCGGCCAAAATCAGGGGCATGACCAGTGTGCCCACTTGCAGTTTGAATCCAATCAGTGCTACCAGCCAGCCCGTAATAGTTGTGCCGATGTTAGCGCCGAAGATGATGCCTAGTGCGGAGGGAAACGTGAGCAATCCGGCGCCGACAAAACCAACTGCTGCAACCGTTGTGGCACTGGATGACTGAAGGATGGCCGTGGCTATTCCACCTGTCAGTGCGCCTGAGACGGGGGTTTGGGTAAAGCGAATCAGCAGTTTTTGGATGGTATTGCCGGTCAGGGCACGCAAGCCATCAGTCATGATGAACATGCCAAGAAGGAAAATACCCAGACCACCCATTGCCTGGAGCAGGGTCATGTCGCGGTTACCTCATTCAAATCACTGAACAGGATGCTTTTTATATAAGCCATTCAAGCATTATTGAGCGAAGCTGTCAGGGGTTTCTGCTATCTGATTCGGGAAATTCTTCATAGATTTCTTGTGTTTATCCAGGAAAGGGCTACAATGCCACACTTCGCGCACGCCAGTCTGCGTTGTCTCCATCGCGGTAACACCTTCAGGAACACCTCGATTTAGCATCAATTTTTTTAAGTTTTGCCTAGGCTGGGCCCCATGTGGGAAGGCATCCAGGAGCAATAATTCGTATGTCGTTTGATTCCCTCGGCCTTTCGGTCGAACTACTCCGTGCTGTCTCTGAAGAGGGCTACACGGAGCCTACGCCTGTACAGGCACAAGCTATTCCTGTTGTTTTGCAGGGTAAAGATATCCTTGCAGGCGCACAGACAGGTACCGGTAAGACGGCCGGTTTCACCCTGCCGCTACTTCAACTGCTTTCACAACATGCACAAGGAAAGGGGCATCGTCCTGTGCGGGC
>JAPHUE010000163.1 GCA_026196795.1 Sedimenticola sp.
ACAATATCGGCCATATCAGCCGACTCACGCGGGTCTCTCATCCAATCTTTTCTGCTTCGAACCACCTCAATGAGATCCGGGTCAAAACCCCAATTTTTCAGTATTAACACACCCACCATGGGAGCCAGATGATCAATAGCCCGATTAAGTAGCTGGGGTTTTTTAAAGATCTCTGGGCGTTCCGCCAGTTGCTGTAAAATCGGCGGTAATCCAATATCCTGCAACAACCCGGCCAGCATCACCTTGCTTGCATCAAAGCCACCCACCCGTTGAGCCAGGAAAAAGCTGATGACAGAGACCTTGGTTGAACGGCTATAGCTCAAGATCAGCATCCGCTTTAAAAGCGGGTCCTTCGTCTGAAAGGCAGAGCGTATGGCAAACGTGGTAGCTAGCCTTATAGCAGAAGATAAACCGATACGTCTAAGGGCAGCCTCTAGATCCTGCGGAGGCACCCTGGACATATAACGTACACTGTTGGCTATTCGAAGAATAAAGGCCGACAAGCCGGGATCAGTTTGCAGCAGTTTGGCCGCTGAGTGAATATCACAACTGGGATCATTCAGTGTTGAACGTAATCGAATGGTGATTTCTGGCAGGGCCGGGAATAGTGACTGATTAGCCGCCAAACTTGAGTAGATCTTTGAATAGATTCCCGCTATACCAACCGACATACGCCTACTTCCTATACCCTAGCCTGCCAAGCCCCGCTTCCCTTCGATGAGTATACAGTAGTGCAGTTCAGGATGGGTCTTTATAACTTATCAAGACAACCACCCGCTTTGAGATATCTGAAGATAAGACTGCTGATCATTTTAACTGCTCGCCATCCCTACCTTCTTTGTATTGTGGTAATTGATCGGTAATCTCATACCAACCGGCTTTTGAACCGATAAAAATATGGGCATCCGGTTTTACATCGGGTTCATCATCCAACGTTCCGAGTGTGAATTCGATGAGTTCACCCGAATCATTCGCCGGTGCAAAGGTCATACTTGACCCACATAGGGAGCAAAACGTTCTGACTGTCCCATTGGGTGCTTGATAGCTCTTCAATAAATGCTCACCTTCCAGCCAACGGAAATCATCCCGATGGGCTTCGCCAAAGGTAGCAAAGGCGGCACCGTGAAATCTTCGGCACATGGTGCAGTGGCAGTGGCCCATTTTTTCACCAATCTTGTCCACCTCATATTTCACGGCACCACAGAGGCAGTGCCCATGGTACGTCTCTTTTTTACTCATGGTCAGATCCTTTTTTTGCTTTGCAGCTGTCTCTATTTCTGATCACGCAATTCACTTATCTTCTGATCAAACTCATCCTGAGTAATCTCACCCTGCTCCAATCGACGCTTCAGGGATTTTTCCAAAAGAGAGCGGCTAACTGGATTTCGCCCTTTCATTTTGGCCCAGCTTATACCTAATGCAATGCCTCCCAGTGCAGATCCCCAAAAGACCAGCATGGCCCAAAATCCAAATTCTGTTGTATCCATAATCAGCGTTCACTGTGCCTAAATGACTTCAATATAGCGCGTTTTGGTATAGGGCATCTGACTGGTACAAACTTTTATTTATCGATGCGTGAGACAACTTCCAATGCTTTTTTAGTCTTATTAATATATAAATTACCAGGAAATAAAAGTTATTATTCATATATTACAATGGATTACATTGAATTTTAGACATGGAATAGTCTAATCTGATTTGATATTCTGGTCGGGATCGCCGTGTATACTGAGGCAGTAGACCTCCCACCTTTATGGTTACTAGGGTACTCAACAGATGAAGAGACTGTTTCGAATTCTGCTCATTGGACTGGCTGCTCCTGCCCTGTTCACAGGTTGTGCCACCCATAAACTAAAAAATCAGACTGCACAGCAAAAAATACAACAGAAGCGAATTCAGGGTAACCTAACCAAAGCAGATCTGGCTGAAATTAACGCCAACTGGAATCTGTTCATCCAGTATGAACCGGACAGCTTGCGCGACCATTGGCAGTCCCCAACCGAAACAATAAAACTCCGTAAGGGTGACTGTGAAGATATCAGCATTGCAAAGATGCTTGACCCTGCCATTCGCAAAGCCATTCCTGCGGATCAACTCAGACTAAGCTATGTGCATACACCACAAGGTGAACCACACATGGTCCTGATAATTGGAAAAGGATCAGATGCCTTGGTGCTGGACAATCTTTTTGACGGCATAAAGACATTAACAGAATCAGGGTATGAACCCGTTTATCAACTGGATGCGAATGGCCGCGTCTACCAGGATGATATCTGGCTGCAGTCTCACCCAAAGTTTGAAAAGTTTGAAGTGATTCTTTCAGAGCTGAAATTGAGTTCGGCTTACTAATTCATCGTGTATGTTTCAACAGACTGAACGTAATGCATCGAATCCGTCAACCCTTTAGTAGGTAGAGACATTCGACACAAGTTATAACAAATAAGTCTATTAATTCACATTAAAACATTATGCAGTAGGTTACAATATTAAATAGAAGTAACCAATAAGCACACAAGGAAGCGATGAAGATTTTTATCCCCTATGTACCCTCCGGCATTCAACGACACGAATTATTGGCCATAGCAAAATCTGCCGTCAAACCTGCTTGGTTTGTACCCTTTAAAAAAGGCGGAACCGTTGCCAAGTGCAATGTAATCAGAATATTGGATGTAGACACCGGTGGCGTTGAATATCATGGCATCATTGATGTCTTTCCGGAAAATATTGCAACTAAAGTTATAAAGCGACTGAACGGAAAACAGTACAACGGTCAGACAATATCCGCACGATCTTGGGTTGATCGAACCCTGATCATTGGTGGCAAAAAAAATCTTCCTGAGGGTGTTAATGCCTGCAAGAGGAGACGCAATCTTGAGATTTCGGTTGCTTAATCTGATGGGCTCCCCTAGAAACTAATATCTTTTTAGCCAAAGAAGCACCCTGCAGAAAACCGTGGTTTTAAAAGTGTAACTAGAGATTCGAGTCAGGAGCTGACGCCACAATCGCGAAAAAGGATAGTTTTTTTGCAGTGTACTGACATCAGGATGAACAGCTCAAACTGATCCAACCAGCCCAGTCCGGCACCTCTTCCGCGAACCGCTGATAGGCTGGCTGCTCTTCAAAAGGAGCCCTTAGCAATGAGAGCAGATCATTGACTGGTTTGTAATTACCCGCCTGGGCTTCGCGAATGGCCTCTTCTGCCATGTAATTTCGTAATACATATTTTGGATTGACCGCCCGCATCTGCATTTGACGAATAGGCAAGCTGGCCGCTTCCTGCTGAAGTCGCTGTTCATATCGAACCATCCACGCCTTTAACATCTGCCTGTCTGATACAAGCGGCTGCACGGCAACCAACATCGCGTCAGAATCACTGAAATCACACAGCGTCCTGAAAAAACGGGTCATATCCACTTTTTGATGTGTCAAAAGCCTACAGAGATCATCGATCAATTGTTGATCGTCGGCCTCTTCACTTAACAGACCCAGGCGTGCACGCATACGCTGTAAATAGTGCGATTGATATTGCGCTGGAAAACCTTCCAGTTCAGTTTCCAGTGATTCCCGTGGTATCAATGGCAATAATGCCTGAGCCAGACAAGAGAGATTCCAGTGCACAATGCCCGGCTGCTGATCAAAGGCGTAACGCCCCTGTTGATCGGTATGATTACTGATATGGGCAGGCTGATAAACATCCATAAAGGTATAGGGACCATAATCAAAAGTCTCTCCCAGAATAGACATGTTATCGGTATTTAATACACCATGAACAAAACCATAACTTTGCCACAGCGCCACCAGACGTGCAGTGCGACTGACAATCTCCTGATACATCGCAAGATAGGGGTTTTCTGCGGCCTTGGCTGATTCAAAATAACGATCAATACAGTAGTCTGCCAACCGTTTCAGATCATCCGGACGCCCTCGATAAAAGAAGTGCTCAAAATGCCCAAAGCGAATATGACAACGACTCACCCGCAACAATGCAGCACAGGATTCAATCTGCTCACGAAACACTTGCTCCTCACTACCCACCAGACAGAGGCCTCGGGTGGTGGGTATACCCAGCCCCTGCATCGCCTCTCCAGCGAGGTATTCCCTTATGCTTGAGCGCAAAACAGCACGACCATCTCCACTACGTGAATAGGCGGTCCTTCCCGCCCCTTTAAGATGCAGGTCCCACCGCTCCCCAGCCTGATTAACCACCTCCCCTAACAATAGGCCACGCCCATCTCCAAGGTCGGGATTGTAGACACCGAACTGATGACCGGTGTATTTCATGGCAATGCTCTCAGCACCGGGGAGCATAGCGTGCCCACCAAAGAACTTTGCTAATGACTCAGCATCCAGTTTGGTTGGATCGAGATCCAATAGCTTAGACACTTCCGGGTTGACACTTATCAGGTGAGTGGCTTCCAGCGGACTGGGATCAACACGTTGATAAAAATACGCTGGCAGCCGAATATAGCTGTTATCGAAATTAAGATTATCCAGTGTCCGCGTGGTTTCAGACATAGCTTGTTTGAGTTGAGTTGACATCCTTATAACCTACCATTATTGTCGGTTATTATCAGCCCACAAATCGTGGGCGTTTTTAGCACTAAGGAATGACGCAGTATGAAGTTAACTATAATCAGCGGCAGTCACCGTGATCCCTCGCAAAGCATGAAGGTGGCTGAACATATCAAACAAACAGTATTAGCCGCAGATTACTGCGATGAGGCGGAAATTTTCAGCCTGGCAGGCAATCCCCTTCCCCTCTGGGATCAAGGTATTTGGGAAGGCGACGCCAACTGGAAAGAGACACTGAAACCGATGCAAACGCTGTTTCGCAACAGTGATGCCTTTGTGGTGATTTCACCGGAGTGGCATGGACAGGTTCCTGCAGGCCTGAAGAACCTGTTTCTGCTCTGTAGTAAAGCAGAAGTCGGCCACAAGCCTGCCCTGATAGTGACAGTCTCCTCTGGCGATGGTGGCGCCTATCCCGTGGCAGAACTGCGGATGAGCAGCTATAAGAACAACCGGCTCTGCTATATTCCGGAACAGGTTATCGTTAGAAATGTAGAAAGTGTCCTGAATAGCGATCCGGCTAAAAACAACCCCGATGCAGATGGCTATTTCAGAGAGCGGATAGCCTGGTCGCTTGAAATGTTAAGCCACTATGCCACCGCACTCACCCAGGTGCGTAACAGCGGAATTACCGAACATAAAAAATTTGGTAATGGCATGTAAACTTTCACCCATAGCGGAAATACGTAGATATGTGCATACCGGATAAGAGCGCTGTTGCTGATTATCTGCAAAAACTCCAGCAGCAGATATGTGCTGCTTTGGAAGATGAAGATGGTCATGCCCGCTTTGACACTGACGAGTGGGAGAGAGATGGCGAACACGGACTCGGTGGTGGAGGTATCACCCGGGTTATTACCGATGGCAATATCATCGAACAGGGTGGGGTCAATTTCTCCCACGTAACCGGCACAAGCCTGCCCCCCTCCGCCACAGCCCATAGACCCGAACTGGCAGGCAGAGCCTTTGAGGCGATGGGGCTGTCGCTGGTGATTCACCCGTTAAACCCATACATCCCCACTTCCCATATGAACGTGCGCTTTTTTATTGCCGAGCGGGAAGATGAGCCACCGATCTGGTGGTTTGGCGGTGGCTTTGATCTTACGCCCTTTTATGGAAATGATCAGGATTGCCAGCATTGGCATCAGACAGCATTTGATGCCTGCCAGGGCTTTGGTGATGAGACTTATCCCCGATTTAAACAGTGGTGTGATGATTACTTTTATCTGCGCCACCGGGATGAGCCTCGCGGTATTGGCGGGCTATTCTTCGATGACTTGAACGAATGGGATTTTGCAACCTGCTTTAATTTTATGCGAAGTGTCGGCGATCACTATATCCCGGCTTATCTACCGATTATGCAACGACAGAAAGATCATCCTTACGCTGAACGCCAACGTGACTTCCAACTCTATCGCCGGGGTCGCTATGTGGAGTTCAACCTGGTATTCGACCGGGGGACCCTGTTTGGGTTGCAGAGCGGTGGCAGGACTGAATCTATACTGATGTCACTACCCCCACTGGTGAAATGGCGCTATAACTGGCAGCCAGAGCCCGGTAGCGAAGAGGCTCAACTGTATGAGTATTATCTTCAACCCAGAGACTGGCTATCTTCCTGACCAATTGAATTTAAAAAAAGAACCGAGGTACATTATGGAGAAACAGTTTTGGCATGATCGCTGGGAGAGTAATCAGATTGGTTTTCATCAAGATGAGATCAATCATTACCTTCAGCAGCACTGGCCGGCTTTAAATCAACCAGCAGGCACACGCATCTTTGTGCCACTCTGTGGCAAAAGCAGGGATATGCTCTGGCTACTTGAACAGGGTTATAAGGTGCTGGGTATTGAAATAAGCCCCATTGCAGTGGAAGCATTTTTTCAGGAGAACAACCTCAAAGCCGATGTATCCAAACAGAATGGACTCGAACAGTGGTCCTGCGATGAACTGGTCATTATCTGTGGTGACTTCTTTTCTCTCACAGCAGAACATGTTGCTGACTGCCAGTCCGTTTATGATCGTGCCTCGCTCATCGCCATGCCGCCCGTCATGCGGCCTGCCTATGCTGAAAAAATGCACCAACTCTTTCCTGTGCCACGCCCAGTACTGTTGATTTCAATGACCTATCCACAGGATGAGATGAAGGGCCCTCCCTTCTCTGTAACCGATCAAGAGGTACACTCCTTCTACTCTACAACTTTTGAAATCAACACCCTGTTGAATCAAGATATTCTTGAACAGAATCCACGCTTCAAAAAAAGAGGTCTTACACAAATGTCTGAGACGGTCTACCTGTTACAACCAAAAGCGCAGTAAAAGAACCACGATCAGTGCTTACACTATAATGCTGATCGTGGCACTCACTCTAATCTTCAACTGGTCATCAAAAAAATATCATCCAGCACGTCACTTCTTTACAACTTGATTGCGTGAAGCGTACCGCCTGGTTATGACCGGTATTTACGAAATTATTAATGATTGATGACAGCGGGATAGCTAATCATCTTCTCTGCGCACCGTTAACCGTGGATACCCTTCCGGTGTGATATGCAGTGTAACAACCATTGGCCTGCAACAGACCTGGCAATCCTCGATATATGCTTGGTCTGCAACCGAACAATCCAGCAGCAAGCCTATTATCTCCCCGCAATAGGGGCACTGAATGTCCTGCTCTTGAATCAACTCCATCATTAAATACAGGGATCTTATGGCGATTCGATTGTTACATCACTCGTAACAGAATTAGCAATAAAGCAGAAGTCATGGGATTTATGATGCAATGATTCCAGGGCTGCAGAAGATGGCTGCTTCTCACCGCTGAATTGGATCACTGGTCTGAGCTTAACAGAGAGCATGGCGGTCTTACCCTGATCATTCAAACCCATAACGCCGATGGCATCATCAACATAAGCATCGACCACAAAGCCTTGCTGAGCAGCCAGTGCCAGAAAAAACAGCATGTGGCAGCTGGACAACGAAGCGATAAAGGCCTCTTCAGGATCCACATTGGCCTCGACCGACAAGGGTACAGGCACCACATGGGGAGATGAAGAGGCCGGCACTGTCACACCCCCGTCAAATTCCCAAACATGTCCTCTGCTGTATTTATTATCGGTGAATGGTTCATCACCTCGTTTCCATGTGACACGAGCGGTATAGGTGGACACGGTTATCTCCTTATAATTGAACAAACCGGGAAGCTATCACTATTTTCACACCTCTTCTCTCTTCAGGGTTGAGGGCCTTGTGAGTAGGTAACTTGCAACTATCAGCATCACGACGCCTATCAACAAAATCAACTGCCAGGACATAGTACTAAACCCACCCAAATAGATGAGGCTCCCCAGCATGCTCACAACAATCAGTACCTTTGCCTGAAGAGGAATAATCCGATACTGATGCCAACGCTGCAGCGCTGGCCCAAAGGTTTTATGGGTATAGAGCCAGTGGTGCAAGGTATCTGAGCCATTTGAAAAGGCCCAGAGCGAGAGCAGTAGAAAGGGGGTCGTTGGAAGAACAGGCAAAACAACACCCAGCATACCCAAGCCAAAGAATAGCCAGCCGAGCAAGATATAGGTTATCCGGACAGAAAAGGCTAAATGGGTTGAAACAGGCTTGGGTATTTGAGGCATGGCGGGAAGTTTACTCAGTCTGGCCAGAATAATAAATGGACAGCCTGTAAGGAATACCATTCCAGTTAATAAATAACCCGGTCGAGTTTCTATTGGTTGAGCTGGACGTAACTAGCATTAACTGCAACAATTTATTCTAATAATTCCTTTCAATAAAGCAGTTTAAAGCACATCACTATGAAGATAACAATCACGATTGAAGATACAGAAGATGGACAGATAAAGGTGGCAGAAGCTAGGACACCAGGTACGGGCGAAACCGAAGAAACCGTTACCCAATCAACAGCATTGGCAGATGCAATGTTTGAAGTTATGGATCAACTGGGTAAAGTTGATTGAAAAGGCATTAATCTAAAAGCCACAACCCTGCCAGCAATGCGAATTTTAGTAGTCTCTAGCTACAAACCCTTCACAATAAAGACCTCAATCGAACCTGTTCTAAGCGAGGGTTCGAATGTGCCAATATCTTATGCACAAAAAAGATCGCACATCAGCGATCTTTCTAAAGTTGACGGAGAGCGCGGTATGAGTTGTCGTAGTTCAAACTCAATCCGACATCCAGTGTCAGGTTTTATCTGGATCGACTTCCGCATAAGGTCAAATGCGGAAGTCAGCTAACCAACGTAACGGGCAAAACCATCCAGAAGTGGGCATTTGTTCTCTTGTCCTGTAGTGCTCCATGCCAAATGATGCGTTCCTGATTTACTCTAGCCATAAAATGTTATATTGTAACGTTTGTTGAATAGGCATCAATGTATTTATAAGAGGATCCCTATCAGTTTTACTCCATCGAGGTTCATGCTAATACATATGCACGTACAATCGCAGAGCATAAGTCGTTCGACCCAACATTATCGCACTATTGTACTGGCGGTCATTTGCTTGTTGCTGTGGGGAATGTGGACATTTGCTGTTCATAATCACCACGATGAAACCCTTGGGACCGATACTGAATGTCAGATCTGCCAATTTGGCGCGTATAGTAGCGCCGCTTTACCCACCGCCGGTTTTTTGCCGATACCTCTCTTGCCAGAGACAATCTCTGATACCATCACAGAAATCACTTTCATTACCCTTCATATCCGCGCACATGATGCGCGTGCACCTCCCTTTGTCTCCTAGCTAACACTGCTTTTTTAAATTTGATTTTTATATAGGTACTTCCTGCGCCGAGCCTTGCACGCATGGATTGTTGCTTATTGAGGAGACACAGAATGCGTAATCCCTATGTAGCGGCGTTGTTCTTGCTGACATGCAGTGCGGCAACACCCATTCATGCTGAAGAACACCGACACCATGAAGCACACGCACATGGTGGCGGCCAACTCAATGTAGCCGTTGAACAGAACACCCTGATGATTGATCTATCACTGCCTGCTATGAACATTGTTGGTTTCGAACATCCCGCCAGTAACGAAAATGAGCGTGATCAGGTTGCGCGTGCCGCCGATCTGCTCAGGGATGGCAAGGGCCTGTTTGTCCCGACGCCAGAGGCGAAATGTGCATTGGTCCGTTCGGAAGTGGAGTCCGCTCTATTGGAGAATTTGGAGCACCATGATGATGCAGGGCATAACGGAGATGCGCGCGAACATGCCGACTTTGAAATTACCTACGAATTCAACTGTGAGACACCATCGCAGCTGTATACGTTGACGTTGTGGTTGTTCGAACGCTTTCCGGGTACGCATCACCTACGAACTCAAGTGATCACGCCTAGTGGCCAAGTTGGTGCGGAGCTCACTCCCGAAAAGAGTATTCTCAATTTGAAATAGTTACTGTAAAGGGATGGTGCGTAACCATCCCTTTACAAGGAATATTCGTGATGAGCATAGAAACAGACGCCATAAAAATACAAAACCTCTCCTTCCATTGGCGTATGGGAGATGCAGCAGTGCTTGATCTGCCGGAGTTACATATCAAGCGCGGTGAAAGAGTCTTTATCAAAGGAGCAAGTGGTAGCGGGAAGAGCACGCTACTGAGTTTGATAGGCGGCGTGTTGCTGCCGCAGTCCGGCACCGTTTCAGTGCTTGATCAGCGACTCAATGAATTGAGCAGTGCAAAACGTGATTCGTTTCGTGCCGAACACATTGGTTTTATTTTTCAGATGTTCAATCTCATTCCCTATCTTCCGGTTATCGACAATGTGCTATTACCGTGCCGGTTTTCGCAACGGCGAAAACACAACATTGAGAAACGTGGGTTCACCCTTAAGGATGAGGCGGTGCGGCTACTGGAGCATCTTGATCTCTCCACGGAGATGTTACAGCGCTCGGTGACGGAGTTGAGCGTCGGTCAGCAGCAACGGGTGGCAGCAGCACGCGCGCTGATCGGTGGCCCAGAACTGGTAATTGCCGATGAACCAACCTCAGCCTTGGATGCCGACCGGCGTAGTGGTTTTCTGCAGCTGTTACTGAAAGAGTGTTTTGAGCAGGACACAACACTGGTGTTTGTCAGTCACGATTCGGCGTTGGAACCGCAGTTTGATCGCGGCATACAACTCGCCGACATCAACCGCGCTATTAATTAAGAAGGGCGACAATGCATATCCTCACCCTGGCCATTAAAAGTATGCTGAATCGTAAATTCACCATCGCTTTGACGATCTTTTCTATTGCTCTCAGCATTATGCTTTTGCTTGGTGTCGAACGTCTGCGCAACGATGCTCGCGAAAGTTTCGCCAATACCATCTCTGGCACCGACCTGATTGTTGGTGCACGTAGCGGACCCGTGCAGTTGTTGCTCTATTCGGTATTCCGCATCGGAAATCCGACCAATAACATCTCATGGAAAAGTTACGAAGAGATTAAAGACCAGCGGCTAGTAGCCTGGACGGTTCCGCTGTCACTGGGAGATTCCCACCACGGCTTTCGCGTATTGGGTACCAATCTCGATTATTTTCGCCACTATCACTATGGTGGGGGTCTGGCGCTTGAATTTGCCAAGGGAGCCCCGTTTGCCGATGTTTATGATGCAGTGATCGGTGCTGATGTCGCCAAGGAACTGAACTACAACCTGGGTCAGGAGGTTGTGCTGGCGCACGGTACAGGTGAGGTAAGTTTTGTACGGCACGACGACAAACCGTTTCGCATTGTCGGTATTTTGAGTAAAACCGGCACCCCCGTCGATAGGACGGTGCATGTCAGTCTTGAAGGGATAGAGGCGATCCATACCGGCTGGGAAAATGGCGCCCCCAGGCCCGGAGCTCACATCGATGCCGAGCAGGCCCGGCAGATAAACTTACAACCGAAAACCATCACTGCCGCACTCGTCGGTTTGAAATCCAGACTTGCGGCCTTTCGCGTCCAGCGCTTCATTAATGAGTATCCCAAGGAGCCACTACTAGCAGCGCTGCCGGGTGTGGCGCTACAGGAGTTATGGGACACCATGGCTATTGCCCAGCAGGTGCTGCTGGCAATTTCGGTATTGGTGGTGTTGGTGGGTATCAGTGGAATGATGACGGCGATGCTTACCAGCCTCAATGAACGGCGGCGCGAGATGGCGGTGCTGCGTTCTGTGGGTGCACGACCCTGGCATATATTTATACTCTTTGTAGGTGAGGCGGGTGCCGTGATGTCGATTGCATCGGCGGTAGGTGTCGCAGCACTCTATGTAACCCAGTTGATAGCGCGGCCGATTATTCAAACGCAACTGGGATTATTTTTGCCAATCCATAGCCCTTCTACGCATGAATTCATGTTGATCGCAGCAGCTGTTGGAGCGGGACTGTTAGTCGGTCTGATACCCGCCTATCGCGCCTATCGCTATTCACTGTCTGATGGCATGACCATACGGCTTTAACCAAGCTTCACCAAGAGAGATCAAACAATGTTGAGAAAGAGCATAATTTCATTGACGATTGTATTTATCGCAATACTCTCCCTTGTGGTACATGATATCGAGGCGGCGGAGAGCACAGCACAGGAACTGGAATGGGCTGAGCTTATTCCAGAAGGATATAATCCGGATGAGTTACTTGAGCAATACCAGGAAAAATATAATATCTATGAGCTTCCTGATGACGATCCGCGCGTCAATGAACTTCAGAAAAAACTGGATGAGGTATGGAAGAGTTCACCGGTTAACGCAGCATTGAATGGCAAGATCGTCAGACTCCCTGGTTTTATTGTGCCGCTCGAAACTGACGGTCAGCATGCCTCCCAGTTTTTGCTGGTTCCTTACTACGGTGCTTGTATCCACGTCCCACCGCCGCCTGCGAATCAGACAGTTCATGTCACCATGCAGGATACAAAAAGCGCTGAGATTCGCAAACTATTCGACACCGTGTGGGTGACCGGAGTGATAAATACGGAGAAACTCAGTACCGATATGGCGGATGCCGGTTACACCATTCATGCGACCAAGGTCGAGCCATACGAATGAAAACATTTAACACATACGTGGCATGTCATTGGAATAATTATATCGCGGATTAATGTTCTAAGTGCAATTTAATAATGCAGCTAGTAGATCGACCCGCTGCCAAATATAGCCACTATTACTACAGATGAGCTCCCTGCGAAGAGCGAGGGATGAGCTCCCTTCGGTCGCTTTGCTTCGCGCTAGCGTGCTCCGCGATCGAACCTGTTTTTGAATCGAGGGTTCGAATGGGCTTTTATCGGGCATACGAAAAAGGGCCGCACATGGGCGACCCTTTTTTATGGTTGGCGGAGAGCGAGGGATGAGCTCCCTTCGGTCACTTTGCTACGCGCTGGCGCGCTCCGCGATCGAACCTGTTTTTGAATCGAGGGTTCGAATAGACTTTTACCAGGAATGAAAAAGGGCCGCACATGAGCGACCCTTTCATGGTTGGCGGAGAGCGAGGGATTCGAACCCTCGATACGTTGCCGTATACACACTTTCCAGGCGTGCTCCTTCAGCCACTCGGACAGCTCTCCAATTTGTAA
>JAPHUE010000153.1 GCA_026196795.1 Sedimenticola sp.
CATTCCTCGGTAGCTCAGTTGGTAGAGCGGGTGACTGTTAATCACTAGGTCGGCGGTTCGAGCCCGTCCCGAGGAGCCAAACAAAACAAAGGGTTGCACTTGTGCAGCCCTTTTTTTTCGCTAAATCTGGCCCACCTTTGTTTGCTATTTCAGATCTAGTTAAAACACCAGGTAGAAAATATTTACCGATTCTCTAAATTACCAGCTATCCCCCACCCGCTGAGGAACATAGGGTTTACTCAGATCATAAAAGCGAATGCTCTCATCATCACTGCCACTAGCCACATAGCGCCCATCTGGACTGATGCGCACAGCGGCACCACAGAGTCGGTGTCCTTGAAGCCTACGCTTAACTGTACCTGTAGCTGAATCAACTAATCTGAGATTGGCATCGGTATGGCGGCCTAAGGTAATAAGCTGGTCACCTTGGGGATGGTAATCCAACGAAGTAACCGCACCCCAGTGTTCAGTTTCTTGAGACGTTACACGACCAGTGGCCAGATCCCAATAAAACAGTTGATACCAGGCTCCCGCAACCAGCGTTTTATCATCCGGTGAAAAACGCAGTTCCAGTGCGGTACGGGCAGGTTTGTCTAACAGGGCCAACCGATCCAGGTTTTGATCAAACAGTTGCACCTGTTCATCATCCGTCGACACGGCAAGCCGACTGCCTGCATGGTCAGCTGACATAGCGATCACGCCTGAATCCAGCACAACCTGTTTGACCGGTTTCAGCATGGGATAAGAAAAAAGCCTGACCGTCCCATTTTCATAGCCAGCCGCAATTAATTCAGCTTGCGAGAGAAAAGCCATCGAGGTAAGACCCTGCGATGATTCAATCTTGCGAACAGCTACACCTGAGCCGGTATCTGTAACGATAATGCTGCCCTCTTCACCGGCGCTAACCAGACGTGTGCTATCAATCCAGGCCAGACCTCGCACTTCATCGACATGCTTGGCAAACTTCCTGATCGCGTTACCTTCAGGTACAGACCAAATACCTACATCACCTTTAAAACCGCCAGAGGCAATCTGTTCACCTGAAGGATTAAACGCAAGTCGGGTAACACCAAAGAGATGAGTAGAAGGGATATATGTATCGGGTGGTTGAGCGGGTTCCAAACCGGCACAGCCAGAAAGGAATGAGATGAGCAGTACGCCTGCAATATACCTAAGGTAGCAGAAAACCTCTCTGTGTAAACCCATAAGATCTCTTCCATTGATTGTTGATCATGGCAGTAGCAATTCAATCTGCCTGCCATCGGCGAGGCCATAGGTAAGATCCTGATCGCCATCACCATCCAGGTCACGCACTTCAAGCGCGCTACTAATGGGACTACTATGCGCTACCCTACGAACCTCTTTCAACGTTCCATTTATTACGGAAATGAGTCGAAGCTCATGAAAACCAACAGCGGGTATGGCCAGGTCTGGTACTGAATCACCAGTGACATCTAAAACAGCCGACTGACCTAACTCTTTTGAACCAATACGATGATTGGAGAATCCTCTCATTCGGTATACAGGTTCTAGACGATTATCCTTAATCCTGTAGAGCGTGAGGATGCCGCCTATATGAGGTGTTATCACGACAGCCAGTTCTGGTTGACCATCTCCATCAAAATCACCTACACCAACAGGATTGAGCCAACGATGTGCCAAGCCAATCGGGGCTGATTCCGCCAGTCGGACTATTTTTCCGTCACCGATCTTCAGCACCATCAATGCCGCACCACGATCAAGATAACTCCGCACCAGAACAATCTCTTCGACGCCGTCATTATCAAGATCCACCAGTCGTGGATAACGATCTTCGAAAACCGAATCGGCAGGTAAGGTGAAAGTCAGCTGTTGATGTGAGTCGAGTTCCACACGCACTCCTCCAGCTTCAATACCATCTCCCAGGATGGCATGATCATAGCGATCCGTTGGGAAGACCAACCAGGCTTTTCTGACTGCACCCTTGCCAAAGGTTACAACCGCATCGGGTAATGCGTCTGGTAGTAAGGTTGTTACTGATTGTTTTAGACCGGAGACGACAGCTGTTTGTTGTCGCAACTCAAGGGCGGAAGCGCCGCCAACCAATAACAGCAGAAGTGCCATTAAAAACGTGCGCATTACAAACGCCTTATATCGATCATTTTATTGTGCTCATCGAGTGTGAGTTCAAAACGGCCTGATACTCCACTGGCTGTCACAAAAGGACGCAGGCTATTTGCAGGAAGCTGAATGGTACGGCCATCATCGGCTTGTACGATAACGGCACTGGCGTGACCACGATAGTAGTGAAGATACTCCTGGGAAGTGAGATTGATCTGAAAACAGTGGCGTTTCATAGCACCCTGTTCACGCCTCTTCTTCTAGCCCATAGAAGAGTCCATCCAGTACCAGACTATTCGGACTGATCGTGCCCAGGATCTTTTTGTTATCAACCACCAGGGCGCGCACCAGATCAAAACGGGCAAACAGACGGGAACAGTAACGAATGTCCATATCCGGTTCAACATAAACTGCCGGCTTGGTCATAACCTCGTATACATTCACCCGCTTAGGTGAACGGTCGTTCGCCAATACCAGCCGGGCAATATCAGATACGAGCAATAGGCCGTACTCATCATCCTCGTGACGCTTATCCACCACCAGCAGCGAGGTTCGGTTTTTCTTCATCATCAGTAGTGCGTCATAGATGGTGGCACTGCCTTCGATCAGACCAAACTCCTTCTTCATGACATCCCGCACTGAAACGCGAGGGGCTTTTTCACTCATGTCACCTACTCCCGGGGTTACGCATCATATTCACTGATATCAAAAACAATAAGGGCTATTATTATCCAACTGACCGGTTAACTCTAGTGTAAACGCTTGCTACAGCTTCTCTGCAACCAACATAGCCCGATCACGCCAACCTTGCTGGGTATCCCCCAATAGCCTTTCTTCGCGGTACACACGCACTTTTAAAGAGTCGAATAGTGACAACAGTTCGTTATCATCCAATCGGTATTCACATGAGGTTGGCCCCGCATCGGATACAGCGGCCTGACTATAGGTCTGATAAAAAAGTAGCCCCTTAGGTTTTAATGCCGCAGCAATTGCTGGAGCCAGCCCCCTATCAAGGAAATAACTCACCACAATCAGATCAAATGTCTCTGGCTCGGGTGGTTTGGCAATAACATCCCGCACTTTCGCTGTAATCTCCAACCCTTCAGCAGTAGCTGCAGCTGTGAGACGGGCTATCGCAACAGGCGACAAGTCCCAAGCGGTAACATTCAAACCAGCCTTGGCCATGTAGAGCGCATTGGCACCTCGCCCACACGCCAGATCCAATGCGCTGCTACCCGGCGTGATCAAATGAATATTCTGCGCCAACACATCGGCGACCTGCCCCAAGCTCTCAGCTTGCGCATGCCGCTGGTTCCACATCGACAGAAGCTCTTTTTCAGTCATGGAGTTAACCGATCAGCCCTGCAGCCAGATCCTGCTTTATATCGTCAAATGTTTCCAGACCTACGGCCACTCGAATCAAACCCTCTTCAATGCCTGCAGCGGCCTTTTCATCATCGGTTAAACGACCATGGGTGGTGGATGCCGGATGGGTGATGGTGGTCTTGGTATCACCCAGGTTCGCTGTTATCGATAGCATCCGGGTCGCATCAATTACTTTCCAGGCCTGTTCACGCCCACCCTTCACGACGAATGAGACAATACCGCCCGCACTTTTCTGCTGGCGCGAGGCCAGATCATACTGCGGGTGGCTCTTCAAACCAGGATAGTGAACCCGCTCGACAGAATCCAACTGCTCCAGCCAGAGCGCCAGCGCCAATGCATTCTCAGAGTGGGCCTTCATGCGCAGTTGCAGTGTCTCCAGCCCCTTGAGAAACACCCAGGCATTAAACGGACTCATGGTGACACCGGCACTGCGTAAAAAGCCAAACACCTCTTCGCCTACCAGTTTGCTGTCACCTACAACCGCGCCACCAACACAGCGTCCCTGACCATCCAGGTACTTGGTAGCCGAGTGAATGACGATATCTGCACCCAAGGCCAGGGGCTGTTGCAGTGCCGGGGTACAGAAGCAGTTATCAACTACCAGCAGCAATCCGCGGGCGTGCGCAAGATCCGCCAGCTTACGAATATCACCTACCTCTGTAATAGGATTGGAGGGGGTTTCAGCATAGAGAATACGGGTTTCGGGACGTATCGCCGCTTCCCATTCGGAAAGATCGGAGAGCGACACATAGGTTGTTTCAATACCCATCTTTGCCAGAAACTTGTTAAACAGGACATTAGTGGTACCAAAGATGCTGCGTGACGAAACGATATGGTCACCTGACTTCAGCAGCGCCATGCAGGTCGCCAGAATAGCCGCCATTCCCGAGGAGGTGGCCACACAGGACTCGCCCCCTTCCAGGGCAGCAAGTCGCTCCTCGAAACAAGCCACCGTGGGATTGGTAAACCGTGAGTAGATATTGCCCGGCTCATCACCACCAAAGCGGGCTGCAGCTTGTGCCGCGCTTTGAAAGACAAAACTCGAGGTAGTGAAGATCGGTTCCGAATGCTCCCCCTCTGCTGTTCGATTGTGGCCTGCCCTGATCGCCCGGGTTTCCAAGCCCCAGTCATCATATGATTCTGTCATTTCAGAATACCTTCACTTGAATAATAAACAGCAGGCATAAAAA
>JAPHUE010000080.1 GCA_026196795.1 Sedimenticola sp.
CAAGGATAGGATCGGCCGGTGCGGCGCTGAGCTGTTCGAACATTGTTACCCTCATGCGAGTTATTTATTGACAAATCGGCCAATATGCTACTCCCTGTGAGAGGTGTTGCAAAGTAGTTAATGCTGATAGCCTGAAAACCTGAATTGATGGTTGTTGGTGAAGTATGTAATGTTTGAAACTGGAGTCTGATTTGTCCGTGCCATCCCGTTTACCTTCGCTTGGCCTCTACGTGCATATTCCATGGTGTATACGCAAGTGCCCTTATTGTGATTTCAATTCACATGCCCTGTCAGGGCAGCTAGATGAGGCGGGGTATATCAATGCGCTGCTGCTGGATCTGACCTATGAGTTGTCAGCGCTGCCTGGTTTGTCTGATCGTCTGGTTGAAACTCTGTTTATTGGGGGTGGAACCCCCAGTCTGCTTTCGGCAGATTCAATTGCGAGCTTACTGAAGGGTATACGGAATCAGATAGCTTGCAGTGATAAGCTGGAGGTGACGCTGGAGGCGAACCCGGGAACGCTTGAAGTGGGTCGCTTTGAAGGTTTTGCGCAGGCGGGCGTAAACCGGCTCTCAATCGGGGTTCAAAGCTTCAGCCAGGATTCTTTGCAACGTATCGGAAGGATTCATGGCGCGGATGAGGCTCATGCGGCGATTGCTTCGGCAAAATCGGCCGGCTTTGAGCGCTTGAATCTGGACTTGATGTGCGGCCTGCCAGGGCAGACGCTGGAGATGGCGCTTGATGATGTCAAGATAGCCATCGCGGCCTCGCCTGATCATATCTCTTACTACCAAATGACCCTTGAGCCGAACACGCCTTTTTATCGCACCCCTCCTGCGCACCTGCCACCAGATGATTTTGCGTACGAGTTTCAGCGGCTGGGCCGGGAGCTGCTGGTGGGTGCGGGCTTTGCGCAATATGAAGTGTCGGCCTATGCCAGGGACGGCCACTATTGCCGGCACAATCTGAATTATTGGGGTTTTGGGGATTATATTGGTATAGGGGCTGGTGCCCACTCGAAGATCACTACAGGGGATGCGTGGACGGTTTGTCGGCGTAGTCGGGTCAGGGGGCCCGATCGCTATGTTGAGGCGGCAGGCCATTCGTCCGTACTGTCTGCCACGAGTTACCTGAATGATGATGATCTGGTGATGGAGTTCATGATGAACGCGCTTCGGCTAAAGCGGGGGATTCATCTGGAGCATTTTTCTGAAGTGACAGGCCTGGAGTCATCCCGGTTATGGCCGCATATGCAGATTGCACTTGATCGAGGCTTACTATGCCAGTCGGGTGGCATGATCACCACGACAGAGCTGGGCTGGGCGTTTCTTGATGATACGGTGGCCGTTTTTCTACAGTAAAAAGCGTTGTGGTGTTGCGGGGTTAGCCAACAAAATTAAAATAATTTCTATATAAAACAGGCTGTTAAGTTTTATTGTCTGGCCAGTCAAGGAAGACTTTGAGGTAATGGTTGTGCTAGTCTGTTTCCTGAGTGGCTTGGGCTGAGGGTCGGAATTGAGCGTTTTCTGGCAATCATGAAATGGGGCTAACTAATGGAGCCGTCTGGAAAAAAATTGGATTTTGACCACTGGCTTGAATTGGCCAAGGATCAGTCTGTGTTTGAAAAATCCCGGCAGGCGATGATTGAACGGGTAATTACTCAGGCGCCGGAATCCCAGCAAGATCGATTAAGAAGGCTGCAGTGGCGTATCGATCAGGAGCGTCACCTGTCCGATAGCCCAATGGGGGCCTGTATTCGTATATCCCGCATGATGTGGGATCAGATGGTTGGCAATGGTGGGCTGATTGACCATCTTGGTGGTTTTGATGGGCGACTAACCCGATCGCCTGTATCAGCATTCAAGGGCGCGGAGGTCATCCCCTTCTCGCCAGGGCAAACAGATTAGGATAAAGCGTTATCTGATGTTGCCAAGCCGGTATAGCTCTACTATAATGGTGCGTTCACCCCCGCCCCATATGCGGGTAGTTTGTGTTTATTCAGAGGCTGTCATGAAAGCAGATATCCACCCAAATTATGAAGATATTAAAGTGGCGTGCAGCTGTGGTAACGAGTTTACGACCCGTTCAGCACTGTGCGAGGATCTGCACGTGGAAGTCTGCTCAGCCTGTCATCCTTTCTTCACCGGTAAGCAGAAGATTATGGATACCGCTGGCCGTGTAGACAAATTC
>JAPHUE010000248.1 GCA_026196795.1 Sedimenticola sp.
CGCCGATGATAGTGTGGGGCCTCCCCATGTGAAAGTAGGTCACTGCCAAGCTTTATACCCTAAAAACCCCAACCTCTAACGAGGATGGGGTTTTTTCTTATACCCCTTTTTTAATCCAAGCCTCTCCTTTATCTTCTTAATTTGATACAGTTCTTCTACTAATTTTGTCGAGCTGTAACGCAATGATAGATTACAAAGTTCAACCCGTTTCACCCGAAGCTCATCTGTTTCAGGTTACGCTGACTATTCAAAAGCCTAACCCAGCCGGACAGCAGGTCTCTCTGCCTGCATGGATTCCCGGCAGCTATATGATTCGAGACTTCTCGCGGAATATTATTTCAATAGCCGCCCACTCCGGGGGAAGCGAACTGCGATTAGAGAAGCTAGATAAACAGACCTGGAAACTGCCGGCCACTAGAAAACCGATCACGCTCACTTACCAGGTCTATGCATGGGATCTCTCCGTGCGTGGTGCACACTTGGATACAACGCATGGTTTTTTTAACGGAACCAGTCTTTTATTAAGAGTAGATGAACAGGCCGATCAGGCCTGCCTTGTTGAAATTGTTCCGCCAGAGGGTGAGCCCTATAAAAAGTGGCGAGTTGCTACAACATTGCCATCCTGTGGTGCAAATCCCTATGCCTTCGGGACCTATGGAGCGTCAAATTACGAAGAACTCATTGATCATCCTGTCGAAATGGGTCTTTTTACAGATGCCTCTTTCACGGTAGCTGGTGTTAGGCATGATGTTGTTATAACCGGAAAGCACTATGCGGATACGGGGCGCATCTGCACAGACCTTAAAAAAATATGCGAACAACAAATTGCCCTGTTTGGTGAATTACCTGAAATGGATCGTTATCTCTTCCTTGTAATGGCCGTCGGTGAGGGATACGGGGGTTTGGAACATAAAACCTCTACGGCTTTAATCTGTAAACGAGATGATCTACCGCAAAAACACCAGACCAAAATGAGTGAAGGGTATCGGCAGTTTCTTGGTCTTTGTAGTCATGAATACTTTCACCTGTGGAATGTAAAAAGGATAAAACCTAAAAGTTTTGTTAATCCTGATTTACGTGGTGAAACGTACACCACCCTGTTGTGGGCGTTTGAAGGGATCACTTCATACTATGATGATCTGGCCCTTCTCAGGTCTGGCTGCATAGATCTGGATAGTTATCTTCAACTATTAGCTAAAACGATCACACGAGTTATGAAGGGACCGGGTCGACTACTCCAGTCTGTATCGGATTCAAGTTTTGATGCGTGGACGAAATTTTATAAGCAGGATGAAAATGCCCCGAATGCAATTGTCAGTTATTACACGAAAGGTGCACTTATTGCGTTAACGCTTGATCAGCTCATACGAGAAGGTACAGCGGGTAAGTTTACGCTTGATGACATTATGCGCTTGTTATGGAAACAGTATGGATCAAGGAACATTGGACTTGATGAGGATGGTGTTGAGCAACTCATCTCTTCGCATACAGGTTTAAACCTTAGTGGCTTCTTTGATAATGCAATACGCGGGACGGATGATCTGGATTTAGAAAGTACACTCGCTTCTATTGGAATAGGTTATCGCCTGCGACAATCACGGGGAGTAAATGATTCCGGTGGTCTTGCCGACCCAACGACAGAAACAGAAGGCTCACGGTTAGTACTTGGTGTTGTTACCCGTTCAGATGGAAAAGACGTGGTGTTAACAAATGTATTTAAAGGTGGTGCTGCACAAACAGCCGGACTATCGGCAGGTGACACATTGGTTTCAATTGATGGTCTTCGTGTAACCGAAGCCAATATTGATGGACTGGTAACTAATGCCATAAATGGGGCGCCAGTAACAATACATGCATTTCGTCGCGACGAATTAATGGTTTTCGATGTAACGCCGTTGCCGGCAATAAATGATACCTGTGACTTGTGGGTAAAGCAGGATGTAGATAAGGCAATCCTGGCTAGGCGCGCGTCCTGGATGTTAAGCGCTGAATAAAGTGAATGGCTGGATATAAAAATAGTGGCATCTAATATGAACAGTCGCAGACAACTCCTGGCCCTACTGGCAGATGGTGAATGGCACTCGGGCGAGCAGCTAGCGAAGACCTTGGGGGTTAGTCGGGCAGCCGTATGGAAACAGCTGGATCAGTTAAAAGTTCAGTGTGGGCTTCAGATACATTCTGTCAGGGGTCGGGGCTATCGCTTACCGCACCCATTTGAGCCGCTCGATCAGGGGCGAATCAATAACTATCTTTCTGCCCTATCCGCACGTTCAGTACCCTATATTGAGATTCTTGACTCGGTAGCATCTACAAACAGTTATCTAATGGAAAAGCCACCGGCTCAGTTGACGAGTGGTCATGTCTGTATTGCAGAACGTCAGACGGGTGGGCGGGGTCGCAGAGGGCGCAGTTGGATATCGCCCTTTGGTAGTAGCATATACTTTTCCATGTTCATGCGCTTTAGTTTGGCGCCTGCTGAATTAAGTGGTGTTAGTCTGGTTGCCGGTTTGGCTGTTGTTCGAACCCTTGAGCAGAATGGTATAGCTGGCGTGGGACTCAAGTGGCCCAATGATATTTTGTGTGATGGCAGGAAACTGGCGGGTCTGCTTTTAGAGGTGTCGGGAGAGCAGAGTGGTCCGAGTAATGTGGTTATTGGTGTTGGCATAAATGTCCACCTTCCCACCGAGCAGGCGGAGATGATTGACCAGCCCTGGATTGATCTTAAACAGATTGCCGGAGGAGAGCCGTTATCACGCAATCAGATAGTGGCAGGATTGGTCAGTAATCTACAAGAAGTAATGACAGCATTTGAGAAAGAGGGCCTTGCGCCATTAAGGCAGTCATGGCGCTCGTACGATGTCTATGATGGGAAAGCTATTCAGCTGTTGTTGGGTGACCGCACCATTCAGGGTATCCATCGTGGGATAGATGAGACAGGTGCGCTGCTGGTGGAAACGGAAGACGGAATCAAGGCTTATCATGGCGGCGAGGTTTCATTGCGGCTCGCCTGAAGGCTTGCGCGGCAATAATTCATAATGAACAGCGAAATTATACTACTGGTTGATGTTGGAAACACAAACCTTAAATGGGCCCTGTTGCAAGAGGGCGAAATATCAGCGGTTGCATCTGAATCACACAAAACCAATCCTTATAGTCAATTGGCTGAAAAATGCTGGTCAAAAATAGCCATCCCCGATAGCGTCTACATTGCAAACGTGGCGGGTGATGAGCTGGGCCAAGCACTCGCAGATTGGATTGAAAAGTCGTGGCGACTGAAACCACAGATGGTCTGTTCGCAAGCCAACGGTTATGGGGTGACCAACGGCTATGATAATCCGGTGCAGCTCGGCGTCGACCGTTGGCTAACCCTTCTGGCTGTTAAGGCGGTGGAGGATAGCGCTGTCTGTATTGTTGATTGTGGAACGGCAATAACTATCGATCTGATGACTCATGAGGGGATGCATCATGGAGGAATGATTCTGCCGGGTCTCAATCTCATGCGAGAGTCACTTTTGCGCGATACGAAGATCCCACGAGTAGAGCCGGCCGAGATAGATAAACTATTTGCCCGTGATACGGCAGTTGCGGTTGCATCGGCGGCATTAAATGCCGCTGCTGCCCTGATTGAACGCAGCATGCAGGAGGCAGAGGCCAAGTATAAAACAACCCCAAAGCTGATTCTTACTGGCAGTGATGCACAGACGATTGCCGCTGGGCTTTCGCTGACTTACATTATTGATCATGGATTGGTTATGAAAGGATTGGCGGTTGTGGCTGAGGCAGGGAGAAAGCAAGAATGAAATGGCTGGTGAGTCTGCTACTGCTGGCCAATATTGTATTACTGGGCTGGGGGCTGCAACAAAATACAGCCGACCAGTCAGTGCGGCCTGCCATTCATCCGGGGGTGGGAAATCTGAAACTTTTATCTGAGTTGTCAGAAAACGGCAATCCATCTGATATGCTGCCAGAGCAATCACTTGAAGGTGGCGCAGTCAGTGCTGACAATACAGCGATTGCTGAAGTGCCAGACACTGCGACTGGGTCAGATCAAGATGCCCGCGCAGATTCACCACAAGTAGAGGCTCAAGAGCCGGCAGTGGCTGACGGGGCGGTCTTGAATAGTGATGCAATTGTCGTGGATAACGTGGCAGACATGTCTGCTGTTTCAGGTAAGGAGCCAAGTTCCCTCCCGAAGGAAACTGAGCTGCCGAAACAGCCCATCACTCTGGCATGCGGTGCGTTTGGGCCCTTTGAGCGTGGGGCTGAGGCCCGGGCCTTGGCTGAGTCACTCATGAGCCAGGGAATGGACGCCTCTCATCGGCGTGAATCAATGGAAAAGCCGATCGGTTATTGGGTTGTTATCCCGCCGCTTGAAAACCAGCAGGCCGCAATCGATAAAGTGAGCCAATTACGCCAAAGTGGAATCACGGATCTGCGACGGTTTGTAAAGGGCGAACAGAGATACGGTATCTCGCTGGGTGTTTTTTCCAGTAAAAACAATGCTGAAGCGAGGCGAAAAGAGGTTGCAAGCAAGGGGCATTCTGCCCGGGTTGTACCCAGGCTGATATCAGTGCCGACGTACTGGGTTGATTATCGTGCTGAGAAAGAACAAGTCGTAAAAGTGGTTGAGAACCTGGCACAACGAAATGAGTCAATAAAAAACCAGGAATATCCGTGTTCACGCGTTGTCACATCGGGTGGGATCTTCTAGAATAGGCCCTCGTTTTTGGCTGGCGTAGCTCAGTTGGTAGAGCAGCTGATTTGTAATCAGCAG
>JAPHUE010000146.1 GCA_026196795.1 Sedimenticola sp.
ATTCGCCTTTTGGGTATCACAGAGGGTTTCATCCATATCGAGAAAAAGGGCTTTTAACATTTCAACGCGCCAAAGAGAGATTACTTAATTCTGAATTGTACTTGATCTTCGCACTGGCTACAGCGCCCCTGAGAATGAAGTAGCTTCCACTCCACACCGAAACACCCAACCACTCACCCAAGATGCACCTCAATCGAATTCATGCTAGTATCGCGACCCTTCAGATATGCGAGCAGTTTTTGGGATCCGCATTCAGATCACGTCGACGTGATCCTGCAGTTGCAACCCGCCTCTCTAGGGATGGCAGTTAAATTCCCCTTCGATTCTGTAGTTAATCCAATCAGTCCCGTGAATGTTGGCAACGATCACTGATCGTGCCTGTGGCGTTATCTACGCCCACTATCAGCAGACTGTTGGTCTTTATTCGAACAGCCAGATTCGCCAACCGGCGCTCTGCTGTATGACGTATTAATATGGCTTGGAAGTTTTATGGTCGTTTCATTAAGAAATAACTGGTTGGGTAATATCCGCGGTGATCTGCTGGCAGGTACTGTTGTTGCCCTGGCATTGATCCCGGAGGCCATTGCCTTCTCTATCATCGCAGGCGTTGACCCCAAGGTGGGGCTGTATGCCTCGTTCTGTATCGCGGTGGTCATTGCTTTTGTCGGTGGCCGACCCGGCATGATCTCAGCCGCCACCGGAGCCATGGCACTGCTCATGGTCACTCTGGTAAAAGAGCATGGGCTTGAGTACCTATTGGCGGCCACGCTGCTGACCGGGGTACTGCAGATTGGCGCAGGCTATCTAAAACTGGGTTCTCTGATGCGCTTTGTCTCACGCTCGGTTGTGACTGGTTTTGTAAATGCCCTGGCGATTCTGATCTTCATGGCACAGCTACCGGAACTGATCGGCGTTACCTGGCATGTCTATGCCATGACCGCGGGCGGCCTGGGGATCATCTATCTCTTCCCCTACCTGACCAAGGCTATCCCCTCCCCGCTGGTAACCATAGTTGTGTTGACCGCTCTGGCGATTGTATTGGACATGGATATCCGCACCGTGGGCGACATGGGTGAACTGCCCGATACGCTGCCGATATTCCTCTGGCCCAATGTACCTCTTACCTGGGAAACCCTGGCCATCATCTTCCCCTACTCAATTTCGCTGGCCATCGTGGGCCTGCTTGAGTCACTGATGACCGCTACCATCATTGATGATCTGACCGATACCGGGAGTGATAAAAACCGCGAATGCAAGGGTCAAGGCGTGGCCAATATTGCGTCTGGCATGCTCGGGGGCATGGCCGGTTGTGCGATGATCGGCCAGTCTGTGATCAATGTAAAATCAGGCGGCCGCACCCGGCTTTCAACACTTACCGCTGGTGTCTTCCTGTTACTGCTGGTCGTCTTCTTAGGCGACTGGGTTGCCAAGATCCCCATGGCCGCTCTGGTTGCGGTGATGATCATGGTCTCTATTGGTACCTTCAGTTGGGAATCACTGATAAACCTGAAAAAACACCCCATGAGCACCAACATTGTTATGACCACCACCGTGGTTGTCGTAGTCGCCACACACAACCTGGCCTACGGTGTATTTGTCGGTGTCTTGCTCGCGGCCATGTTCTTTGCCAACAAGGTGGCGCAGTTTAAACACGTCACCACAGAGATCAGTGAAGATGGTACCCTGCGTACTTATCGTGTGGTTGGGCAGGTATTCTTTGCCTCTGCTGAAAAATTCGTTGAGTTTTTCGATTTTAAAGAGGTGGTCGACAAGGTAGTGATTGATCTGTACCAGGCTCACTTCTGGGATATCACGGCTGTAGCCGCCCTTGACAAGGTGGTGTTGAAATTCCGCCGGGAAGGCACAGAGGTTGAACTTGTCGGACTGAATGAAGCCAGCGCCACCGTAGTCGATCGTTTTGCCGTACATGACAACCCCGCGGCCGTTGAAAAGCTGATGGATCACTGAGACAGAGGAGCAGAAAACATGACCAATGTAATCGCCTGTATTGATGGCACCGATGTCTCACCCGCTGTCTGTGACTATGCCGTTTGGGCCAGTTTGAAACTCGAAGCCCCGCTTGAATTCCTGCATGTGCTGGATAAATCAGAATTCCCGACTGACAGTAATCTCAGCGGCAATATTGGCCTGGGTAGCCGGGAGGCATTACTTCAAGAGTTGGCCGAGCTGGATGAGAAGCGCGGCAAGCTCGCCCTGGAACAAGGCAAGCTCATGCTGGATGCCGCCAAAAAACGTGCGGTAGAAAAAGGGGTTAACTCGCCCACCAGTTTGCAACGTCACGGCAACCTGCTTGAAACACTGGCCGAGATGGAAGAGAAGATCCGCCTGTTAGTACTGGGTAAACATGAAGACCACCTGGGAGAACATATCGGCAGTCGCATCGAAACCGTTGTGCGCACCATGCATCGGCCAATCCTGATTACCACACCGGATTATCGTGAGCCCAAATCGGTCATGATCGCGTTCGACGGCAGTCCAACGACCCGCAAGGGAATAGAGATGGTCGCCACCAGCCCGCTGTTTAGGGGACTGCCCTGCCATCTGGTGATGGTGGGTACAGAAAATGATGTCAACAGAGAGCAGTTAAACTGGGCCAAAGGCCTTCTTGATGAAGCAGGATTTGAAACCCATCAATCCCTGATGAGTGGCGAGGTGGAAAAGGTGATCTGTGACTACCGCACCGCCAACAACATCGACATGCTGATTATGGGTGCTTATGGGCATTCGGTCATCAGGCGATTACTGGTAGGCAGCACTACCACCAGTGTAGTGAGGAATGCATCGGTTCCGGTACTGTTACTGCGTTAAGCACACAGGGCGTTACTCAACCATTATAAAAATGGCTGACACTCACAAGTCCAAGAGAAATTATTGCTTGTCACTTCGCGCCAACAACTCAGCAAACTGAACGGCAGCACAGTATTCACTTTCTGCGACCTCGGCCTTAAAACCACGGAGGGAGGGTAGAGATTGAGGCGATGTAACCACCGGCTGTTTGACAAAGTTTGTTACATTGCTGGTCTTCGTTTTTGCTTGCGTGTCTGATACGGGCGCCGTCAGATCAATCCCAGAGTAATGCTTATCTCCCAGCAGCTCGGCTTCATCGGCATTGTGATGATTCGCCCATTCGCTCATGGCGTGCTGGAGAAATTCCGCCGCCTGCTCTTTATCCATCTGCTGCAGCTGGCTAAGTGCCTGTTGCTTCCAGTCATGCGGACTGACCGTTTCAGAAACCAGCGCCGGTTTGGTTTCTTCTGTATTAAGCTCAATCCCAAAGGGTTGGTTCATCTCAACAAGATAATGGCTAAAAGACGCCTCCCCCTTTTCATGCTGTAGCAGCCTGACAAGTCGCTCTGTAATGGCCCGAATACAACGACTGGCCAGGCAGTCCGGTTTGTACTGTATGACAGGTCGTTGTTTTCTGACGGATTCCGGAACATGGGGATCCTGCAGTACATAACCCAGATAACCAACATCCAACTGCAAATACTGTTCAGTGGCATGTTTGAAACGTTTAAAAGCAGATCGGGCCGCATGCAGATCCGTCGCCATATTGACGAGGATATAAACCGTTCGTTTAAAACCATAACGCTTGGCCATCTTCAGAAAAGAGAAGGCGTCCGTCAGTGAGGTAGGCTCAGGCGTAATGACAAGAATGGCGCACGAGGCCGCCAGGAAAAAACTCAACTGACTGTTACCGATACCTGCCGCACAATCCACCAGGATCTGGTCGTGACTTTGCTCTATCCCTTTCAACCCCGTAATCAGACGATCCTGCTGATCGGGCGCCAGCTCGATAAACTCCGCAATGCCACTGGCAGCCGGTACAATCTGAAGTCGCTCAGTAACAGGAACAAGAATCTGCTCCAGTTGCTTTTCGCCAGAGAGACAATCCTGAAGGGTATGCTGAGGCTTGAGTCCAAAAAGGATGTTGATATTGGCCAGGTTGGTATCCGCATCAAACAGACAAACCTGCTGATTCAGAGCTCCCAAGGCTAATCCCAGGTTGGCAGAAAGGGTGCTTTTACCCACCCCGCCCTTACCGCTGGCGATCACAATCATTTTGTTAACCTTGTCACACTTTGGCGCATTAACAGCGCCATTATGCCCAAAGGTTTGCTCAGCAGTGACTTTTATCGTTCTCATCTGTCCAATTATTATACTGAATTCCCTTTCATCTCATTGACTTATAGTTGATAACTGGTGCAGGATGTCACGATATGAATGACGCATCACGTGCCAGCATCGAAAAATTGAACCTGGGCAGGCTTCCCTCTGTCCCTCAGGTATTGCTCAGATTAATCGAAGCATGCCATCAAGTCGATGTCAGTTTTGA
>JAPHUE010000250.1 GCA_026196795.1 Sedimenticola sp.
TTAAACCTTAACGTGATTTGCAGAGTACTACAGCCTGATGCATTGGCGTCATCTGAGTACGCCGAACACGGAATCTCTGCAGAGGTTGAATCATATTCTATTAGGTGTTTGCACGTCCTTGTGCCATATATCCTTTTAATAGCTCGTTAACTACTAGACGAGGCTATTATTGTGCAGGTGCCTGTGGGGCAACTGGAGCGCCTGGCTGGCCATAAGGAGCATAACCGTAAGGTGCGCCATAAGCAGGTGCGCCGTAACCATAAGGAGCGCCATAACCGTAAGGTGCGCCATAACCGCCACCGTATGGGTTGCCATAGCCGTAGCCATTGCCATTTCCACGTGAGTAACCATTACCACGGCCACTGAAGTTCATGTTGAAGTCGCCTGAACCGTCACCCATGCCATTTCCCATGCCATTCCATGGACCGCCGCCCCACCATGCAGAAGCGGTAGCAGAAGCAGTCAACATAGCGACAACAGCAGCGATCTTTGCAAATTTGTTCATTGGGTATATCTCCTGAGAAATCTTAGTAAGTTTTGTATTTTGTTCTGTTAAGCTCTTACAGCTTGCCTTAACTGAGATCTACAATATAAGAAATTACTTAAATAGTAAACAACTATTTTAGTAATATCTTAATTACAATGAATATCAATATGTTAGGTGCTGTTGTTTTGGTCGTAAAGCTGGTTTAGCTGGGTTTGTGACTGAGAATTATCGAAAGATTGGCTAATAAAGGCTCTGAAACAGGGCGGATTTTCTTCCGCATGACAGTTCCAACGGCATCAGTCAGGCTGAGAATAGGGGTGAGCACGGCGTCGTCGAAATGGGCAAGGAATAACATGGCGCGAATTTCAGGCTGCAAAGTAGGTGCGCATTCGCACAATTCCTGGAGCGGACCGCTCTTCTGCTGGAAGAGAGATTCAACCAGAGCCTCTATCGCGGCTATCTCGCGAAGTTCATCCGGGTATGTGCGGACACCTTTATAATAGTCACCCACGGACTTGAACAGGGCCGTGACAACATCTTGATTGACCGGCCGGGTTAATGCATCGACTGCGGTGCTGGCAAAGGTCTGTCCCGTACTGTCTAACAGTTTCATCAACAATAACGCATAGGCGTTGTTATTATCGGCTAACTGCTGGAGGCTCTCCTGGTGCGTTTCCAATGCATGATGAGGTGGCTGTGGATCGGGTAGCTCATCCGGTACAGTTTCAAGAAAGCCTACGCGATAACTCTTAGTTGAACGTCCTCTATTCCAGAGTCGCTGTTTAAGCGTGTCATCAATCAGACCGGGTTGCAGCACCAGTCTCACCGTTTCCAGCATCAGTTGCGGTTCTGTTTCAAAAGGCAGGTGTTCCACCAGATAGCTCGCCAGTTCCGGCCCCAGCGTTCCTGCAGCTACTTCGGATTGTTCCAACAGGCGTCGGGCATATTCGGCATGAGGTTCGCACCACCAGGCCAGACGCGCCAGTTCGGTGGTTAAACCTGGGGAACAGACCACTGCCATAACCGCTTCTGGCTCGGCCAATTTTAACAGGCTGGCAAGGCGTGTGCTGTCGACCTGGCCGGTGCGGGTCCAGCGTTGCATGAAGACGGGGTAACCGCCAGGTGAATCCAGTGCAATACTGGCCAGCACTTCACGTACCTGTTTTACATAGCGATCCTGGTTGCCGGTAGGATGAAGTTGAGCCTTCATCTCTTTTTCACCCTTCAGACCAAACAGCTCCATGCTGTTTTCATTGATGCGAATGGCATCGGCATTAACAGCCAATACATGTAATCGCAGCTGATCTTCATGGGTGAGTTCCACTTAATGCTTCCTGAAAACGGTTAATTGAGTTGAATGCGTTGGCCCCAAGGAACTTCAGCGCGTCCCTTAACCAACCATATTATAGGTGTGTGTGGTTCATGCTCAGGAAAATGGCCTTGGGCATCGGTGAAGTAGACAATCAGGTCAGCGTTTTGATCATGTCGTTCGATCCATTCAAAGACCGGCTTGAAATCGGTCCCGCCACCGCCTTTGAATGTTCTCGGTAATTGAAATTGTTCCCAGGGTTCGGTTATCCAGGGACTGTCGTCTGTTAATACCGCATCACAGGCCAGCAGGGTAAGACGGGCATGAGCCTGACCTTTCAGGGCGTCCAGCTCAGAGACAAATTGGTTCATCTCTTCATCAGTGATAGAGCCACTGATATCCAGCGCCACAATCACTTTCAATTCATTGCTGCGCAGACTGGGCAAAATGGCATCGCCTTCACGCCGAGAAGGTCGAGCCCAGTTGTAGTCATCCCGTGCGGTGGCGGTCATGTACTGGGCAAGCAGCATGCGCCAGGGTATCTGTGGTTGCAGGAGATGGCCAATCATACGACCCAGTTCACCCCCCATCTTGCCAGCTTGTATGGCCTGTTGATGTGCGCCGGTCATGCGCTGGGTCCACTCTATAGCGAGCTGTTCCTGCTCTTTAGTTGTCAGGGGCGGTGGCTGATTACCGCCGGCCGTGTCTTCATCCGGTTGTTGCTGTTGTTGGCCCTGATTGGCGGTGCCGCGGGTTTCATTTGGTTGATTGCCTTGTCCCTTTTCGGGCTGGTCGTTTTCTGCTTCACCGCCACCACTGGGGCTGCCGCCTGGATTGTTGTCGCTTTGATCGTAGATGTGGTGATCATGTGTATTCATGTGATCACTCTCATCAATACATGGATAGATCTCTTCGGCGGTCATACCGTCGTATTCTACGATATGCAGTGCGCCAGGGCAGGGTTCCAGGCCTTCTGCAATCAATAGGGGGTTGATGGCCAGGTCGCAGGCGATATCCCAGCGGTACTTGTCCCGGTGCATTCGTCTGGCAAAGTGAGAGAGGGCACAATGCAGTGCTTCGTGCGCCAGAACAAACTGCGTCTGTTCCAGTGTCAGCGCATCAATGAACTCGGCATTGAAATAGAAGGAGCGAGCATCTGTGGCGGTGGTCTGACACCAGTTGCCTTCAGCTTCAATCATGGGAAGGCGTAAAACCAGTGCACCCAGAAAAGGTTTATCAAGAATTAACCGGGTTCTTGCAGCACTGAGTTTTGTTTCAAGGTCGCTCATGCTTTAAATAAGGTCCGTATCGAAATGACCCACGTTAAAGGTCATAGAGCATCACGTCAGCAACGGCTTCCGCCCAGGGTGCAAACTCTGGAATGGCAAACAGCTCGGAGCCGATGGCACGATGCATATCGGAAACCAGCATGATGCCCATCTCACGCTGAGGGAAACGACTGGCATATTCAAGAATACGCCCGTAGATACCTTCACCCTCGGCGCTCTGTTTGTTTTTTACCGCACGCCCAACCAGTGCGGAAGCAACGGCGTATTGCAGATCAATCTCTGTGGGGACCACGACATCATCCCCCCGCAGAATGGCATCAATGTCTGGCAGTTTATGCAGGTTATTTACAAAGGCTGCCAGTTCGATACCCGCGGCAGGGCCGACACAGGCTTGCAGTGTATCTGTCAGCAAGTCCGGTAACTGGTCAAATTTCTGCAGTCCACGATGGGCAAATTCCCAGGAGCGTGGCGTGGGGAAGGCAACAGGGTTATGCGCAGGATCAAAATCAAACAACCGTTCAGGCCGAAAGCGTAAAAAGGCGATGACCCGTTCATCAATGCCGTTGTTATAGGCCCAAGTCACCCAGTCATCGAGATGGGTGTCCACTTCAAAATGGGTAAAGCGGTTAGCCAACGGTGCAGGCATGGTATAGGTCACACCCCGATCACCCTGGCGATTACCTGCGGCAAAAATGGCCCAGCCGTCAGGGACCTGATATTCACCTAAACGCCGATCAAGGATCAGCTGATAGGCGGCTGCAGAAACACTGGGAGGTGCCGAGGTGATCTCATCCAAAAACAGAATGCCGCGCTCACCCTGGTTATCAGCGTGTGGGAGGAGGGCAGGTTCTGCCCATTCAACCCGCTCTCCCTGGCGGAAGGGTATGCCGCGCAGGTCACTCGGTTCCATCTGGGAGAGGCGAATATCAATGACCGGAACCTGGTGACGATCACCAACCTGACTGACTAGTTGGGATTTTCCAACGCCCGGTGGACCCCAGAGCATGACCGGTGTGTGATGGCCATGTTCTGTGCTGAGATACTCACGGTCCAGAATGGTTGAGATAGCGGCAGGTCGCATGTTACTCCTTGGTGTTATTACAGATAATAGATCTCTTCATACTACAATAACCTACCATAGAAGTGGGAAATAGGAGTAATAAGAGATCGTGATACTTGCTATTATTCAGTTTATATCTGAATGGTCAAAGCGACATCGATAAATCAGCGGTTAAAGTAGTAGCTGAACATGCCATTATCTTTGATAGGGAGCGATAATTATACTATCGTGTAGGCATCATGGAAGAGACGCCCAACGATTACATTTATTTTGGTAATTGTCTGCCGCTCGAAGGCAATAATACGAGCCAGCTTTTTGCGCTTCTTACTTTGATCCTTCATTATTATAAGGTCTATTGATTTAGGTTTATGAATGGCTGAAGTGCTCCAAGATCAATATCGCGTGCTATTTGAGCAATCGTCTGATGCCATGCTTATCATTGATGATGGCCAGTTTGTTGATTGCAATAATGCGACATTAGATATGCTTGGCTATGTAAGCAGATCAGAGCTTTTTTCGACCCACCCCTCTCAACTTTCTCCCCCTTTCCAGTCAGACGGTATGCCCTCATTTGATAAGGCCAACATGATGATATCGTTGGCCATGGATAATGGATCGCACCGATTTGAATGGGTTCATCGAAAAATTGATGGCACTGATTTTCCCGTTGAGGTTTTACTTACAAAAATCCCTGCTGATGATCGTGTGCTGTTACACGTCGTTTGGCGGGATATTTCTGCGAGAAAAAAAGCAGAAGAAAAACTGCGTCTCTCTACCTATGTTATGGAATCTACCAGTGAAGGTATTGTTGTCACTGACATGGATTTGAACATTATTGAAGTTAATCCGGCATATTGCGAATTACTGGGCTATACACGGGATGAGGTTTTGGGGCGTAATGCTGGCTTTGCAAAATCAGGACGGCATGATGCGGCCTTTTATGAGGCCATTTGGGATTCGCTTGGTACGAGAGGAAAGTGGCAGGGAGAAATATGGGATAGAAGAAAGAACGGTGAAGTCTTTCCAATCCATCTGCGACTGAACACGGTTTATGATGAATCTGGTAAGCCTTGCTTTTATACAGGGCTTTTCTCTGATATCAGCCATCGGAAAAAAACTGAGGCGCAACTGGAGGAGTTAGCGTTTTATGATCCTTTGACTAAGCTCCCTAATCGTGCGTTGTTTCATCAGCGTCTTCGTCAAGCTCTGAAAAACTGCCGGAGATTAAAAAGTAATCTGGCCCTGTTATTTATTGATCTTGACCGGTTTAAAAGTCTAAATGACTCACTGGGTCATACCAGCGGCGATATGATGTTAGTGGCCGTAGGGGAGCGTATTAAGAATGTCGTAAGATCAATGGATACAGTGGCACGCATGGGAGGAGATGAATTTACAGTAATCATTTCTGATTTGACGAATGAGCATGCGGCGGGTGAGGTCGCGGCCAAAATACTTAAAAGCGTTATTCAGCCGGTATGGATTGGCGCTCATGAAATAATCCCCCATATGAGTATTGGTATTAGTTTGTACCCTAAGGATGGTGAGAATCTCGAGGATTTGACCCGGTATGCTGACATGGCAATGTACCATGCAAAAAATGAGGGCGGTGATCACTTTCATTTCTTTCGTGATACCATGAATAAAGAGAGTCAAAAAAGATTGACGCTTGAGAATGAAATGAACTCCGGGTTGTGCCATGCGCAGTTTGTGCCTTACTACCAGCCAATAGTCGATCTGCAATCTGGAAAAATAGTGGGTGTGGAAGCATTGGCTCGTTGGCATCATCCAGATCGTGGCTTGATCATGCCTGATGATTTTATACCGCTGGCGGAAGAGAGTGGGCAAATAGTAACCCTTGGTCATCAGATATTGCATCAAGCCTGCTTGCAGGTAAAACAGTGGATGGATCAATACGCGCAGAAGTTTACTTTGGCGGTCAACCTGTCAGGGCGACAGTTTAATTCAAATGAATTGGTTAAGGATATTCAGACTTCACTGACTGAAACTGGATTTCCTCACAGTAATTTAACACTAGAAATTACTGAGAGCATGATGATGGGTCATGTTGATCGGGTCCGCAATCAACTTAACCAGTTGCATGAAACTGGAATCAATCTGGCGATAGATGATTTTGGTACCGGTTACTCTTCATTGAGTTATCTACAGCGCTTCCCGCTAAATTCACTCAAGATCGATCGATCGTTTGTCAATGATTTAGAGAGTGACCGAAATAACCAGGCAATCGTTAAGGCGATAATTTCGATGGCGATTGCAATGGAGTTGGATGTTGTCGCAGAAGGAGTGGAGAGCAGTGAGCAGGCCTGGTATTTAAAACAGTTGGATTGTAAGAAAGTACAGGGTTACTTTTATAGTAAACCACTACCGGCCGAGCAGTTTAAAGAACTTCTAACGAAAACAATATCATGATAGAAGTGTAATCATAGCGACAGCACATTTATAGAATAGCTAATTCAGCAGATCACTTAAATCCTCTTCAATATCGCTGTATTCATGGCTACTAATCCCCAAGGTTTCCAGTATTCGTGTTTGGAGTAAATCCCATCGATGAATTTGGCGAAATCGTCTGGTTCTATCAATGATGTTTTCAGCCATCTTGAGTATGGAGTAGGTTAGCTGATCACTCTGGCCTGTGATGTGATCCAGATAGTCATACTCGTGGTGCTGGAGAATGAGGTCGCACAGAGGTGCAGGGAGATTCCACGATGTTGCAATAAAGTACCCGACCACTGCATGGTTGGTGTTGTACTTGATATCCTCTAATTCGGTAAGTAATTGGTCGGAGCTCTCATTAGCCTCTATCAGGGTGTTTCGGTAATCTGAAAAACGGATGGCCATGGCGGGTATTCCGCAGTCATGAAACAGGCCGACGGTATACAGGGTTTCCTGTGATACTTTTATGCTTAGCTTGCTTTCGATATAGACCATCGCATTGGCAACATCAGTAGCGTTGTCCCAAAACCGTTCAAGTGAGATGCAGGCATTGCCTGTCAATGCACGCTTCAATTCTATTGATGCGACCAGATTGTTAATGCTATTTAGACCTAACAGTGACACTGCCTGATGAATATTGCTGATACTCCGGGCCATACCATAGAAAGGTGAATTGACTGTTTTGAGGATGGAAGAGGAGAGGCCTACATCAGACGAAACAAGATCAGCCACATCATGCAAAGATGGATCGTCGCTGTTATTGATTGCTTGTAGGCGTACCAGTGTTTCCGGTTTAGGCGGAATCTGGAATCCATGCGTCAGTACATCAGCAACAGATTGGTCTAGCGTTATCATCGGCAAGCCTCCCAGGTCAATATGTCCCGATGTTAACCGAGGTATCGGCTGTCATTAAGTTAACTAAAGGCCGGGTTATTGATTTATGCCAAGTAAACAGCAGATGATAGCGTATGTGAGGTGTTTTTTATTGCCTAGAGATTTTTCGCTGAAAAGGTATCGCAATGTTTAATATCTCCACTCTTGAGGCCGGTCCTGAACCAGCGTACTCGTTGTGTGGAGCTGCCATGAGTAAATGAGTCAGGCGTAACATGGCCTTGTGCCTGTTTCTGTAGGCGGTCGTCACCGATCGCACTTGCAGCGGTCAGTGCTTCATCAATGTCGCCTTGCTCAAGGAGTTGCCGCGAGTGGTCTGCATGATGAGCCCAGATACCGGCAAGGCAGTCAGCCTGCAGCTCTTGCCTCACGGAGAGTTGATTAGCCTGGATTTTGCTTACGGACTGTTTTGCTTTTTGAACCTTTTTGGATATGCCAAGAAGGGTTTGGACATGATGTCCCACCTCATGTGCGATCACGTAGGCCTGGGCAAAGTCACCCGGGGCCTTGAAGCGACTTTTTAGATCATCATAGAAACTAAGGTCGATGTAGACTTTCTGGTCGCCAGGGCAGTAAAAGGGCCCCATGGCTGCCTGGCCAGTGCCGCAGGCAGACTGAACGGCATTTCGAAAAAGCACCAGACGGGGTTCTTTATACTGGCCTCCCATCTGTTTAAACAGACTTTGCCAGGTTGTCTCAGTATCAGCCAGCACAACAGAGACAAAACTGACTAACTCTTTCTCAGCGGCGTTTTGTTTTACCGGTTGCTGTTTACCGGTTGACTGGATGTTGCCTGTTCCCAGCATACTGCCGAGATTTCCACTGAAGAGACCGTAAGCACCCAGAGCGAGAACAGCGATCAGGCCCCCTTTGAATCCCAGAACTTTGAAAACCATGGGTAGCAGATTGAGCATGCCGCCACCGCGTCCACCTAGACCGCCTAAGCTTGGCCCACGCGCGCTGCGACGATCCTCAACATTCTGACTCTCTTTTCTACCCCGCCAGCGCATGTTTTTGCTCCGTTTCATTCATCCTGATTAGTTGGATTCTAACAGCTCAGGTAGGCATGGCGTGATGACCAGCCGGCGAAATAACGTAAATATTTGTTAAATCAGGCTGCCACATCTCGTGATTTGGCTTCATGCGATACCAGGTAGAGGATCAGTAATAGACCGACTGCCATAATAATAGCGGCCAAGTAAAGCGAGCCATTGTAGGTGCCTGATGTTTCGGCCAGTGTGCCAGCCAGTGCGGGTGCGGCGATCTGTGCGACACCATAACTGAGGGTCAATTTCCCCATTGGTTTAGCGGGTTTGGTTGGATAGAACTTGCCGATCATCGTCAGCATCAGGCTGACAATGCCAATAAAGGTGCAACCATAGAGTGCGGCACTGAACATAACCACGGATAGACTTGCATCAAAAGTTGGAAGAATAATGCCGACGATCTGGAGTGCAAAAGCTATGGCGAGTGCTTTGAGTTCGCCGGTTTTACGGGCAATACGATCCCAAATAAAACAGGCAGGGGCAGCGGCCAGCCCCACCACTAACCAGGCAGGCTCACCATAACCCTGCAGTGCCGGTTCCGCTTCCACGATGACAACCAGGAAAGTGGCGCTGATGACGTAGCCAAAGCCGGCGCAAAAGTAGCTCGCAAACAGCAAAATCATCCAGGTTCGTTCGGGGGGATGATCCTCCATTTTTACGCCGCTGGTGGTGAATGGGCTGGTATCTGGTCGGGGTAGCCAACTCCAGGCAGGGACAATAAGCACCATGCCTACAGCCGTGAGTGCAAGCCACTGCTGACTCCAGCTCAAATGGGTCTCCATCAGGTCTACGGCTACCGCACTTAGAACAATACCCAGGCCCAAGCCACTGAAGTGAATCCCTAACTCCATGCGATGGTTGTGTCGTATCAACCAATTCAAGATCAAGCCTGAACCGATCAACAGACCGGCTGCACTGCTTAGTCCAGCGAGAAAACGCATGAGGCCCCATAGCCAGAGGCTTTCACTCAATGCCATACCTGCGGTTGTTACTATGGCCAGTATCAGACCTATTCGGTAGAGGGTGTCTTTCAGCTGCAGATTACTGATCATGGCCGCAGTCAGCGCACCGCACATGTAACCCATGTAGTTGAATGTGGCGAGCCAGCCACCCGTGGCATCACCCAGTGCAGTTTCTGCCTGCATGATGGGTAGCAGTGGGGTATAAGCGAAGCGCGCGATACCCAGCGTCAGTATCAGGCTCATGATGCCTGCAAACAGGACTTTGAAGTGTGAGGTAGCTAGGGGCATGGATAATGTCCAATCTTATCGATTGGACATTATACCTGTCCGAATGCCGGGCGTTGTTTTTTTTGTATCAAATGAAACGTTTTTTACCCGGTATAAATCAAGGTTATCCAGTTGGTTCAATCCAGATGCGTCGAATCATGTCGGGCACACGTTCCCAATTGCGCGGCATGTGCAGTCGTTCATCAGGCGCGGGCTTGGGGTGGGGATTACTGATTGTTCCAACCTTGAAACGAAATACATAATCCGGCTCAGCGCCCATTCGCAGGTCGGTCATGGCTATTGCACCGTCGAGATGTTCAACCTTATAAAAGCCCTTGGTGAACCAGGTTAAACGCTTGACCGGCCAGTGCTGTTGCAGATCATCCAGTAGATGATTGTCACTTGAATAATGTGTGAAAGTGATCTTTGGCTCTTTATCGAGCAGAGAATAATAGCCTTCGTGATAACCGGTTTTATCCATAGCGACTATGCGCCAGAGCAGCGTATTGAAGGGTGCGGGTGTCACAAGCAATGAGGATGTTGGTGAATCAGTGCTGGCCAGGCTCTCCTCGGCTATACGCTTTACCTGAAACTGCATGGTAAGGCTCCATCCCAGATAGAGCGTGCTGATTACTAACCCTGCCCGGTTGAATCGCTGAGCCAGAACCGGTTTGCGCTTTAGTGTGAGCGCGGTTATGACACCCATCAGCAAGGGCAGGGTATAGAGTGGATCGATAATGAATATACTGCCAAAACCAACCGGGGTTTCCAGTATGGGCCAGAACAGTTGCGTGCCATAGATCGTGAAACTATCCAGTAAAGGATGCGTGGTGAGTGACAGAAAGACCAGCCAGTGCCAACCCTTCTTGTGTTGGACAGTGGCCGGGTGAAGTTTGCTGATCAGCCAAGCGATGATAGGGGTAATCAGTGTAAGCACAATCAGGGAGTGGCTGAAGCTGCGGTGGTAGGTGAAATCGGCTACCGGCCCACCCATGGAGATAAACACATCAAGATCAGGGAGTGTGCCGCAGAGCGCGCCCCATAGGGCCGCACGATAGCCTACACGGTGTCCCAAGACAGCATGACCAACCGCAGCGCCCAGTGCGATTTGTGTTACGGAATCCATTGTAATACGACATGTTCGCTAATGAGTTTAAAGAGTGCCTTCAAGTGCTATTTCCTCTAGTGCCTTTAAGAAGGTTTCAGCCGGGTGCCCACCTACAATACTGTACTTTTCGTTTATTATAAAAGTCGGCACAGCATTGACGCCCAGGCTGCGAAAGTGGTTTTCACGTTCACGTACAGTATCCGCATATAGATCTGAAGCCAGTATCTCTTTGGCCTGCTCTATCGGCAAGCCTACTTTGTCAATGCACTTTATCAGGTCACTATGATCGCTGGGATTACCCTGTTCGGTGAAGTAAAGTGCAAACAGGGCCTGTTTCAGATCCGTCTGTTTTCCCTCTTGTCTGGCCCAATGCAGTAAACGATGGGCGTCAAAGGTGTTATAGATACGGCCTATATCCTGGATGTTGAAGTGAAAACCGAGCTCAGCCCCTCGTTCAGTGATTACGCGATGGTTTTCATCTATCTGCTCAAATGTTGAACCGTATTTTTCCTGCAGGTGTTGATGCAGATCCTGGCCCTCTGATGGCATATTCGGGTTCAACTCAAAAGGTTGCCAGCTAATAGTGTAGTCGATATGTTTCGATAGCTGATTTAGCGCCTGTTCAAGGGATTTATAACCAATTACACACCAAGGGCAGGAGATGTCAGAGATGATATCCAGTTTCAGGTGAGAGACCATATCCTGCTCCTTATTGAGACGGCTTATGTTTCTGTGAGGCTTATTCTGACTGGAATAGTTCCATATAACCGTTTCCTCAGCAAATGATAGAAACTCTTTACTGTAGGCCCCGATTTTATCGGCTATCCTGATAGTATAAAAACGATCTGTCTAGCGGACAGAATTTACGGTAATGGGATTCTCTTTGGGCTTTAACTTATGAATTATCTTGAATTCAACCCGGTAGCTTATAGGGATGCATTTCACGAAGCGGTGGCCGATCTTCAGTTAAGCCTCGACTCGGATGAGAGTAGCTTGGCACAACAGGCACTCAGTCAAATCCTTGCTATGCAGGGTTATATCGACTATATGCAGCAGCTGGATATCGATCAAGAGAGAAGCGGGGAACGCCGGTCTGACGAGGCCGATGCCAGCCGGATCGGCGATAGGGTTTTGCAACTGTTGGATGATCTAGGGCAGATAGCGGTAAATCGGGGATTAACCACCACCATGCAGCGGATGCATCAACTGTCACTTCCTGTGGCATTGTGGGTTGCCAGGCATCAGGGTGAGATCGAGAAGCTGGATATAGTGGTCAATGCCATCGCCGCAATTGCAAATGAGGATAGAAGTCAGCGCCAGTTGACGGAACTCTGTCATGTGATAACCCAGGTACAGTCTTCGGTGGCGGAAAAGGTACGCCGGGATGTTGAGATTGATGATCCAATGCGGCCCTGGAAAATACTTAATCTCAACTGGGGTATCGTGGCAACCCGAACACTAAGCCCACACCTGATGGAGGTTGTCTTTGAGGAGTTAATCCATGCAATTCCTTCAGATGCCAGGGCCTTTTTTGAAGAGGGGGTGCTGCAGATGGATATTGTGGGTTATCCTGATGCCGTGCGAGAAGTGATGACGCGCTATTACAAGCTGCTGGGACCTGATAGCAGATTACACTAGTCAATGACTCAGCTGGTTAAAAGGCGATGGCTACTGTTTGCTCAGGTATAGCCTTTCTTTAAAAACAATCCCACATGCTCTTTAGGCATGGGACGGCCAAACAGGAATCCCTGTGCATTTGGGCAGCCCAGTCGCTTAAGCTGCTGGTGTTGTATTTCTGTTTCAACACCCTCGGCTACGATATCCAGACCAAGCTCTTTAGCCATGGCAATAATCGCTGTGACGATAGAGTTACGGCTGCTTGATGCGCGGATGCCACTGATAAATGAGCGGTCAATCTTGAGTGTACTCAGTGGTAGTGATTGCAGGTAACCGAGCGAAGAATAGCCGATTCCAAAATCATCCACAGCGATGCGTATGCCATTCGCGTGCAGTTTACGTAGCTGGGTCACGACTTGATCCATATCTTGAATCAGAACGTTTTCCGTGATCTCCAATTCAAGAGAGGAGCCCTGTAATCCATGTTTTGTCAAAATGTTGAATACATGGTTTTCGAAGTCAGGTTGGGTTAGTTGTTTGGAAGAGACATTAACAGCTAACCGTATGTCGGTGTGTCCAGCCTTGATCCATTTGCTCAATTCAGCGCAGCTGCCATCCAGAACCCACATGCCAATCTCATTGATAAAGCCATTCTCTTCAGCAACTGGAATGAACTCAGTAGGGCTGATAATGCCGGCTTCGGGGTGTTTCCAGCGCAATAGCGCTTCCATACCATTGATCATGCCGCTCTGTATATCAACCTGGGGCTGGAAGTAGAGTTGCAGCTGCTCTTCATCGAGGGCGCGACGAAGGCCGGTATCATAAGAGAGGTGCTGATCAGCAGAACCTTTCATCTCATTGGCAAAGAACTCGTAGCCATCTTTGCCGTGTCGCTTTACATGGTACATGGCAATATCAGCATGTTTGATCAGTGAGTCCATTGACTCGCCATCATCGGGAAATATAGCGATACCGATACTGAAACTGACAAATACCTCAACACCATCAATAAAGATGGGATCTTTGAGGTTCGTGATGACCTTTTCGACCAGACGGATGGCATCGACTCTTCCTGATATCTCAGGTACGAGTAGATTGAATTCATCACCGCCAACGCGGGCAAGGGTATCGCTGTCGCGAAGACAGTTACGTAGACGATTGGCAACAGTCTGTAACAGTTGATCACCCGCCACGTGACCCAGTGAATCATTAATGACCTTGAAACGGTCCATATCCAGATACATGAGCGCCAGCTGAGTGCCACTGCGTTTGGCTTGAGAGATAGCCAGACCGAGACGATCCCGGAGCAGGGCGCGATTGGGTAGTTGGGTCAGGAGATCATGATAAAGTTGGAAGTTGATGATCTCTTCGGCGCGTTTGCGCTCACTGATATCCCGGGCTACACCATAGGTGCCTACATAACACTTTTCATTTCCCCCGGTATCCCGGTAGATACCCATCGAATTTAATTCAATAGATACGGTTCTGCTTTCAAAGTAGCGGCTGGGTTGTGAGTTGTCTTTGCAGCGGAGTCTGAACTCCACGTTGCGACTGGCACGATCACCGGTGCGGCGCTCGGCAAAGGCATATTTTGCTTTTTCAACATCCTCTTCATGGACAATTTCAGAGAAGTGATGACCGATCAGGTCGTTCTGTTTGTAATCCAGTAGCTGGCCGATGCGATCATTCACAAAACAGAAGTAGCCTGCTTCATCCAGCATATAGATGATGTCGGGTGAATTATCGACAATAAAACGGTAGCGATATTCCGAGGCTTCCAGTTTCTGGTGGACCTGTTGTATATCGTTTTCGAGTGTGCGCTTTTTGAGAACATTTTCGATAATACCCAAAAGCTCTACTGGGCTGTAGGGCTTGCGCAGAAAATCACTAACACCCTGGCGCAGGGCTTCAGTGGCGTTGGCAAACGTGGCTTCACCGCTCACGATTACTACATCTATATCTGGGAATTCATCTTTAATCAGATCGAGCAGTTCGAGACCACTCACCTCGGGCATATTCAGGTCGAGCAGCACCAGCTCAATATCCTTTTCACGGAGGATATCAAGGGCAAGATGTCCATTGGCAGCAACGATGCTGGAGTGGCCATAGGCCTCAAGCAGGTCACGTACGCTCTCACGCATGCGTACTTCATCATCCACGACCAGTATTCTGGCTGGCGTTGTTGTTATTGTTTTGGCAACGCTTTCCTTACTGCCGGATGGCTGGGGTAAGAGTTCATTCCCAAGCCAAGATTCCGTGGACTTCATCATTGGTTTTCCCCTGATTATTCGTCACCTAAGCGACGAGGTAGGTGGATCAGAAATTCTGTGCCACCACCTGAACGTCCTCTGCAGCTAATGCTCCCTTTCAGCTCATCAATGAGGTTTTTAACAATGGTTAATCCTAAACCAGAATGGCTACTGCCTTTTGTGCTTTTTAATGGATTAAACAACTGACCCATGATCTCGGGGGGGATGCCTGGGCCACTGTCAGCAATGGCGAGTTCAACGTACTCGCGTCCTCCGATGTTGATGTGGTCGCGTGTCTGCATCCACAGTTCCCCCCCATCGGGCATTGCTTCTACGGCATTTTTGACCAGATTGGTTATAACCTGTTTCAGGCTTGCCCTGCTGATCATTATGGCCGGCAACTTCTTATCGAGTTCTATATGTTCTGCAATGTTGTGCGTTTTGAAATAAGAGGCTTGAAAGATCTCGGTCAAATCACTGATCACTTCATTAATATCAACTGAGAATGAGGCGATGTGATGCGGGTCGCTGATATCATGCATGCGCAATGCGATATCACCCACTCTCTGAATCTCCTCTTTGATTATTTTGAGATGGTCAGCAATGGCGGCATCATCTGTAAACTTTGCAGAGAGTACATGCAGGTAGTTATTGATGATGCCCAGTGGGTTATTGATCTCATGGATGATGCTGCGCGCTTCACGACGGTGCCACTGACGGGCATTTTCAAGCTTCTCTTCGGTATTTTGATCAATCTGTCGGCTGGTATGAATGCTTTGAGCCGCAGTGGCAGAGAAAAGGGGCAGAAACTCCATTATCTGCTGCAGGTTTTCCGGGTTGGCTTCCCGTAATCCCACAACGATTACACCAATGCGGTTGGCTCCTGCAATCAGTGGTATACAGAGTATGCTGTTACGATCGAGCGCTCGAGAGATCTGCTGATCCACCAAAGAGGCTGGATTTGAATCCAGCGGCTTGAATGGCCCCTGCACAGTTGCGCTGATAATGGCTTGTGCTATATGGCTTCTATCGGCAGCCATCGGAATTGTGAATTCGGCTATCCGACTCTTTGTGACGCCATGAGCTGTGATGCCCTTTAGCTGCTTGTTCTCTCCATCGACCAGAAACAGGATGCTCTTGTCCATATTGAACATGATATTCAGTTCAGACAGGACTGATTGCAGAAACGCCTGTAGATCTGCTTCACTTCCGGGTTCCAGGTTGACGCCGCCCAGCAGTGCAAACTCCCGAACCCGCTTGGCCAGTTCAAGTCGTACTGACTCGGTCTCCACCTGAACGTCAATGGCACCGGCATCATTTTTGTCGATGCGAATGCCCAGCCCATCGGCCGCCTTCTCGACTTGCTGTCCGATATCACTGCGGAGTGTTTCGACAACCGATGAGTTCAGCCCAAACAACAGATCCGCCTCGGCATAGAGGGTCTCTTTGTCAAAGTTTGGGTCACTCATTTTATGTGTAAAATTGGTCAGGCGGACCAGTCTTGGAGCCTCAAGTAACCGCTCAGCGGGTTCGTTTTGGTAGAGTAGGGCATCACTGAGGAAAGACTCGATATCCCACTCCTGAACCATGAGCGCACTGACTTCGTGATACGCCACCCCAAACAGCTCTCTCTCAAGGCCGGTAAGGATCAGATCAGAATGCCGCTTGGACAACAGCTCATTGTAGGCTTCTGGCTGATTGTTCAGGAATACCAATTGACCGAGCTTGTGCAACAGGCCTGCAAGGTAGGCCTCATCAGGGAATTCATAGTTGGTGAGCGTAGCCAGGGATTTGGCGGCATGGGCGGACCAGAGTGATTGATACCAGATTCCACCGAGGCAGCTGCCCGTTTTTACGTCAAACCGTGAGAAAA
>JAPHUE010000060.1 GCA_026196795.1 Sedimenticola sp.
ATCATCGATCCAGAACTTATCCTCTTGATGCGGTCCCTCAATGGGTATGCTTAAACGTCTTGAGAGTTCACCTGCGGCACCCGCATGATCGATGTGGGCATGGGTGATTAGAATCTTTTCAAGCGTAACGCCCTGCTCTTCCACTTCCTTGAGAATCCGATCTATATCACCACCCGGATCTATAACTGCCGCACGCTTCGTGTCATCACATACAACCAAGGTGCAATTTTGTTCAAACGCGGTAACAGGGATTACAGTAAACTTCATAAAAAACCATCAGTTATCATGTTAGGAAAATTTAATTATAACGGAAGAAGGCACTTCCGTCGCAGGCAACACAGCTTCACTCAACTTTGCTACCAGAAACCTTCTTGATCCAGTAGAGATAGCGTCCATCTTCCTCGCTACTGCCAAGCAGTTCAAACGCTGCGAGCCGGCACAGCACGGGGAATTCCTTACGGGAGTCTGGATGTGTCACTGTTACTTTCAGCACTTCCCCCACCGACATCCGGGAGAGCGCCGCTTTTGTCTTCAAAACCGGCAGCGGACAGATAAAACCACTGACATCGAGCTGTTGATCACTGCGTATCTCTTCAATTGTTTGGGTCAACACATCCTCCTGGTAGTTGTGTAAATAGGTGTGTGAACCCCATTACATAACGGTTCACACCGACATCATAGATCAAAAAAACGCCTTGACAAAGATTCAAACGAACGTTTAACTGAGAACATATCATGCCATGAATAGTCAGGTAATATGACGAATGAATCCATTTAGATCAAATGTGCTTGCTGAATCGTCTAGCCAACACATGAAACCGCCCGTCGACACTAAGGACAGAATTCTCGATGTAGCGGAACAGATATTTGCCGAGAAGGGCTATTCCGCCACCTCCATGCGGACCATAACTACCAGGGCAAACGTGAATCTGGCGGCAGTCAATTACCACTTCGGCTCCAAGGCACAGCTCTACCAGGCCGTCTTTCAACGCCGTGTGGCACCGATGAACAAACAGCGTATTGAGATGCTGGATGCCATGGAAAAAAAGGCGGCGGGTCAGCCATTGCCGCTGGAAGCGATACTACGCTCATTTATCGAACCTGCCCTGCGAGCCAGTCTCAATCCAAAACAGGGCGGCACCAATTTCATCCAGCTTTTGGGGCGCACTCACGCCGAACCCGGCCCAGAAGTGCATGACTTCCTTCCGCTGCTCTATGAAAAGGTCAAAGATCGTTACCGAACCGCACTGGCCAAAACACTGCCCGATCTCTCACAGGAAGAGCTCTCATGGCGTGTTCACTTTGTTATCGGCACCATTGCCTTCACCCTGGCCGGCACCGATGCACTGGAGATGATCGAGTCATGCCGGTACTGCGATCCTGCCGATATCGAAGGAATCATACAGCGACTTTTACCTTTCCTGGTTGGTGGCCTGTCTGCACCAGCCGCCATTAAACTTACCTCAATCTAAACGCAGGAGTATCGCCAGCAAAAAACACTATACCTAAAAACGGGCAAAGACCCGTAAAACAGACTAAAACAATAATTAAATCCACCCGGCGAAAAAGGTGACAAGCCCCCCGCCATGCCAACCGGGATAACAGAAATCACCCAGGTTGCAAAGAAGTTGGTCCTGAACAAGCTGACAAAGCGGTTACTCAGAAACGGCCACTTCGAGAGAGGAGAGCACTATGAAAGCCAACCAGGAAATCATCTCCCTGGACGAGGCAGTAACATTAGCTGGACTGTTTCAGACCCGCATTCGGCGTAGTGCCGAGCGCATTGCCTATCGCTATTACGATCCGGATCAAGCGATCTGGCGCGACAGTAGCTGGGCCGAAATGGGACGGGAAACCGCCCGCTGGCAGGCGGCATTCGAACAGGAAGGACTGAAGCGTGGCGATCGGGTGGGCATTATGATGTCCAATCGCCGCGAGTGGGTCATGTTTGATCAAGCCGCATTGGGACTTGGTCTGGTCAGCGTCCCACTGTTCTATAACGACCGTGGCGGCAATGTCTCATATATAGCTGAAGCAGCGGGTATCAAGCTATTAGTGATACTGGGACGAGAGCAGTGGCTAAGTCTTGAGCCTGTTCGAGAAGAACTCACTACGATTCATCGTATCGTGACCATCGAATCACTGGATGGCATGGCGCATGATGACCGTGTCAGACAGCTGGATGAATGGCTACCCAAAACAGCGGCTGATTACAAAGTGGTTGATGACATCGACCCTCACGAACTCTGCTCAATCGTCTACACATCCGGCACTACAGGTCATCCCAAAGGTGTCATGCTGAGCCACCACAATATTCTCAGTAATACCCACGAAGCACTGCAGACCACCACCATAAATGACGACGACATACTGCTCTCATTTCTGCCGCTCTCACACATGCTGGAACGAACGGGTGGCTACTACCTCCCCATGATGGCTGGCATTCCAGTGGCCTATGCACGCTCGATTCTGCAACTGGCTGAGGACCTGGTGATTATACGTCCCACTTTCATGATCAGTGTGCCCCGTATCTATGAGCGGGTTTATGCCAAGATTCAGGAAGGTCTGGAGGCAAAACCGGCTATTGCCCGCAAGCTATTCAACCTGGCCGTTGATGTTGGCTGGAAACGTTTCCAACATCTTCAAGGACGAGGAAGCTGGTCCCCTTCCCTGCTCCTCTGGCCACTGCTGAATAAGCTGGTTGCCAGCAAGATTATTGAAAAACTGGGCGGCCGTTTAAAAACCGCCATTAGTGGCGGCGCCCCACTACCACCCGATGTAGCCAGAACCTTCCTGGCACTGGGCGTACCGGTCTTACAGGGCTACGGCCTGACAGAGACCAGCCCGGTTCTGGCCGTAAGCCGCATTGATGACAACATTCCCGAGAGTGTGGGACTGGCACTTCCCAGTACCCAGCTGAAGGTTGCAGACAATGGGGAACTGCTCGCCAAAGGCGCTGCCATCATGTTGGGTTTCTGGAAGAATAAGGAAGAGACCGACCGGGTGATTGACCCGGATGGCTGGTTCCATACCGGTGATGTCGCTCAGATAGATGACAAAGGCCATGTCTTTATCACTGGACGCATCAAGGACATTATCGTTCTTGCCAATGGCGAAAAAGTCTCTCCGGCTGACATGGAGATTGCCATTGCCATGGACGCGCTGTTCGAGCAGGTTTTGATTATGGGTGAGGGCCGTCCCTTCCTCTCGGCACTCATAGTGCCGGAAGCCGAACATTGGAAGAACTTTACCGAAGGACTCGGACTGGATCCTGATGACCCTGCCACCTACAGAAACGATAAGGTACTGGAGCACGTGCATCATCGGATCAGCCAGCAGATCCGCGACTTCCCGGGTTACGCCCAGGTGCGAAAAGCGGTGCTACTCAGTGAAGCCTGGAGTGTTGAAAATGGCTATCTGACGCCGACAATGAAGACCAAAAGAAAACTGATTATTGAGCATAATAGTCAGATCATTTCGGATATCTACAGCGGGCATTAACCTCATGGATAGCAGCAGCATTCATGTGGTCTCTGAATGCTGCTGTATGTAATACTCATGATGTAATGAATCTTTCTTGTAGCGCTACGCGCTGTTTTTTTAAATGGGGGTCCCGGCCCCCTTCGCCGGGTTACTTTTAGGGGTAAAAGTAACCAAAACCCTCGCTCCACCACACCACCCCTTCGGGGTTCCCTGCGTTTCTCGCCAGGTACGGGGCGCGTATAACTCACCGCCAAGGCGGCTCAAACAGATACGCGCCTTTATCCATACCCGGCTGCGATACTCGGTGGTGTGGAAGTCGCAAATCGGTGGGGTACCTCTTGCTGTTCACTATTCAACAGGTGTTATCTTTTCAAAAAAGCGCCAGCCGTGATTCTATCCTCGACCTTTTCCCCTTCCGGCCTGTCGAGCATCGCAGGGGTGAGCGGAGACAAGCGCTAATTTGTCTGAGCCGCTTTAGCGGCGAGTTTATTAGCGCGCCGCTCACACCGAGAAGCGCAGAGAACCCGAAGGACAGGCTGGCGGGGAGAGACTTTTGGGTACTTTTGGTCACAAAAGTACCTCGCAAAGGCCGAAGGCCGCGTGAAACAGCTTTTGTATACGGGTAGTTTAGTGAATCCTTCTTGTGCTGCTTTCGAACTACTTTTCCAGGGTAATCAAGGCCATCTTATGCAACCGTGCTGCCCCTGTTATAGTAGTCGTACACTTTCGACCTGCTGACAGCAACGGACACATGAACGAGATATTTCAATTTTCTGAAACACATTGGGAGAGTCTCCTCGCTTTCACATGGTTCTTAATCTGTTTCTACGGCTACATGTTTTACTCAAAACATATGGCGCTCACAACACACTGTCTCTCCAGTGTCTTGCATCAGTATCGTCAGGAGTGGATGGAGCATATGCTGACACGGGATGTGCGGGTTGCCGATACCACGGTACTTGCAAACCTGGAACGAAGTGTTGCCTTCTTCGCCTCTTCGACCATGTTGATCCTGGCTGGCTTAATGACCGTCATGGGCTCAACCGATAAGGTGATCGATATGGTGGCCGATGTGCCGTTTGCCATCGTAGCAAGTCGCGCCGAGTGGGAGATCAAGCTGGTGTTGTTGGTTGGTCTCTTTATGTACGCCTTTTTCAAATTCACCTGGAGTCTTCGACAGTACGGCTTTTGTGCCGTCATGCTGGGTGGTGCACCTACCCCCGACAACCAGGTTTCTGAACGTGAGCGCAAGGCCTATGCAATACGAATTGCCCGGGTCGCTTCACTGGCTGCTAATAACTTTAATCAGGGTTTACGTACCTACTATTTCAGCCTTGCCGTTATTGGCTGGTTCATCAATCCCTGGCTGTTTATGGCCTTGAGCACAGGCATTGTCTGGGTACTCTATCGGCGGGAGTTCAAGTCCCGCACTCTGGAGGAGTTGATCACCAGCCGTGCTGAAGATGCATCGGCTGACCCCTTATAGAAAAGGTAACCCGGCCTCTTCATGCCCACCCAACTCTGTCAACTTGCGGGTTATCATCTGTTTCACAGGCGGGAAGTTATTACTCAGGCGCAGCACCAGACCTCTCAGCACCTTCGCAGGAACCGAGTCATTGGTATACAGACCAACTATCTCATTGGTGCCAGTGTACAACGGCCAGGTAACACGCTGATGTTTACTCTGGTACTGCTCGAGTACCGAGAGTGAGCCGATATCCTGCCCCTGCAGATGGGCAGCCATAATCTCGCGGTATAGCGTGTCCTGCCCCCGCAACCCCAGATTAAACCCGTGTGCCGTCACAGGATGCATACCAACTGCCGCATCACCCAACAGGGCATAGCGTGGTTTAACAAATTTATTAGCATGTACGGCTACCAATGGATAGGCGTGACGTTTTCCCACCAATTGCATTTCCCCAAGGCGATTCTTAAAACGTCGCTGTACTTCAGCAGCAAACGCCTCATCACTCTCGCCCTGTATCTGTTGGGCCACATCGGCCGAGACGGTCACCACGATTGAGGAGAGATTGCCGGATAGTGGCAATACCGCCAGTGTGCGTCCGTAGTGGAAACACTCATAAGCGATCTGATCATGAGGTTTTTCATGGGTCATGCGACTGACTATCGCCACACGGCCAAAGTCCTGCATGGAAGCTGATATACCAACTTTACGCCGTGACTCAGAAAAACGACTGTCTGCCGCCACCACCAGTGTAGCCGTCACCTGCTCACCCGTTGAAAGAGAGACCGTAGCCTCTTGTTCACCTATCACCACATCACTCACTGTGGTTTCAGTCAGAATCGTTACGTTATTGATCGGTTCCACTGCTTCGTAAAGCGCTTTTCGAATCAGGTAATTAGGCACCAGATAGCCCAGTGCATCAGCCTCTGTCTTTTTACTGTCGATATCCAGACAGTAAGATGAATTTCCGTTAATCACCTTGGCCTGCTTGATAGGCGATATCTCATTTGCCGGAATCCTTGCCAGCACACCCATCTCAGTCAAAATCTTCTTTGAAAGATGAGTGAGCGCAATATCGCGCCCATCGATAGCGGGCGCCTGAAGCCCCTCTAGTTTGGAACGCTCAACAACCAACACCTTGAAAGGGCTATCCCCCAGTGAACGGGCAAAGCTGAGTCCTGCCGGACCACCACCAATAATGACAATGTCATACTTCATAAGAGCCTCTTGCGAGCCGAACCGGGAATTGAATCACTGATCTTTCTAGTTAGCTGGACTCAGCCTATCAGCAGAGTACATTGGGTTATATGGCCTACATGATAACGGTTACCGATACTGACTTACAGACCTAACCTACAGAGATAAAACCCTTAAATTCACCTGCCAATAAGAGTACCAGTGGTACTTTTTAAACAATTATTCCCTTGAACGACTAAAGGTTATTAACGTTGAGGACGATATTAAATCATGTTATATCAATAAACTGATGCAATAACTGCGTCAATTGGCTATTCGTAATCAATGGTTAAAAAAACAACTATGACTAAGCATATGCTTTTCTCCCTCTTGACCTTGCTACTGCTACTGACACTGTTACCCGAGTTAGCACTGGCGAACAAGTTCACCACCATCGGTGGCGGCGTGAGTGGTGCCAGTGATGAAAAGCTCAAAATCCTTAAGCAGATTGCCTCCTATGCAGGGCTTTTTTTCATCCTTTTGGGTACCCTGGGCCTGCTGACCCGTAATCGATTTGAAGGCTTTATCGGTATGAAGCGGAAGGGAGAAAAGCATTCACCAGGCCCTTATGTACTGATTGTCATTGGCTCCCTTCTTTCGATCTTTTTCTTTGTCTAAAAAACTTGAATCACCCTCAGGTAATCCACTGCATAATTGGTACATTCCATAACTGCCTCACTAACCGCAGATGGATAGAATGGATTAAAATCCAGAGGAGCCAGCTATGCGTCTTATATTATCCAGCCTTATACTACTGATTCCCACGTTACTGCTTGCAGCAAAAGCCCCTCCTTTACCTGACTATCCACTAAAACAGATCGGCCCTCACAGTTATCTGATAGAAGGTCCACTTGCACGCCCAACAGAAGAAAATCAGGGATTCATGAACAACCCGGGGTTTGTCATCACCCAGGCAGGCGTGGTGATCATTGATCCTGGTGGCAGCGTTCAAATCGGTGAGATGGTACTACGTCAGGTGGCAAAGAAGACTGACCAGCCTATCATTGCCGTATTTAACACCCATATACACGGGGATCACTGGCTGGGGAATCAAGCTATACGTGAGGCCTACCCCAGTGCAGCACTTTACGGCCACAGCAAAATGTTGGAGCGGGTTAAATTGGGTGATGGTGAATCCTGGCGCAAGTCCATGCTATCCATGACCAATCAGGCGACAGCCGGTACGATGGTAATCGGGCCAGATCACGCTCTGGAGCATGCCGATGTTATCACTCTGGGCGGTATCACTTTTCATGCACTCTTTGTCGCAGAAGCACACAGCGATACTGATCTAATGATTGATATACCCACAGAGGATCTGCTGTTCCTCGGCGACAATGTAATGAGCCAACGTTTCGGCCAAATGACCCATGGTACATTCAAAGGCAACATTGCAGCCATTGATCTTGCGCTGACATCCAGCACGAAAAATTTTGTACCGGGGCATGGTCCTGTTGGTGGGCGTGAAATGGTGAAAAGCTATCAGACCTACCTGAGCACACTCCGCTCAAAAGTTACGGAACTATTTGATGAAGGGCTTTCAGACTTTGAAATGAAACCCCAGATCGTCGAAGCATTGGCCGACTATACAGCGTGGTCAGGGTTTGATGATGAGATAGGTAAGCATATCAACCGGGCTTACCTGGAAGTGGAAAAAGAGCAGTTTTAAATAAACATCCGAGTGTCCATCCAGACACTCGGGTCAAAATTATCTTCAGGCGATATGCTTTAGTTTATAGCCCTTATAGTCATCAACCAATTGATCCATATCGTTCTTATCATAGGGACGCAGACCACGCAAAGCCATGCGTTTTTCCCCTTCACCAACGACACTATCACCTGATTTCAGACAGAAGCGCACGCGTACGTCACCTTTTTTGCCCGTAAGTTGCGCCTCTGTTCCGATTAACTCCAAGGTAGGGTTCTCGATATCCAGGCGTTGCAGATCAATAGACATACTCTGGTACATGACCAGTGGGCGAGCCGGATTGATCATTACCCCTTCCCGTTCCATCATCGGCACCAAAACATGCAGGAAGTTGTGCCCAGAGAACTCCACATAACGTCGGGTAAAATCCCAGATCATTTTTTGATCTTCTGAAATATCCCCATCCCGCTCAATACCAAGATAGAGCTTTTCGTTCTCATCCACCAGCGCCAGATCCTGATTATCCTGCTGCTGGTAATTCAGCTTTACCGCATCGCTCACCATGCCCGAAAAGGTGAAACACATGCGCTGGCTCAGGCCATATTTTGCTAACGTGACCGCAAACAGCAGATCCCCCGGCACACAGAACAGCTTGGCATCCAAGTCATGCAGGGGATTAAAATCATCCGCGATCTGCTTGGCAAATCCGCTGGCCTGTTCACGGGTGAAATGAAATCCATTTTCATCTTCGTTGTAATAGCTATCTAATACCATGTTTTTATTCCGGTTTTATGGGTGTTGCCGAGCGCATAATAACAGGTGTTCCAATAAAAACCGTAATTTGATCCTTCTATACAGGCACCAATGCTAAATTCTTTATAAATAATGGGGAGTTGGTCAAAAAAGTGCACTTTGGCTGGTGAATCAATCCACTATAAAGAAGACCACAAAAAGCCAAGAATTATGGTTCCATACAGCCACATTCTCTGATAGCTTAGGAGGAATATAAGGAGTTAACGATCTTGCAGGAGGCCTGCCACCCCGTTGCATTCCCCTTCAAATCAATTGTCTCCAGATAGTGCGCATCCATAATTTAAGAGAAGCAGTCTAAATAATAATGACACCGTATTTTCGCTGCAACACCCACTATCACGAGCTAATTGAACATCAGCATGACTTACGAAGAGTTCAATAAATTTTGCAGTGCCCTTCCAGCTACTTCACACGTCATACAATGGGGAGGTTCTCATGTATGGAAAGTAGGAGGAAAGGTATTTGCCATTGGGGGTTGGGAGAGAACGGACAAACCAGCATTTACATTTAAAACCTCCGAACTCAACTATCATTTTTTAAACGATCAGCCCGGCTACCGACCGGCTCCTTATTTAGCCGCCAGGGGAATGAAGTGGATACAACAATTTGATCTGTCTGATACCGAAGATGATGAACTCATGTACTATTTAGAAGAATCGTATCGTATTGTTTCCTTAGGTTTAACTAAGAAAAAGCAAAAAGAACTTGGACTCAATCAGGACTAGCTATCTCAACGAGCGCATGCCGTCTGACCTTACCACTCACTACACATATGTAAGTATCATTCGGCCGAACCTATATCTCTCCATGATCTTTCCAATAACGTTATCAATCAAAAGGAAGACATCATGCAATCACATTCCGGGAATAAACCGATCAGCATTTGGGTTGTCTTTATCATTGCTGTCTTGTTTGGTTTGCTCACTATTAAATCCGGCGCTTCAGTACTGTTCTTCGAAGGCGCTGCCCGTGAGGATGCAGGCAACTATGTTCCCTTTGTGTTGTGGTTTAATTTTTCTATTGGATTTGTCTATCTGGTCGCAGGCGTGGGACTGTTTATGTTGACGCGCTGGAGTGTTTGGCTTTCTTTAATGATTGCGTTTGCCACACTTATTGTTTTTGGCTTACTGGGATTACATATACTGGCCGATGGATTATATGAAACACGTACGGTTGGTGCCATGACGCTACGAACAGCGGTATGGATGGTTATATCGGTTGTGGCTTATCGAAAAATCATACGCCAGTAAAAACATTCCGTTTCTTTACTCAGCATCTTTCGCATTGATCTCGCTAGGTGTCAGAATCGATCATGCGGACTCCAACACCTGCATGTTTAGGTTCGTGGATAGTCAGGCGGGAGACAAACGATAATCACAAGAGACGGCACCACTGTGAATGCACTGAGTCTGTTCAACACGATACTTGGGTAACGATTCCGCACTGTCCAGCAGGCCTTGCATCAAACCGGCAAGAAAATCACAGGATTCCGGCTTATTCGCTGCGTGCTTCATGTTTTTGGTGTAGCCACTGACCCGAAGCCCTTCACTGTATTGGGCTATTTGTACTAAAGGTGACAAACCAGGGACAAGCAGCAAATCTATGGCGTTATTCAGGCTGGAGACATCCCCTTTCACTTTAAGGTTTTTTGAGAGGTGTCTTCCAAACCCCTGCCCCAGTTCCGACATGCGCTGTGCCCGCTCTGCCTCTGGAATGGAGCCGTCAATTTCGAGCAGTCGTCCTGAAATATTCGGATACCGGCTCAGGAGGGAGAAGATCAACATGCGATCACGCATATCAGCATCACCCGCCTCGGAGTCGGCATTTTTAAAACGGGTATCAGCTGACTGGCTGGGTGTTTCAGCAGCTGCCGGGGCCGGTACTGGGGATTCAACCTCATCATTGCCGCCCTCCAGTAGACCCGCCACGCCTTTCAGCGTTTCCAAATGGCTTCGCAGTTCTTCTGTAGGCAAAACGGGGCCTTCCACATCCAGGATTAGCTTTTTACCACCTTCAGCTAGCGGTTCAAAACTGTGACCCATGGTCGTAATTCCCTTTTTTCGCAGGCCACTCATGACCCGCGCAAGCGCTCCTGCTACATCCTCCAATTTCAAGACAAT
>JAPHUE010000097.1 GCA_026196795.1 Sedimenticola sp.
AAAACAGAATCAATCAACCCGCGCAGGACATTACCCCCGCGGCCGCTCCATTGCAGTCTGATGACAGAATCAACCGGCTGGTTCAGCAAAGCATCTGCCTGGGATTGCAGCAGTCGCTCGGCGGCGCGGTTACACATCTGCACCCGACCGTGCCGGTCCACCTTGAGCACGGGATCACTCATGCTTGCCAGCGTGGCAGAGATCAGGGCCGCTTGTCGGAGAGATTGTTCAGCTTGGGCTTTGTAGAGTGAGATTGAGACGACCGCATGCAGCTCACGGGCCGTATAGGGTTTTAACACATAGCCATAGGGCTCAGTAATGGAGGCCCGTTTGATGAAGTCGTCATCATCATAGGCGGTGAGATAAATAATGGGGATAGTGCTGGATTGGTTTATTCGGGCAGCTGTCTCGATTCCATCGACCTCACCATCCAGAATAATATCCATCAAAATGAGATCGGGCTGTGTATCAGCGACGGCTTCCAAGGCCGCTTCAGAAGAGGCCACCACGGCGACAACTTCATACCCGAGCCGCTGTAGTTTGAGGCTGATATCCTGCCCCATCAACAGATCATCTTCTACAACCAGAATGCGTCCCAAACGACCTCCCCTGTTTCCTTATTAGGAGTAATTCAGCAATGCCCTCATTTTGAGTCTAACACAGAGTCCATTCGAGGCATCCACTATTTGAATCAATGGAGAGAACGAGAAAGGGCGTTGCTCAGTTGTCTGCAGGCAGACTGAGGTATGTGCCAACAGCCTGAGCAGATGGCATTTTCAGATACGGAACCACCCCAAGACAGGGGCTATCCAGGCATCTCTTCAGGGTTTCAATATTCTCATCCCTGACCTGCATCACCGGGTCGACCTGATTAGCCACCCAACCCACCAGATTTACCCCAGCAGCCCGGATAGATTCGGCACTCAGCAGGGCATGATTGATACAACCGAGTTTGAGCCCAACAACCAGAATTACCGGTAATCCCAGTGCCACCGCCAGATCAGCAATAGAGTGCTCCTCGCCCAAAGGCACGCGCCACCCACCAGCACCTTCCACGACCATTCGATCAAACTGACCTTGCAATAGATCGAAACAGTCGCTGATTCTGGAAAAATCGATTCGGACGCCTGCCTGTTGCGCTGCAAGATGCGGGGCAATGGGCGGCTCAAACAGATAGGGGTTCAGCGTTTCGTAGTTGACATCACCCGTTGATTGGGCCTGGATCTGCAAGGCGTCATCGTTTCGCCAGCCATCCACTGTGAGTTCAGCCCCCGCTGCCACTGGCTTCATGCCTGCAACACTAAACCCCTGTGACTGCAGCAACTGCATCAGTCCCAGCGTAACAACCGTCTTCCCGCTGTCCGTATCAGTACCTGTGATGAAGTAGCCTCGACTCATCTGATCTCAACCACCATGACCCACTTGACCCAATGAGCGGGTAAGCTGATCCAGTGAAACCGAGGGCGCATTCGATTTATGGCCCGCTTCGGGCGCCCAGGCATGACCATAAACCACCTCATAGCTGGCAGGTAGTGAACCATCCTTGCGAAACTGTTCATAGGCGGACTGCATCGCCTGCAGGCGGCCCTTACCGGTCAAGCCCCGGGGTCGATCACTGTTGACGTTGTGAGCCCCCAACACTTTCAAATCCCGCATCAAACCCGTGACTCGCTCATAGGTAAGCGTCATCCGATCCACATCCATCACAGGATCAGCCAGACCCGCCCGTAGCAAGGCATCCCCTATATCATGCATATCAATAAAGTTACTGACATGGGAGCCCTCATCCACCTCCGCCCAGGCTGCCCGCAGCTCCATCAGGGTATCCGGCCCGAAGGTGGTAAACATCAACAGGCCGCCAGGACGAAGTACCCGACGAAATTCACTAAAGGTTGTATCCAGATCATTACTCCACTGTATTGCGGCATTGGAGTAGATCAGGTCAACACTCTGATCGGCCAGTGGCAACTGCTCCAGATCACCACAGATACAGCGTGGCTTGCGCAGCCAGCTTCCCCGCTTGCGGGTCTGCAAAAGCATTGGGAAGGCAAAATCCAGCGCTAGAACACGGGACTTTCTATAGCGGTCAGCCAGTGCCGCCGTCGCCACACCGGTCCCTGAACCCACATCCAGAATCACGCCCGGCTGCAGGCGCACCAGCTCCAGCCGATCCAACATCCGTTCGCCGATCTCACGCTGTAAAACAGCCACTTGATCATACTGTTCCGCCGCTTTGGAAAAGGCGAGACGGGCTTGTCGCTTGTCGATAGTGTGGTGGTGTTCAGACATCATTTGATCCGAGAAAGTGATTCAGCGCCCGAAGACAGGATTGCGGGTGTGATAGAAAAGGGGCGTGAGCACAACCCTGTAAAATCAGGATTTCGGCAGCCGGCATCATCTGCTCTATCTCGTCACAGAGGTCAGCAGGCACCAGGGTGTCCCGCTCACCAAACAACCAGAGTGTCGGGCATTTGATCAGTGCCAGGCCATCACGCAGATCCACATCCAATAACAGATCCAGTCCATGCTCCAGCGCCAAAGGATTGGCCTCCGGTCGCAGGGCGATATCCTGGCGTAACAGTCGCAGGGTCTCACGAGCCGCCTCATCACCCTGCACCTGCAGAGAGAGGAAGCGTTCCAGTGTCTGGTGCGGGTCTCGACTCAACGCCTTGGCAAACAGCTTTAGTGTGTTAAGTGCCATGGCGTGCGGCCACTGCTCACCCACAACAAACTTGGGACTTGATGTAACCAAGACCAGCTTGGTAACTCGTTCTGGTTCCAATACCACTGCACGTTGTGCCAGTTGACCGCCGAGCGACCAGCCGATCCACACAGCCTGTGCAGGGGCCACATCCAGACAGGCCTGAACCCAATCATCCAGCCTGAAGCGATCAGGATCATAGTCACTTGCACCATGTCCCGGCATCTCAATAATTGTGACGCGATAATGCTGTGACAGGGAAGCCACAACCGGACTCCAGACCGCTGCATTCATACCCCAGCCATGCAGCAATACCAGATCGGGACCTTGCCCGGTCGTTTCGTGAAACAGCTTCACTCATTGACTCCCGGATCTACTCTCCCCAGGGCATCCAGCAGCCGATCAACCTGTTCAACTGTGTGACTGGCGGAAAGTGTAACCCGCAATCTCGCACTCCCTTCCGGGACAGTGGGAGGCCTGATTGCCGTTACAAGTAAGCCCTCCTTCTCCAAAGACTTACTCCATCTAACGGCTCGTTCAGCGGAGCCGGCCAAAATCGGCTGAATGGCCGTCTCAGAGGCCATTAACAGAAGGCCCAACTGTTCCGCTCCTACGCGAAACTGCTGAATCAGTTGTTGCAGATGGTCACGCCGCCAGGACTCATTTTGTACCAGTCGCAGACTGGTACGGGTCGCCTCTGCCACAGCCGGTGGTAGGGCGGTTGTATAGAGATAGCTGCGGGACTGCTGAATGAGCGTCTCGATCAGCTCTTCGGAACCGGCCACAAAGGCACCAAAGGTACCAAACGCCTTTCCCAGCGTTCCCATCAGGATAGGGACATCCGCTTGTTCCAGACCAAAATGGTCCACACTGCCACGACCATCCTGACCCAACACACCCAGCCCATGGGCGTCATCTACCAATAGCCAGGCTGCGTGGTCAGCACAGAGGTTCGCCAGCTCAGGCAGAGGGGCCAGGTCACCATCCATGCTGAAGACACCATCAACCGCCACCAGGGCCTCCCCACCGGAGTGGTTATCCAACTGGCCAGCCAGGGCCGACAGATCATTATGCGGGTAGCGTTTCAGATGAGCACGTGAAAGCAGTCCACCATCTATCAGAGAGGCATGATTCAAGCGATCCTGATAGATCGTATCACCCCGCCCCAGCAAGGCAGTGATCACACCTTGGTTGGCCATATAGCCGGTGGAGTAGAGCAACGCACGGGATCGGCCGGTGAACTCAGCCAGCTCCTCTTCCAGCGCATGATGTGCCGCACTGTGTCCCGACACCAGATGGGCAGACCCACTCCCAGCCCCATACGTCAGTGCACCCTGCTGCAGGGCATGAATCACGTCAGGATGATTGGCCAGACCAAGGTAGTCATTACTGCAAAAACTAAGCAGCTCAACGCCATCCACCTGCAGCAAAGGGCCTTGTGGTGAGCCGATCACCCGCCTGCGGCGATAGAGGTGTTCGGCTCTACGCCGTTCCAGTTCTGATTGCAGTGATTTCATGTTCTTCTACTGATCTAGCTCTCTTCATGGATACAGATTAGACGCCATTTGCCGCCCAAAAAATGCCCTGACGATTAACCAAACTCAATCTCCATGCGTACCTTCTTTTTGCTGTCACACTCTTTTTCGGTCGCCTGTAACTCCTGTGACGTCTCAAAATTCAGGCCGAGACGATCAAACAGCTGGCGATCGGCGTCAGCGTTGGGATTCTCTGTAGTCAACAGACGCTCGCCATAGAACATGGAGTTGGCACCGGCCATAAAACAGAGCGCCTGCATCTC
>JAPHUE010000270.1 GCA_026196795.1 Sedimenticola sp.
AAAGCGGTGTTATAGCGAGGTGCCCTATCAGCCGGGTGACACACTGTTGTTTGGTCCGGAAACCCGCGGCCTGCCACAAGCGTTTCTGGATCAGTTGCCGGAAGAGCAGGTGATCAGAATACCGATGCAGGCGGGTAACCGCAGTTTGAATCTCTCCAACGCGGTAGCCATCATCCTTTATGAAGCCTGGCGCCAACAGGGTTTTGCATCGATTACGGATTAACCTGATTCTGGCCGTTTGTCCCTCTCCAGTAGTGTCTGTACGGCTGACCGGGGATCGAGACCCTGATAGAGGACACGCTGAATCTGTTCCGTGATCGGCATCTCCACGCCCAAGGCATGAGCCTTGGTACAGATCTCCTGGGTAGCCATGACACCCTCCACTTCCTGGCCGATCTCTTGTTTAGCCTGTTCGATGGTTGCGCCCCGCGCCAGTGCCAGTCCCATTCTACGATTACGGGATTGATCGTCAGTACAGGTCAGCACCAGATCACCCATACCGCCCAGGCCGATAAAGGTTTCCGCCTTTCCACCCAGTGCCAGGCCGAGACGCATAATCTCATTCAGGCCGCGAGTGATAAGGGCCGCTCGGGCGTTGGCACCAAATTTCAGTCCGTCGGAGATACCGGCACCAATGGCCATCACGTTCTTTGCTGCGCCACCAATCTCCAGCCCGATTACATCGCTGCTGGTGTAGGCACGAAAACAGTCCGAGTGAAGATAGTCGGCAATTCGTTCTGCATAGGCCTCAGATTCGGAGGCCACCGTAATGGCGGTCGGTAGCCCTGCGGCAACCTCTTTGGCAAAGCTGGGACCAGAGATGACGGCGAAAGGACGAGATTTCCCCAGGGTCTCTTCGGCGACTTCATGTAGTAACCGGCCTGTCTGGGGCTCCAATCCCTTGGTGGCCCAGCAGACACCTATTGCACTACTCAGGTAGGGCGCAATGGCATGCAGTGCACTACCAAAGGCGTGACTCGGTACGGCAATCAGTACCTCATCGACACCTTTAAGCACTTCAGAGAGTTGTTCAACCGGCTGCAGCTTATCGGGAAAGGGGATACCTGGCAGAAAGGCTCGGTGCTCCCGATCACGGGCGAGTGTTTGTACCTCTTCCGGTAGATGGCCCCACAACTTGACCGCAACACCGTTACGCGCCAGCAGAATGGCCAGTGCCGTTCCCCAGGAACCGGCACCAATGACCGCAAAAACAGGCGACTTATCCGACATGGTTAATTAGTGAGTGGCGGGTTCTGCCGCTTTTGCACCTTCAGCCTGCTCCTGCATATGCTGGGCATAGAGTGCATCGAAGCTGACCGGGGTGAGGAGTAGCTGTGGGAAGCTGCCTTTGCTGACCAGATCGGAGACCACTTCGCGGGCATAGGGAAACAGAACATTGGGACAGTATGCGCCCAGCATGTGCCCCATCTCCTCTTCAGGGAAATTCCGAACAGTAAAGATACCACCCTGCTGAACTTCAACCAGATAGGCTGTCTTGTCGCCAATCTTGGTGGTAACGGTAACCGTCAGGACGATTTCGTAAAGGTCATTATCCAGCTTGGTGACATTGCTGTTGAGATTCAGGCTGGATTCCGGTTTCCACTCCAGGGTGAAAATCGATGGCGAGTTAGGCGTTTCAAAAGAGATATCTTTTACAAAAATACGCTGCAGTGAAAATTCGCGGCTGTGCTCGGTTGGTTGGACGTTTTCAGTCATAACGTGAATCTCGCTTATCGGTCAGTTTAGCTAGTAAGTAGAAGACTATTTTTTGCTGATGGGCAGGCTGTCATTCTGCCAGGCCAGCATGCCACCCTGGAGGTTGTAGACCGGCTCAATGCCAGCATCTCTCAAAACTTTGCAGGCGGCCGACGACTGGGCGCCGGAGCGGCAGGCGACAATAATGGGTTTTCCCTTATGCTTCTGCACCATATTTATCTGGTTTTTCAGGGCAGTGGTGGGGATATTGATGGCGTTGACAATATGGCCATTATTGAAATCACTCAGGGGCCGTACGTCAATAACTACAGCGTCTTCCCGGTTGATCATCTGGGTGGCCTGCATCGGTGCAAGGGAGAGCTTACCGCCAAAGCCGGCGATCAGATTCTGTGCAATAAGCACCAGTATGATCACCAGACCAGAGAAGAGAAGGATATGGTTGGTTACAAATTCAATTAACTGTTGCATGGATCTCGGCTGCTTGGAGTCAGGATAATAAATGGGATCGTACGAGGGTGCCCATTCTAGACCAGGGGGCGAGGTCGTACCATCCTTGTAGAGGAAATTATACGTCAGGAGAAACGGGGATCATGATTTGGTGTTGATTCAGACCAGCTAAGAACAAAACGGGAATGTTCTGTTCCCGTTTTGCCCAAAGCCGATCGGCTTCAATCGTGAGAGGTCTGAAGTTGTTTAATGTCCGTGAGAACAGAATACCTCGCGCATCATGCCGATCAGTTTCAAGGTACGCGAATCACTAACCCGATAATAGACGCGGTTGGCGTCTTTGCGGGAGGCGAGAATGCCCTTATCCCGGAGTATTGCCAGATGCTGGGAGATATTGCTCTGCGATGTACCGACATGTTCAACAATCTCTTGCACGCTTACCTCTTCTTCTCCAAGAGTACAGAGAATCTTCAGGCGGAGCGGGTGAGACATAGCTTTCAGTGAGCGTGATGCGCGCTCAATGTCCTCATCATCAGCAAGCAGCTCATCAATATCATGGGATACCTGATGCTCACTATCGATTACAGGGACTTTAGGGCTTCCAAATTT
>JAPHUE010000179.1 GCA_026196795.1 Sedimenticola sp.
TGACATCCACCGTATTGGTGTGGCCGCCCAGATAATCTGCCGCTTCAAACAGCGTCACATCATGGCGCTGATTCAACAACCAGGCCGATGCCAAACCGCCTATTCCGCTTCCGATAACCGCTAATCGCATTTCCCTACTCTCTTTTTTGTACTGTACATACTAGTCATAATAGCCTTTTTAAAGAATATAACAAGCTATTTGTACTGTACATATAAGAGTTTATGGGAATATTCCAACTAAAAATGAAGAGTTAGTGATGTTTAGTGCTATACAAAGAGGCTTCTATTCTGGAAGCCGTCTCAGGCCCATTGAAATGATATTTCATTTGATGCTACCGCCAAGTCCGATCGCGTTAGTAACCAGACCACTGTGTACTGACTGGCAAGGTAACAGCAGTAACAACTAATCCTGCTTAATTGGCAGAGGATTATCACTCCGTGTGGGAAGATAGGTGATGACATAAGGACGCATCTTCGCATACTGCCACAGGGCATTCGGGCACCTTTGATATATTGTTATCCTGAGTAGCTGTTTCTAAATTCTGCCCTCTAAAACCAAGCAACTCTGGAATACCCTGTTTCAAATGCAAACAATCTCACTCATAAGCGAACCTAAGAAGCAGTGCCGGCATCTCAACCCCCGATCCGATGTGTGATTGGAGGTTGATCTTCACGCTTGGATGCTGGATTGCTGCGGCATCAACCTCCCGGGGAATATCCTCAACCACATGTCGGCCCGCAGAGAGAAAATAGGGGACGATGGTGATCTCAGTGGCCCCAGCTTCAGCACAGAGGTGAATGCCCGTAGGGATGTCAGGCTCCGCCAACTCCAGAAAAGCACTTGAAACGTTATCAAACTGATTAACGGCAATTGCTGCCACCTTTTTGGCCAAATCTCGTACCTCACTATTTGAGGCCTCGCGACTACTGCCATGGGCAATAATTAGTAGAGAGTGCATCGTATTCTGCTCCTGTAGAGGCATGGTAACTGATCAATTTCATATTTATTGTACTATACGAAATGATCACAATAGGCGGAATACTGCCATAAATGTCTATTTTGTACTAGACATTTTGCGTTTTTTAGCTATAATCATTCCCAACAGCTCCAAAATCGGGCTGTTTTGTATAGGACAACTAAGGAGAAACACCATGTCACGCTTTGAAATGCAACTACTCGAAACTGAACGCCATAACGACCAACTAATGCGAGAGATTGAACAGCAGGGTAGTGAGATCCTGCACTCAGTTGTCCCAGGCAGTCGTCTGCATCAGATCATCCACAACCCCATCACAGAAGGCATCGACGAGGGATAGATCTAACTCTCGATGAGCCTGTCTGGTCACTCTACCTGGAGATAGCAACATGTTTATACGCAGCACGATTGGCACTGCCCTAGCCCTGGCCGCCTTGCTTGGTTTATCCAGTGGATGGCATGTATCGGCAACTGAAAAAACAGTGACCACTAAAAACGTGATCTGTGGTAGCCATGACAGCTTCAAGATCAGACGACTGAATAGTGATCAGACAGATGAAATCTGTACCACATACAAAGGCAAAGTGATGCTGGTGGTGAATACAGCCAGTCGTTGTGCCTACACCAATCAGTATGCGGGGCTTGAGAAACTCTATGAAAACTATCGCGAGAAAGGTCTGGTAGTAATCGGCTTTCCCTCCAATGATTTTGGGGGCCAGGAACCTGGAACTGAGAAGGTTATCAAGAATTTTTGTCGCCTGACTTATGGTGTGAAATTCCCGATGTATGCCAAGACTCAAGTCATTGGTGAAGGGGCATCACCTATCTATAAAGCACTCTACAGAGCTACAGATAGTGCACCTCGCTGGAACTTTCACAAGTACCTGATTGATCGGAACGGTAAAGTGATTGAGAACTATGGATCATCAGTTTCACCAGAAAGCAAAACACTCACCGGTGCTATTGAACGACTACTATGACAGCGCGAAAACAAATGATGGCTCGAAAGAGACATCATGCAGATGAGACTGATGACCTGCGCACTGCTTACCTTGAGCTGGTTAATAACTTTAGGGGATAGAAGATGAATATTGCAATAACGGGTGCCAGCGGATTTATCGGGCAACACCTTAGCCGTGCATTCAAGGGCGAAGGTCATAAGGTCATTGCTTTAAACCGTAGTGACTTTGCCCTTGGAGATGATCATCTGGCCGATAAGATCAATGGCTCACAGGTGGTGATCAATCTGGCTGGAGCACCCATTAACCGCCGCTGGACCGAAGCCTACAAACGGGAAATATTATCCAGTCGTGTAGAGACAACAAAGCTACTGGTAAATGCTATGGAAAAGCTCAGTCATAGGCCTGAGCTGTTTATCTCCACCTCAGCCATCGGTGCATTCAGTAGTATTGGAAACTACACAGAATCAGATAAGCCAAACGCCACAGACTTTCTTGGCAAGCTATCAATGCAGTGGGAAGCAGAAGCAAGTCGAGCAATACAGTTGGGAGTGAGCACCAAAATATTTCGATTGGGCCTGGTACTGGGTCACGCGGGTGGGTTGATGAAACAGCTCATGCTGCCTTTCAAACTTGGGCTAGGCGGACCGTTAGGTGACGGGCAACAACACTTCTCCTGGATCCACATTGATGACCTGATCAATGCCTATTTCTATGTCATCAAGCACCAGCAAAGTACGGACGTTTTTCACCTCTGTGCACCAAACCCAATAACCAATCAAGTGTTTACCCAGACCCTCGGTGCGGCACTACATCGACCCACTCTGTTCAGAGTCCCGGACAGGTTACTAAAACTGATCTATGGCGAAGGTTCCGAGGTGATGTTATCAGGTCAGTCGGTTACCTCCAGTCGACTGACGGAAAGTGGATTCTTTTTCCGTTTCCCTGACATCACTTCGGCTCTTTACTCAATTGTCGATGCCGCTTCAAATGATAAAACTGGCAGTAGATTAAACAGCAGCCTCAACGTCACAAAAACAAGTTAAGGGAATAGGCCATCGTGAACAGACAAGGAACAGCTATTGTTTGGTTTAGAAGAGACCTCAGACTCTGTGATAACCCAGCCCTGAGTGAAGCTGTTCGAGCCTGTAAAATAGTGATACCGATTTATATACACGCACCTGATGAAGAGGCACCCTGGTCCCCAGGCCAGGCCAGCAATTGGTGGCTTCATAAAAGTCTGGCTGCATTAGCTGAATCAATCAGGCAAGCCGGCTCCGAACTGATTATCACACAGGGTCCAACACTGGAAAGGCTGGAAGAGCTCGCAGTAAAAGTGGGCGCCACCCACCTTTACTGGAATCGACTCTACGATCCTATGACCGTGACGCGTGACGCTTTGATTAAACAGTCCATGAGCGAAAGAGGCCTGACCTGTCAGTCATTTAATGGTAGCCTGCTGCTTGAACCATCCTCATTAATGAATGGACAAGGAACACCTTACAAGGTGTTCACCGCATTCTGGCGCGCTGCGAACAAAAGGCTACGTGAAATCACACCACCACTACCTGCGGTCAGCAAGATACCCACACCATTAACGCCATTTCCATCCACACCACTCGTCGCGTTGAATCTCCGGACAAAAACTGCCTGGTACAATAAGTTCGAAACATTCTGGGAACCCGGAGAAAACGGCGCACACCAACAGTGGGAGCGCTTTCTTTTCAACAGCCTGCCCTATTATGATGAACAACGTAATTATCCAGCCGACGAGAGTACAACCAGTCTCTCACCCTATCTGCATTTCGGGGAAATCACACCAACGCAGCTTTACTGGACACTGCAGCATGAAGGTGATCACTCTCCTGGTATCAGTCAACACCTGGACCGTCTGAGCGCCCAGTTGGGCTGGCGAGAGTTTGCCCACTACACCCTCTTTCACAATCCTCGTACGGCAATAGAATCATTAGATTATCGTTTTACGAACGGCATATGGAACAGCAGCAGTGAAAGCAGGGAACAACTTGAACAGTGGAAACGCGGGGAGACCGGCATACCGATAGTGGATGCGGGAATGCGACAGCTCTGGCAGACCGGTTGGATGCATAACCGTGTGCGTATGATAGTTGCCTCCCTATTGACCAAGAACCTGGGAATACATTGGCTGGAAGGCGCTCGCTGGTTCTGGGACACCTTGGTGGATGCTGACCTGGCAAACAACACCCTGGGGTGGCAGTGGACTGCTGGTTGTGGCGTAGATGCCGCCCCCTACTTTCGTGTATTCAATCCGGCACGGCAAGCCGAAAGATTTGATCCTGCAGGCCGCTACATAAAAACCTGGTTACCAGAGTTTTCATCTGCAGACAGTCATGAATTAATAAATGGAAGGCAGCTAACCAACAATGGGTTGAACTACCCATTACCCATAGTTGATTTGCAAAAGACACGCAAACAGGCGCTTGAACGATGGCAGCAGATAAAAACAATGCCTAAGCACCCAGCCCCCCACTAAACTGCTACAGTTTCACTGCCTATTGGTTCAGCAGCCCTTGAACTGAAACGAGTAAACCTATCAGCACCATTATAATCAATGCCACAGACCAGCGGTTGAGTGAACGTTCATACCGGCTGAAATGACTCAAAACGAATATTGGCGAGAAGCGCTTTTTTATACTCTTCTGTAAACGGTTTGAATAGATATCCAGATACTGAGTCATCTCCATTATCATGGACCTTCCCTGCTTAAACTGCTGCATGATAAAACCGGACATCAATTGTGATGGTTCAGTCGGCTTATAGAAACGTGTCAACCAGGCGAGCACGAGCATGCTACCCAATAGCAGGAATAAGCTAAAGACCGTGAACATTGAGAGCATCTTCAGATTTGGAACAGCCGTCATCAAGCCAACCAATACCAAGCCAGAAAAGAGATAATGCGTGACACTACTGTCCGTATGACGCATTTTATGGCCCCCTGATTTTGAAGAAGCTTCAGCAGCAGCCAGCAACATAAAATGCGTTCGCCATAATATGAACATCATTAACCCTGCACCAATCCAGAGTGATGCCACAGTTAGGCTATTTACTGAAACAAAATGACTGACCAAACTGATGGGCGCCACTGTCAGGAGAAAAATAGCCAACCAAAGGGTTAATGCATAGCGATGCTTCCATGCTGGTTTATGCTTGTGCAGACCCTGCCCAATCATCAGTGCGGACAACACCAAACCCATTTGTGTCACTGCCGAAACCAGGTTCCTGTTCAGCGATAGCCAGAGTTCAGGCTGGATCAATATGGCGGCCACGATCGACAACCAAAGCGCGGTCACTATCATAAGAAGAACGGCTAAAACACCGCGACGATGGATCTGACGCACCCCTAATAGCAAGGCGTAGCCCAACATCAGCCATGCGCCCCACTGTAAAAGCTCACCAATCGCCGGATAGTGAACTTCACCTAGAGGGAAAAGTCGCAACCATCCAATAAACCCGGCACTAAAAACAAAACTGATCAGTGCAGGCCGTAAGGCCAAATGTGATGTAATAAAGACGGGAATCAACCAGAAATGTAAACCGAGCAAACCGATTTTTGCACCTAGGCCAAACAGTAACAAACCGAACTGTACATTCATCTGTTCCGTGATCACAAAGGCTTGGCGCATCGCTATGAAATCCACAGAGACGGCATGCATTCCCAGCAGTTGTAGCAATTCAAACAGTACAATATCACTGACAACCAGTACAACCAGCATGACATTGACCGCTTCCCGAGTGGTTGTATTTTTCTCCTGGGCAAGCAGCCCATACAGTGAATAGCCCGTCAAGGTTGTTGCAGTCATAAACATCAACACATCACCAGCCAGGGACATAAAGAAACAACCGGTCATGGCTAATAGCTTAAATACGATTTTCTGTTGTGCGTACAGAGCCCCTGAGTGAGCCTGGTGCAAAAGACCTGTTGCCAGCCAGAGTATTGCGCTCATCAGGAGAAATAACCTTCCGGTGTGGTCAAATAGTAGATAACTATTGATTAGCATGCCCGGCAGTTGCAGCTTGCCATCATCCAACAGCAAGCCAGCCAGTAATGCCGGCAGTGCGGCCCACGGTGCTATCTTTATTGCGACTCTTTGGGTGACACTTACAACCACACCCACGGCCAACAATAGCGGCATGATGATAATGATCGACAGCAGAAAAGGAGCATCAATCATGGCTGATAGAACTCCCGTTCCGCAATTATTTTTGCCCACTCCAGCGGACTAAATGGTAGACCCGTCATCAAGCCAGCGGCCAACGCCATAAGCGCCGTGATAAGAGGTGGCAATAACAGGGCCCAGGCAGTCTCTTGTCTGCCAAAATGGTGCTCTTCAGGCCAGCTTTTCGGCGTAGGCTTAAACCAGGCAGAATAAAGAATGGGTAGAAAATAGGCACAATTTAGCAAGCTGCTGCCCATAAGCACTAACAGCACCCAATCCTGACCTGCTTCCAGTGCACCTACCCCCAGATACCATTTACTGATAAAACCAGCGACGGGTGGCGCGCCAATCATACCAAGCGCACCAACTGTGAATGCTGCCATGGTCCAAGGCATTCGTCGCCCTACACCATTCATTTCACTGACCTTGTGAATACCCAGTGTCTCCGCCAGATTACCGGCACAAAAGAACAATGTAATCTTCATCAGCCCCTGATGTACAAGATGCACCACACCACCGATTGTGGCGATAGGGCCTGCAATGGCGACGCCCAGTGCAATATAAGAGACTTGGCTGACGGTTGAAAAAGCCAGCCTACGTTTGAGATCATCCTGGAACAGCGCACGCAATGAGCCATAGATAATAGTAAACGCCGCTATCCAGGCTAATGGTGTGGTAACACCAAGATCGGCTGAAAACTCCACGCCAAATACATCATATACCACCCGCACAATACCAAACGCACCGGCCTTAACCACGGCGACAGCATGTAACAGCGCACTGACTGGCGCAGGGGCCACCATCGCCTGAGGCAACCAGCCATGCAGTGGAAATAGGGCTGCCTTCACCCCGAGCCCTGCTATCAGTAACACAAAAATAATTTTTAATGCCGGGTAGTGCTGAGGATCTATGTGGGTAAGAAAACCACGGGGAGTAAACTCCAGGGTACCCGTTAACTGATACAGCCAGACCGTCCCTAACAGAATCAGTGCACCACCAAATATGGTATAGCGCAGATAGGTTTGACCGGCGCGACGTGCTGTATCTGTGCCACGGTGAACAATCAAAGGATAGGTTGCCAGGGTGAGCAACTCATAAAACAGCAGGAAAGTGATCAGATTTCCTGCCAGAGCCACACCCACCGTAGCGGTTACACAGAGACTGAAGAAACCGAAAAAGCGACTGCGATTAGGCGACCCCTCTAAATAGCCAATGGCATAGATCGTCGTAACCAACCACAGAATCGTCGACAGCGCCACAAAAAATAGCGCCAGGGGACCGGCCCGCAAAACAAGGTCGAGATCAGGTAACAGCGCCACGCGGGTTTCAAAATGATCACCCTGGTAAACACCCCAGATCATCCAACTGACCAAAAGCAGTTTAATCACTGCGCCCGTCAAGTTAAGGATCGTGCGTAACCCAACTCGCTCTTCTGGCAGGCCAAAAATAATAAGTCCGGGCAGCAGTGAACTGACTACCACAAACAATGGAATCCAGGTATGCCAGTTCACTGCCCTGCACCCATTAGTTGAACCGTCTCACCGATACCCAGTATCAGCATCAAGGGCGATGCGAGAAAACCCAAGACAATGGCGGCGACTGCCAATAACAAGGCAGACCACTCCATGATAGCGGGTACCCCTTTTGGCTCATGTGTCACCGGGGCCTGAGTAAAGGCAAAACCCAGAACCTTGAAGATATAGGCTGCCGCCAGCACACCACCGATCATCATCACAATCACCAGATCCCAGCGGCCTTGATTTAGCGCTTCATTCAGCAGTAACCATTTGCCAATGAAACCGCCACTGGGTGGTAGACCCATAATACTGACCCCAGCGAGCGCAAACGCGCCGACGGTTATCGGCAGTCGTTGTACAGCACGATCCAGATCAGCAATACGATCATGGCCACCAAAATGCATCAGATTTCCCGCTACCAGAAACATGGACGATTTGGCCAACGCATGGGAGAGTATCAAATAGGCCACGGCACTCCAGGCAGAAAACGCCCCCGCCGCAGCGAGAGGAAACACCAAAAACAGATACCCCATTTGGGAAACAGTTGAGTAGGCAATCATTAATTTCAGGCGAGTCTGTTGTAGGGCCTGTAACGAGCCCCAAATGATGGCCGCCATACCTAAAGCCCCAAGCAGGTCATCAACGCCTTCCGTACGCACCGAAAAAATTTCCAACCACAACCGTAGTAAAATATAGAAGGATGCCTTTACAACCAATGCAGAGAGCAGTGCACTGACCGGCGCCGATGCACTGGCATGAGCCTTGGGTAACCAGAAGTGAAGCGGAAACAGTGCCGTCTTAAGTGCCAAACCCGCACAGATTAATCCCAGTGCAGCCCACACGGGCGGAGTGGATTCCAGTCGTTCTGCTAACAAAGGAATATCAACCGTACCTGCAGAGTGATAAAGCAATGCCACACCGAGTAGATAGCAGAGTGATCCAAGCAGCGTGGCCATCAGGTAGCGCATGGCACCGTCCAGCGCCGCCCCACTGCGGGACAGAGAAGCGAGTCCCACGCCCGCCAGCCCGACTATCTCCAGCGTCACGTAAAGATTGAAAATATCGGCAGAGAGGAACAGGGCATTAAGACCGCCCAAGAGCAGCAGCCAGAGTGGCCAAAAACGACGCGCCTCACCCTGATCAAAATAATCCAGGGCATAAATACTGACGCCTAACCCCACCAGGGCATTGACCATCAGCATGAACAGACTCAATCCGTCCGCGTACAGATCAATACCCAGTGGTGCGCCCCATCCACCCACGGCATGATGATAAACACCCGTGGTCAATAGCTGATCGCCCAATCCAACTACAGATAGGGCAACGGCGCTAACCGTTGCAAGTCCAATAAACTTTACTGCACCAGGCCATAAGAAACTGCACAGACCACCGAACAGTGGCAGGAGAATAAGCAGTACACCCCAATGTGCATCTGATAATAGACCACCCATCAACTGCGCTCTTTGGGTGCGTCATGAAGCACCGCACTTCCGCTCACTTCCACTAGCTTAAGCATTAATGTCAGAGCCAAAGCCGTTGCAGAAACGGCGACAACAATACCGGTAATCACCATGGCATGGGGTACGGGATCAGGAAGATCACCTACACTCCTTTTTCCCAGCGCCACCAGCACAAGAAAAATACCACTACCCATTATGTTGAGGGCCAGTATTTTTCTTAACAGGTGTTCCCTGACAATCAATCCATACAAACCAACTGAGAAAAGGGTGATACCCAATAGGGCATAAATCATTGGGATATTCATTGATCCACCCTCGACTTGGGAATTCCACCAAAAAAGAGTGCGGCAAGGGTCGCCCCTATCGAAAGGGTGGCTGCACTCTCAAGTAACAGAATCAACCAACCGGCCTGCGCAACAGGATAGGTGAGCAGACCACCCTGTGTAAAAAACAGTACTGCAGCGATGATGATGAAGACGCCGGAACCCAATACGAGAATAAAGCGCAGTGGCCAGAGCAATATTTTTTGTTCGACGTGCCAACCGGAAAGCAGCAACAGCACACCAGCCGCACCCAAGACGGAGCCAGCCTGAAATGCGCCCCCCGGGGCATCTGCGCCAACCCATAATAAATAACAGGAGACCAGAATCAAAACTGGCACTAACACGCGACAGAGTGAAGCCAAAACAGGATTGGTGTTTCTGGGTGAAAGCTTTCTCACACCACCCAACGACCAGACAGATAACAGGGCCAACAGTAAGACGACCATCTCCAACAGCGTGTCATAACCACGAAAGTTCAGCAGGACGGCTGTGACTGGATTTTTAACCCCGCTTTGGGCCATTTGCTCCTTAACATTCGGAACCAATCCATCCGCCACGTCTGGTAAGGATAACAGCGCATAACCCAGACCCAGGACTATCAATACCAACGCGACCAACGGCAATACTTTAGATGGGAGACTTGGTTGCTCTCGTTTGGCCGATGTTACAACCGCCGCAGCTGGCATTGGTTTTACAGCGTTCAAACGATCCAGTGCCGCCATCAACAACGCACCCGTCAGCCCCGCGCCAATAGCGGCTTCAGCCAATGCGATATCAGGTGCCTCCAGTCTGACCCACACCAGGGCCATGAGAAGTCCAAATGCCACGAATAGAACAATGGCCTTGAACAAATCCTCTGAGCTCATAACCAGCCATGCCAGCCAGAGCAACAAAAAGACAAGCAATAAGTCAAACAGACCCAGGGCAATATCTATCGCTTCCAAGGTAAGACACCTCGTAGCAACGCACCCCGCGCAATCAGATAGGCCACGCTGGCCCCTGCCAGTAACACCAGTCCCCAAATCAGAACAAGCTTTCCGGCAGCACTTAAAGATTCCGCCTGCAAGGCCAGTCCGGCGATCATCAAGCCAAGCCCCACATTGTCGGCCTTGGTTAAGGCGTGCAGGCGAGTATAGAGATCAGGAAAACGTAGCAATCCGACCGTACCCGCCAAAAAGAACAGCGCCCCTGCCAAAAGAAGCAGTATTGAAAAAAAATCAATCAACGTCACGCTCCTCCTGCATCGACCAGGCACGCTTCACAAAGGCAACGGCCGTTACTGCGGCCAACAGAGCAAACACCAGTGCAGCATCGCGCAGGGCATTGCTTCCAGCAGCCTCAGCCAACAGTAAGAGGATGGCCACGGCAGTTGTACCAAAGAGCTGTGCCGCCAGCATACGATCTGCGACACCGGGACCACGTAGTACTCGCCACATACCTGCAGCAAGGTTCACCAACAGAAACAGGGCCAAGGTAATATAGAGCAGTTGCATCTGCTATTAGTCTACGCACTCAACTGGCGTTACAAACCCAAGTGGTTTGATGGCCAGTACAGAGCAGTCGATTTGATTCAAAATTGTTTCTGCCGTGTTGCCCATGATAAAGCCTGGTATACCGGTACGACCGACCGTACCCATAATGACCAAGTCTGCATCGATCGCTTTTGCCAGGCTCGGTATTTCTTTACTCGCCCACCCTTTTATCAAATGCTTTTTGGGCTTTAGATAATCGGTATCAGCATCACCCAGCTGATCAATCATCTCATTCACAAGCTGATCCAGAGACCGGGCATGCTGCCGCCGTACCTGTTCAATATAGGCAGTGATTTTTTCCTCCTCGGTATTCATGAACGCGCCGCGAAGCGCACTCTCTCCAATAGGATGCCAAACATGAACAATATTCAGCTCGGCAAAATCTGACAGTGCCAGAGAGCTACCCATCTCTAAAATCTGCTTATTCAGCGCATGTTCTGAAATCTGCTCTTCTTCGGATTTATCATCTTCCGTATCGACAGCCACGAGTATGCGGTTATAACTCTTCGGTGCCTGGGGTTTTATCAGCCAGACCGGGCAGGGACACTTGCGAAGAAGGTGCATGTCATCACTGCAGAACAGGCGATCAATCCAGCTCTGTTCAAACGGCGTTTTGATTACCAGATCATAGTCGTTTCTTAGAACCTCCCTGATAATCTCTAAAAAGGGAGTACCAACCAGCAGTTTTGTCTGGATCGAAAGCTGCTTGCGAAAGGGTGCGACCCGCTCTTCCAAGGCCAACTGATGGGTTTGGTTAATTGTTGATTGTAGATCAATGGTTATGGGCCCATCTTCAGGCATCCCAATTCCGGCGATCACCCTATCGGCCACATCGACCACTGTCAGACTGGCTTGGTTATTTTTCGCAAGAGAGACGGCCCGTTCGAGTGACCGAGTGCATGACTCTTTATCTTTTCCGATAACACAAAGAATATTTTTAAACCGATTCATACTCACACACCTGCTCCAGGGCTTAGTACAGGAACCGAAAATAGTTCGGCAATCTTCTCTTCAAGAACCAAAAAATCGTTCGCATAGCTGCCTTGCTTATCAAGTACGTGCATGGTCAGTACATTATTCTCCAGCGATGCACTGAGTGTCCCGGGTAACAAACTCACCATATTTGTCAGCAACACCTGCGGTGGTCCCGGTGGCAGCCTCAAAACACAATCAACCATAATGGGGTCAATCGGCATGGCCGGTCGCAAGGCACGTCTTGCTACATCGACACCACCCAGTATGGAATGTTTCAAAAAGAAAGGAATAAACAGAGTCAGTTTCAAGAGACTTATACTGAATTGAGACGTTGGGGATTTTGCAGCCAACAATGCAAGTACTATGGCCATCCCCCCTATCCACCATGAATGAGGATTCCCATCGCTCAATACCCACCAGACAAGCGCTAAAAGCACCACTTTAAGCAGAATGGAATACACTCTTGTTGTCCGGTTCATATGAGTAATCCTAGAGTAAATCATTCGAAATGTGTAGCTGAATAACAGTAGTACCTGAGCCTGTTTCGGCGGTCATAGCCATGTTACAACTACTCTTTTTCGGACTGCCGCACCGTAACCAACCCGATCAACCTGAAACAGATTTGTCTTTAAAAATTTTCATGATGCACGTCAGGTTATCAATGGAACTATTAGAAGATAATGGCTCTAATAGGGTAAATACGACGGATGAAACCAACTTTCCCTGAAAAGGAATAGGGGGATCATTCAACTAGCTGCAGAGTTAATCTGTCGGGAGTCCTAAATGACGATGCAACACCGTTTTTTAATCATATTGATCATACTCATAACCATAACCGGTTGTACTACCAGCGGATTATCGGGTACGACCTACTCCCGCACTGATGCCCGCAAAGTGCAAACCGTCAAATTCGGCACGATCGAATCCGTAACCCCGGTGGTTATTGAGGGTAAAACGGATGGTATCGTCGGCACGGGTTCGGGTGCCGTTATCGGCGGTATTGCCGGTAGCACAGTCGGCGGGGGAAAAGGACGCAGCATTGCCACCGTGGTGGGTGCCGTTGCGGGTGGCCTGGCCGGCCAGGCAGCCGAGAAAAAGCTGACCACCAAACAAGGGCAGGAACTGACCATTCGTCTGGAGGCGACCGGTGATCTTATCTCGGTTGTGCAGGAGGTTGAAAATGATCAGTTTTTCAAACCCGGCGATCGTATACGCCTATTACAGCATGGAGGAAACACCCGCGTAGCCTATTAATCAAGTTGGCCAATCTCTAATTAATGGAGGGAGATAACCCCACGGATAACAATACAGACAACAAAGGTCATCTAATGAAAAAACTACTTGTTCTTATAGCGGTTGCCAGCATCCTGGGTGCTGCTGGCTGCGCCTGGGTTAAACCCACCCCCGAAGGGGAAAAAGTAAGAGTACTGGATGCTGACGAGGTATCAACCTGTAAAGAGCTTGGTGCTACAAATGTTTCACTGCTGGACAAGATAGCCGGCATCAATCGAAATGCTGAAAAGGTCCAGAAAGAACTGGAGACACTCGCCCGGACCAGCGCAGCCAGAATGGGCGGCGATACGGTAGTGGCAGACTCACCCGTTCAGGATGGGCAACAACGTTTCATTGTCTATAAATGTGTTGGCGCGATGAAATAGGTTTAATAATCATGCGACGAGTATGGGAAACAGCTGTTTAAGCCCATTGGCTATTACCTCAACCGCAATAGCGGCCAGAATCAGTCCGAATATGCGGTTGAGGATATTCAAACCGATATCCCCCAGGCGTTTCCCAATGGGTACAGCCAGACTCAGCACCAGCCAGAGTATCGCAGAAACCAATAGGATACTCGCCACAATCATGGCCTCATGATAACTCGCTGTTTAACGCTGCATACCAATCACAACCGTACTCATGGCACCCGGCCCGGCCAACAGTGGTATAGCGAGGGGAACCACACCTACTGACGCAAGACTGGCTGCCACCTCCTCTTCGTGTGGTGTTGATCGAACCGGGTCGATACGCGCCTGCAGCATGGCCAGCGCCATCATAAACAGAACGATACCCCCGCCTACCCGAAAGGAACCCAGGCTGGTGCCCATAAAGGCCAACAAGCCTTCGCCGGCAAAGGCCGTGACAATAAGTGTTGCTGCAACCGTGAAGATGGCTATACGTACCACCCTGGACCTATCCTGGCTTGAGTAACCCTTGGTCATGCTAAGGAATATGGGGATCGCCATAAAGGGATCCATAATCACCACAAGAGAAGTGACAAACCGCGTGTATTCAGTCCAGTTTTCCATCGTGAAGCTCTTTCCGGCTAGTTGCCAAGGTTAATTGAGAAGGGAGATAAAATGTATTCAACAGAAAGGAAGCAATTAAAGCTCATCATACATTGAATCATCGTGCGGCATTGTCGCGCTACATTACAAGCGACTGTCTGGCAATCTCCACCACAGCCTCCTATCATAACGCTACACTAATCAATCTATGACCTAACAACAAGGTAGAGATATGCAGGTTAAAATCCAACAACTTTTTAATCGTCTGACGAGCTTTGTATTTGCCGTCATATTAGGCTTTTTGATTCTCGGCATCCTGATTGGAACGGCCAAGCTTTTCTTGAACTTGGGTGGACTCCTGACAGTGCCTGAAATAACTGGCACCTATAAACTGATCATTACGGATGTTTTATCGCTGTTCATCCTGGTCGAGTTGTCCCGTTCGCTTGCAGACTATTTTGAACATCAGCGACTGCAACTCAGTTTCATTCTCGACGCAGGCATTGTGTTTGCCCTGAGAGAGATCATGATCAAACTGTTTAACCATGAAATCATGCCTGCAGAGATTTATGCCATGAGTGTACTGATCCTAGTGTTGGGCATACTGCGCACAGCCACCATTCTGCTCTTTCAACACGAAAAGAAATTACTCAAACAACTCGGCGAAAAGAAACCTGCGTAATATGCCTAACAACTGTGTTGGTTTAATCCTGTTTATCGCCGGTCGGCGGTTCAACATCATCAACCACCTTAAAAGGAAAAGGCTCGGTCTCACTGCCGGTATAGATCGTCCGGTGTGGGAAGGGTATTTCAACACCCGCTGCGTCAAATGCTACCTTGATCTCTTCATAGATACTGTTGCGCAGTTCCAGAAGATTCTCCCGCTTCACCCAGACAGAAAACTGAATATCCAGTGATGACTCACCATAGCCTTTAAAGATAAATACAGGTTTTGGTTCTTCCAGGCAGAGTCGGTTTTTATCAGCCACCTCATTCAGAATATCCCTTACTCTGCTGATGTCTTCCTTGTAGGCAATGCCGATAGGAAGATCAATGCGGCGGATTGGAAAACGTGTGAGTGTCGTAACCTGGGATTTGATCAGTGATTCATTGGGAATGCGGACATACAGATTATCATAGGTTCGCAGCTTTACTGATAACAGGTCGATGGTAAGTACTTCACCCGTGGTATCACCCACCTTAATGACATCACCAATTTGAAATGGCTTTTCAGCCAACAGGAAAAGACCGCTAATCAGATTTGAGGCCGAGGTTTGAGAGGCAAAACCTACTGCAACCGAAACAATTCCAGCAGCACCAACCAACACACCCAGATTAAATCCCAGCTCACGCAGTGCTGAAATAATAAACAGCCCGAGCACCAGATAGTAGGCACCGCGACGCCAGAGCGTAAGATGATGATTACTGGCATGCTTCTGCAAAAGTCGCCCGACAACACTCCTGACAAGACGCGCAACAATAAACCCAACAAGCAGGATAAAGGCTGATCGCGCCAATGTCATAAGACGATCCACTCCGCCCAGTTGTTCTAACCAGTTAACCCAATCTGACATTACCTCACCCCTTAGCTAAACAGACTACCGAAGGCACGTACCAACAGCCCATCCTGTGTCTTCTTCCGCGGCTCAGCAATCCGAGTAGCCCCTTTTACAGCTGTCGGCGGGCCCTGTTTGATTTTAAGCTCAGCTGTATCACTGTCTTCTTCACGTATCAGCTCTATAGCGTCTGTCCAGAGTTCGCCTCGACTATCTTTGTGCAATCCCAGATAGGTCACCGGGAGATTAAGACGCTCCAGTACCAGCGCCTTTTCCGCCCTGTTTTTCAGTAGTAACTCGCTGGTTGCACGATAACTATGGCGTGGTATCACATCAAGTGCCAACCGCGCGTGAGTTCGGGTGGCGTAGCAAAGCTCTCCTTCCTGGGTTGATGGGCCAAACCAGGTATCCGAAAGGGGTAGCAGGGGAAACTCCTTTAGTACAAGCTTTTTATCCTTTGTCTGAATGCTGGCCCAGAGTGGCGTGCTGACATAGATCCGCACCTCTTCACCAGGAAAAAGGGTTAGCGGATTGGCTGGCCTGCTAACAACAGCACGATCAGCCAATAGCGGAAGAATACAGAGTGATTTTTTGCATATGTAGCGCTCAATGGCCTCTTCAAGATCCGTCGGCAGTGCCTCTTGCTCTATCATGTGCCAGTCGCTCTGCTCCCCCCCTTCGCGATGCTTACAGGCAATACGCCACTCCAAATCGAGACGCTGCAAGGCAAACTGCATGGCACCCAGCTCCCAACAGGTCGTGGTGCCGGGCTTAATTGTTACCTCCCCCCACCAGATACCGTTCTTTACAGGCGCTTGGGTGGCTTCCAATGTCATCACATGTTCCTTTTGGTCATAATAATTGGCCGTGCCAATAGTGTACTGAATTAAGTGTAATCGTAGTATCTGAAGTTATATCACCAACCTAAACCGTAGTAGAAACCCGGTTCACCCACCCGGTCTTTTATTCGTGTCGCTTTCCGGTTAGTACAGTTTGGAACTTTGTCTGCATCGACTTGATCTTATAGAGAAAGACCCTCAGGTTAACCATATGGTAACGGCTGAACCTGTTTACGTAGCAGATAATCCCCGCCTAAGGATATACTAATCCCTATGACACACCCATTCACCGCTTGGCAGCATAGCGGTCGCCACAACCAGCTCTTGCTGGTCTTGATCAGCCTCACCCTATGCGCTATGCCCTTGAGCGCAGAGGGGCCATCAATTGAAATCCGGGGTGTTTCGGGTGAGCTGGCTACTAATCTGAGGGCTGGCCTCTCATTGGTCACTGAACCTTGTAATGCACCCGCCTGGCGGGTGAAGCGGCTGTTTCGTCGTACCGACAGTGAACTGGATCAGGCCGCCCGGGCACTGGGCTATTATCATATCCAGTCAGAAAAAAAACTTCAGTTTAAGGACTCATGCTGGCAAGCCAGCTTTGATATAAAACCCGGCGAACCGACGCATCTGGAAACGGTAGAGATTACCATTCAGGGTGAGGCAAACAGTGACCCCACCTTTAACAAGTTAATACAAACCTCAGCAGTAAAAAAAGGCAGCCAGGTTCATCACGGGCACTATGAAACCCTCAAGAGTGAAATTGAGCGGGTGGCCGCTGAGCGGGGTTATTTTGACGGTCGTTTTGTGCGAAGTGAACTTAAAATAGATCCAAAGGAAAACCGGGCTGCAATCACGCTCCTTTACAATTCAGGCAAACGCTATCGTATTGGCGACATGGCACTGGATCAGCAAACTTATGATCCAGAGCTTCTGGAGCGCTATATCAAGATCCGCGCAGGCGATCCCTATGATTCCACTGCCCTCTCCAATACCCATCGTGCCCTGGCCGACAGTGGTTACTTTCAGAGTGTCTCAATAAAACCTGATTTCAAGGGGGCTCAGAACGGAACTATAGACGTACAGGTGGCTCTGGAACCGATCAAGCGTATGGCCTACCGGCTGGGTATTGGCGCTGCCACAGATACCGGTCCACGTCTGAGTTTGGGTTATGAAAGGCGTCGCCTAAACCGATTGGGTCATCGACTTGAATCGAAGATTGTCTTATCCCAGGTAGATAGCTCACTGGGACTGGAGTACCTGATCCCCGTTCAGCAACCGCATATTGATCAAATCAGTTTTCGTGCCGGCTACCGGCATCTGGATACGGACACCACCACCAGTGACACATCGACCATTGGTGTCAGAGCGGTGGGTAGCCGAAACGGCTGGAGTGAAACCCGTTACCTCGACTGGACCTCCGAAGAGTCACAAATTGGCACTGAGACCACCGAGGCCACACTGCTGGTGCCAGGTATCAGCTGGGCTAAAACCAAGGCCGACAACCGGATACTACCACGCAAAGGCTATCGGCTAAGCCTGGAACTGCGCGGTGCCGAAGAGGCGCTATTATCTGACGTCCGTTTCTTTCAACTTGAGGCGGCGGCCAAGTGGATCTTTCCACTCGGCGCAGGACGCTTGTTGGTACGCGGCGATACGGGCCTGACACTTACAGAAGAGTTTAATAAACTCCCCGCCTCATATCGTTTCTTTGCCGGCGGTGATCAAAGCGTCAGAGGCTACGGTTATCAGGCGCTGGGTCCAACAAATTCCGAGGGACGGGTTGTTGGTGGACGTTATCTGCTCAGTGGCAGTGTAGAGTATGAGTACCCCATCAAAGACGACTGGTCCGCCGCTGTTTTTGTCGATGCCGGTAATGCGCTAGATGGCTGGGGTGAAGGCCTGAAGCAATCAGCCGGCATTGGTCTGCGCTGGCGCTCCCCGGTCGGTCCTATCCGACTCGATCTCGCCATACCCGAGGATCAGAGTAAAGATGACTTCCGCATCCATTTCTCTATGGGGGCCGATCTGTGAAGCGAGCCATTCTCACCCTCCTCCTGCTGATGATTGGACTAATGGGCGGCAGCGCCTGGCTGCTCTCTACTGAGCGTGGCAACCAGTATCTATTAACATGGACGCTGGGCGAGAAACTGCAGATCAACACCTTCCAGGGGAGCCTGTTTGAAGGACTCGATCTCGGTGGTATTTCCTACAGTGATACAGAACGGCAACTAACTATAGAGTCGCTAAAGATAGAGTGGCGGCCTCTTAGTCTATTCAGTGGCCTGTTACATGTAGATGAGTTGACCGCGAGCGGTGTTCACTTTACCCAGTTGGGTCAGTCACAAGCGACCGATGAGATCAGCGCCCCGCTGTCACTGCCTCTCGCCATTCAGCTGGATCATGCAGAGATTGTCGACCTTAAGATTACATCGAACAACGACACCCAGACGATTGCCCGGTTTGCAGTTAAGGCTAGAAGCCGTGAAAAACGGCTCATGTTGACCGAACTCCAACTCGGCTACGCAGACTATACCGCCTCGGCAGAGGGCCATCTGGATCTGGTCAAAGCGTACCCGTTTCAACTGGCGATCCAGTGGCAGGGTAAGCTGCCGGAACTGGGGGAAGTCACGGGCAAGGGTGAGATAAAAGGGGATCTGAATAGCCTGACAATCGACCACAGTACACTGACACCATTCAAGTTCAGCACCCGTGGAGAGGTTACACTCGCTGACCCCGCACCTTCATTGAAACTGGAGGGTGACTGGCAACAACTCGAATGGCCACAACAGGCAGCCAGGATAAAAAGTTCACATGGCCGCTATCAGTTGACTGGGCCACTCAGTAAACCCCAACTCCAGAGTGAAGCGGCGCTGCTCTTTCCGGGTACGGATACGCCGCCAATAACAGTAAGTCTGAAGTCTCAACTGTCCGCCTTAGGCCTTGAGGATCTGAGTACAACGATCAGGGAACAGCACGACAAAACGGGCCCGGCCATGACACTCAATCTCCGGGGTGCAATCAAACTACTTGAGGACGGACCTGAGCTGGCCATCAAGGGCGACTGGAGTGAGGCCCGCTGGCCACTCCTGTCTGCTCCGCTAACCCAAAGCCCCAAGGGACAGTTCACCCTTCAGGGTCTACTGCATCAACTTAAGATCAATAGCACGAGTACACTGCTATTCCCCCAAAAGCATGCACCCAACATGGAGACCCGAGTAGCGGGCATTTTAAGTCCCACAGGTCTTAGCGCATTAACGTTTGAAAGTGACCTGCTGGGGGGCAAGTCCCGAGTGACAGGGGAGATCAGTTGGGAACCAACCCTAAACTGGCATTTATCTGTCACTGGAGAGGCCCTGGACCCCGCCCTGCAGTGGCCCGAATGGCCGGGCAATCTGGCACTGGAAGCGGTAATTAAAGGTGGAGAAAACAGACAGGGCTTATGGCTGGAGGCTGATCTGCAAAGGCTGGCTGGCACACTGCAGCAGCAACCCATCAGTGCCAGCGGTCAGGGACACTATGATCCCACCGGGCTCAGACTGCAGAATCTAAAACTGAACAGCGGTCCGAACGAGCTAAGTGCAAATGGTAAAGTGGGTGACACGCTTAATCTCACTTATCAGCTCAATGCCCCAAACCTCAGCGCCTTCTGGCCCGCATTGAAAGGGACTATCACGGCCAAAGGTGAATTGACAGGCGCACTCGCCTCCCCTGAAGTGAGCTCCACACTCAAAGCCAGCGGGCTGGGTTACAGCGAACATGGCATCGATCAGATCGAAGGTGAGCTTACCTGGAAAAAAGAGACAGCCTCAGTACAGTTAAAGAGTAATGGCCTGCGTAGTGGAGAGTGGAGCGGCCGATCGCTGTCACTGAGCATAACAGGACGCCCTGATAACCACCGCACAGAGCTTTCACTCGACTCTGACTCGCTAACACTCAGTAGCACATTAACCGGTGGGTGGCTGAATAATCGCTGGCAGGGCGAGTTATCAGAACTCGCTATTACTCAACCCCAGTTAGGACGCTGGGCAACCACGTCACCAGCCACACTAATGGCCGGGACAGAACAGGTGAAGCTGGCAGCGTTCTGCCTAGGCCAGAACAGCGCGCGCCTCTGTGCCAATGGTGAGTGGACCCCGACAAACAGTCGTCTTGCCGGCCAACTCACAACCCTGCCCTTGCAACGCATTCTGCATTGGCTCCCGCCAGAAGTGGCCATTGAAGGGGCTATTGATGGCCACTTCCAACTGGAAGGGCCACTGACTGCGCTAAAAGGCGAGGCGAAGCTGTTCCTCGACCAAGGTGCACTACTACTTGAAGCAACGGAAGAGCAACCCGTAAGACTGGCATTGCAGGACGGTTTGCTGGCGCTCGAGATGACCCCAAAGGGGAACCGGATCGAGCTAGGGCTTAAGGCCGGGGATGGCGAAATAGCCCTTCTGGCAAATACCGCCCCGCTTAACGCCGACAAGCCCATTGCACTCTCCGGCAAAGTGAATGCCCAGATACCTGATCTAAAGCCACTCGGACTACTGGTACCGGGACTCAACGACATCCAGGGAAGACTCATCGGTGAGGCCACTCTTGGCGGCGACCTTCGCCAACCAGAGATTCAGGGATTCATGACCCTCAGCGAGGGCTCTGCCAATCTCCCCCAACTCGGTCTGGAACTGAGAGAGATACAACTCTCCGCCAAAAACCAAGGCACCGAACGTCTACTGCTAGAGGGCCAACTAAAATCGGGAGGCGGCGCCCTCAAGCTGGAAGGTGATCTCCTGCTGAATGCGGCACAGAACTGGCCCCTCACGTTAAAGCTAAAGGGTGAAAACGTCCAGGTAGTGCGTCTTCCCGAAGCGGTAGCCTACGCCACCCCAGATCTAACTATCGCGCTAACAAAGAACTTGCTGACACTTAGAGGAAAACTGCTTCTACCCAAGGCCACCATCCAACTGAGAGAACTGCCCAAGAGTGCGGTGAGCCTGTCAGATGATGAGATCATCATCGGCAGGAGTGAGCAGACAGCCAAGTCATCACCACCACTGACGATTGATGCGGAGGTCATCGTACAGGTCGGCGATCAGGTAAGTTTCGATGGCTTTGGGCTCAACACCCGACTGGAGGGTAACGTTGATCTTAGGAGTAAACAGGGGCGTAATCTGGCGCAGGGCGAACTTTCACTCAAGGAGGGCCGTTACAAGGCTTATGGTCAGGATCTCACCATCACCCAGGGTCGGTTGCTATTTAACGGGCCACCCGAGAATCCAAACCTGGACGTTAAGGCAACACGCCTTTCCCTGGACCGCTCAGTAACCGCCATACTGGAACTTACAGGTAATCTGCGCACGCCACAGGTACAGATTTCAAGCACACCCACACTACCGGAAGAGGAAGCACTGGCCTACCTGATGACCGGCCAAGGGCTTTCCGCAGAAGGTCCGAGTAAGGCCGCGCTGTTGCGTCAAGCAGTGGCCACAAAAGGGCTGGAGAAGAGCCAGGAGATTCTTGATCGCATCGCCACCGGACTGGGGGTAGACGAAGTAAGAATTCAGGAAGGGAGCAGCCTGGAAGACACCGCCCTGCTACTGGGAAAATACCTCTCGCCAGACCTCTATGTCAGTTATGCCGTTGACCTGTTCGATAACCAGGGCGCGCTCATCACCCGCTACCGGTTGAGCAGGCGTCTTCGCCTCGAAGTGCAATCAGGAAAAAGTCAGAGCATGGATCTGATTTATGATGTCGAGCGTTGACACCGAGTCA
>JAPHUE010000055.1 GCA_026196795.1 Sedimenticola sp.
ATTACTTGCACAAAACTATAGCGCGGCGTGACAATACATCAAAATAACTTTTGCGTCTATAGAAATAGTTGATTGATATAAAGCAAATGAGAATTATTACTATACATTAGGCTGTACTATGAAACTACAACAACTCCGCTTTCTCCTGGCCGTAGCCCAAAACGACCTCAACATCACGGCAGCAGCCGAACGGCTCTTTACTTCACAGCCCGGTGTCAGCAAGCAGATCCGCCTGCTGGAAGAGGAACTGGGCGTCACCATATTTGAACGAACCGGCCGTCAACTCACCGGCATTACCGATGCCGGCAAAGCCATTATTAACCGGGCCGAGGCGGTTCTTAGGGAAGTAGATTCAATTCGTGATGTGGCGAGTGAGTTCAGTGACCCTCGCGCAGGCAGCCTCTCTATTGCCACCACCCACACCCAGGCTCGCTATGTTTTACCGCCGGTCATCAAGGCATTTCGCGCCCGTTATCCCGCTGTAGACCTGCAGATGCATCAGGGCAACCCAGAGCAAATCTCTGAGATGGCGGCTGGCGGTGCGGTTGACTTCGCTATTGCTACAGAGGCAACGGCGGACTTTGGCAATCTGATCATGATGCCATGCTACCACTGGAATCGAACCATTATTACGCCCTGTGATCATCCACTCAGGGAGGTGAAGCCATTGACCCTGGAAGCTATAGCCGACTATCCGATCGTTACCTATGTATTTGGCTTTACCGGCCGCTCGCAGCTCGACAAATCTTTCCGGCGCCTGGACCTTGAACCCAACGTAGTATTTACTGCGACCGACGCCGATGTTATCAAGACCTATGTTCGGCTTGGCGTTGGCATTGGTATTCTGGCGAGAATGGCCTATAACCCGGAGCAGGATGAAGATCTCTGCTCACTGGATGCCACCCATCTGTTCCCACCCAGCACGACAAGACTGGGGTTCCGGCCCGGCCTATTCCTTCGCACCTATCATTACGACTTCATTACTCTATTTGCCTCTCACCTTACACGTGAAGTGGTGGAGAGTGCGGTGGAAGCAGCCTCAGAGCAAGAACGTAACGCCCTATTTAGTGACCTGACACTGCAGGAGTATTAATACCTGCACTACCTCTAACCGACGCTGGATTAACCACTATAAAGTGATGTACCAAACCCAATCAGTCCTAGACGAAAATAACAATCCTATAGCCCAGTAGAAACTATTGTCGAAATGATATTTTTAAAATAATATCAGGCCGTCTTTAGTCCTACCTGATCAGTGCTGACTGTAGGCCCAGACAGTTATATGCAGCCATCTCATAGACAGGTTGCTCAAGTAATCATTTGACTGATATGGGGGAAGCATGAGCAAAAAAAATTACTGGCATGGCTACCTTGAAGCCGGCACAAAAAGCTCACCGGTATTGCGCGACTTAACGATTGAAACGGGCAACGAATCAACTATCTATCTCTACTCTCTGAAGCGAGACAAAGTCCTGGAGTATCAAATCATTATTGTTGAACCCAAATTGCGTGAATTGAGTGAGGATGAAGCTGACAGCATCAGCGAACTGACCGCGGGTTACAAAAAAGCAAAAAAAGATTTCACTCCACGCGGTTCATTACGCATGAAGCAGGTTGAACTCACCCCACAGCCCAGCACCACAGCAGAACCAGAGCCAGATGATATCGAAGATATCGATATCGATGATGATATTGATCTTGATTTAGATGACGACTAAGCCTAAGCCGTCAATCTAATCATTCTTCAAAAGCTGCCGGCCACCCAGCGAGGCCGGCGCTCGATCCTTTTCAGATTGCCGCAACCAGCTCACAGACAAGGTCAACCTGATCCTCTTTCATGGCCGGATAAACCGGTAGTGACAGCGTCTCGCCACACAATCGATCTACCACGGGCAGATCGCCCGGCTTGTAACCCAGTCCGGCATAGATTGACTGAAGATGAAGTCCCAATGGATAGCACTGACTATTACCCACCTTATGCTCATTGAGATGAGCACGAAGCACATCACGACGTGGGTGTCTTATGGTATAGAGGTTGAATGCATGCTGGCCACTCCGGGGCCGTACAGGCGTGATCAGATCAAGGTCAGCGAGGCGCTCATCATACCAGTCTGCCACCCTGATTCGTGCGGCGATATCCTGATCAAGCTTCTCCAGCTTAATCCTTAACAGTGCCGCCTGCACCTCATCCAAACGGCTGTTGTAGCCCAGCTCATCATGGGTAAACGGCGCCGTTGCCCCATGGTTACGTAGTTTATGGAGACGATCCCATAGCGCTTCATCATTGGTGGTAATCAAACCACCGTCACCGTAGCAACCCAAAACCTTGGTCGGATAAAAACTAAAACAGCCCGCATCCCCCATGCTCCCCACAACGGCATCACCCTGCTTTGCGCCAAAGGCTTGCGCAGCATCCTCTATGATGCGCAGACCATGGGTCTCAGCTAATGATCTGAGTGCAGACATATCGGCAGGGTTGCCAAAGATATGCACTGGCAGAATGGCCTTGGTCTTATCGTTGATAAGGGCTGCAACGCTTACTGGATCGATATTAAAACTGGCCTCGTCAATATCGGCAAACACCGGCGTTGCCCCCACGATAGAGATCGCCTCCGCCGTGGCAAAAAAGGTAAACGGTGAAGTAACCACCTCATCCCCAGGGCCGATATCCATAGCTCGGAGCGACAGCACCAAGGCATCTGTGCCATTGGCAACGGCGACAGCATATTGGGTACCGACATACTCAGCCGCCTCCTGTTCAAACGCCCGCACGTTGGGCCCCAGAATAAAGGCACC
>JAPHUE010000240.1 GCA_026196795.1 Sedimenticola sp.
GATATTGATGCTGTCCTTCGGTCAGGTAGATCCGCACCATGGTCACGGGTTTGCTACTCATAGCTGTCTCCCTAGAATCAACCCACCCCAACAGGCAAAAAGACAGGCCGCAACTGACAAGATCATATTTAATCCAGCCTTGGCATAGTCCGCCTGCTCAATGAGATTTAACGTTTCAATCGAGAAGGTCGAGAAGGTGGTAAAGGCACCAAGAAAACCAATCAACAAGGCAGCACGCCATTCCGGGCTGACACTCATTCGTTCAAGAAACAGGATATAGAGGAAGCCCATGACAAACGAACCCAGGACATTGACGGCCAAGGTTCCATAGGGGAAGCCACGCCCCAGCATGGCATAGACACCACTTGAGACCCAGAAACGCATCAACGCCCCTAAAGCGCCACCAGCCGCTATAGTCAAGACCTGAGACAAAGGTTCAGCTCCAATCGTATTTCATAAAAAGGGTATTTTACACGCAGACTGGTACTGATAATACTCGATGTAACCGAATGAAGTTACAGATCCGCTCACTTTTTATCTCGCGCCTGTCGATCCAGCGCCCTGAGCCTTTCGAGTTTTTCCCCAATCTTAATCTCCAGTCCACGTTCAACCGGGTAGTAGTAGCGTGTATCGGACATTGTTTCCGGCAAATATCGCTCTCCAGCTGCGAAGGCATCCGGCTCGTCGTGTGCATAACGATACGCATGGCCATAGCCCAACTCTTTCATCAGCTTTGTGGGTGCGTTTCTGAGATGTACAGGGATCTCATGAGAGGCTGATTGTCGAATATCGGCCATCACAGCCTTGTAAGCCATATAGACCGCATTACTTTTAGGCGCACAGGCCAGATATAGCACGGCCTGAGCAATGGCCAACTCACCCTCCGGGCTGCCCAATCGCTCCTGGGTCTCCCAGGCATTGAGGGCGATGGTCAGTGCCCGGGGGTCGGCATTACCAATATCTTCAGAGGCCATACGCACCACACGCCGTGCAACATAGAGGGGATCACACCCCCCATCAATCATTCGGGCAAACCAGTAGAGAGCGGCATCCGGTGCTGAGCCGCGCACCGATTTATGCAGGGCGGAAATCTGGTCATAAAAGGCATCACCGCCCTTATCAAAGCGGCGCACATTACCAGAAGCCACCTCTTCTACCGCACTACGGGCAATCACATCATCCGTTGTCAGATCTGCCGAGATCTCCAGCAGATTGAGTGCGCGCCGGGCATCCCCATCAGCCGCTTCGGCCAGCAGTCGCCGCAGTTCCGGAGCCAGTTTCAGTTGCCGCTTGCCCAGCCCCCGTTCTGTATCAGCGAGGGCCTGCTCAATAATCCGTTCCAGATCATCGGCAGTGAGGCTCTTTAACACATAGGTTCGCGCACGGGAGAGCAGCGCATTATTCAATTCAAAGGATGGGTTCTCTGTTGTCGCGCCGATAAACAGGACGGTGCCATCCTCTACATGAGGTAGAAAGGCATCCTGTTGCGCCTTGTTGAAGCGATGCACCTCATCAATAAACAGCACGGTTTTTTGCCCACTGCTGCGCTGTGCATCACGCGCTTGCTCTACTGCCGCACGGATATCTTTGACACCAGAGAGAACCGCCGACAAACTCAAAAACAGGGCGCCAGAACGACGAGCGATCAAGGTGGCAAGTGTGGTTTTGCCTGTTCCGGGAGGGCCCCAGAATATGAGCGAATGCAGGCGATCCGATTCAATCGCCATGCGCAGCGGCTTACCCTCACCCACAATATGTGCTTGACCGAGAAATTGATCCAACGTCTCAGGCCGCATCCGATCCGCCAATGGACGAACCATCTCGGGTGTCTCATTCACAAACAGATCTTCCGTCGAGGTCACGCTCAGGGTGCCTAGTGCTGATAAAGGTCGAAAGAGTCGGGGCGTTTAAAAACGAAGAAGCCGCTCTCGAAGGTTGGATTCTGCTTGATATCGTAGAATTGAAATCGGGTGATTTGACCAAACGCATCCGTCATCTCCATGCGATGCAGCAGATTGTCACTGAAGGCAAGCAACACCCTGACAAACTGACTCTCTTTATCACGCGGAATCAGCTCGACCCATGCGAAGCCCTGACTCTCACCAATATCAATCACCTCAAAATGTTTCTCGACTGGATCACCACCAATAAGAAACTGCGCAGGTGTACCGCTCAGTGCGGTTTCCTGTGTCTGCACACTGACCTGCTCAAGCTCCATGTCCAACAACCAGATCTGCTGGCCATCCGCAATGATCTGCTGATTATCAGGTTCTGAATAGTCCCAGCGAAAGTGATCAGGACGTTGCATCGAGAACAGGCCCTGCGAACGGGCCGCCTGTTGCTGTTGCGGATCCAGTACTGACTGTTCAAAACTGGCCTGCAGCGTTTGCAGGTCCGTTAAGAAACGTTCCATCTGCTGTAAACTGTTGCCAGCAACACTCATTGAAGCAGTCAATACCATCAGCAGAAAAGCACTGGCTTTACAGAATCTTTTTTTAACTATCACATCATCTCTCTGGTGGTGGTGGCGCCAATACTTCACGGTTTCCATTCGACTGTGCTGGCGAGACGATGCCGGTACGCTCCATCTCTTCCACAAGTCTGGCCGCCCGGTTGTAACCGATCTTTAACCGGCGCTGCACACCGGAAATAGAGGCACGCCGTGTCTCAGTCACTATCTGTACCGCTTCATCGTATAGGGGATCACTGTCTTCCGTATCCCCGCTCTCACCAGAGAGACCCGGAATCATCTCGGTTGGTTCCCGAAGAATCTCTTCAACATAATTGGGTTCACCTGTTTTCTTCAGGTGATCCACGACTCGATGCACTTCGTTATCATCAACAAATGCACCATGCATGCGTTGTGTAATACTGCCCCCCGGCTGCAGGAACAGCATATCGCCATGTCCCAACAGGTGCTCGGCACCCATCTGATCAAGAATCGTTCGGGAATCGATACGTGACGAGACCTGAAATGCAATACGAGTGGGAATATTGGCCTTGATCAAGCCTGTAATGACATCGACAGATGGGCGCTGAGTTGCCAGCAACAGATGAATACCGGATGCCCTGGCCTTCTGCGCCAGCCGAGCAATGAGCTCTTCTACTTTCTTACCCACCACCATCATCATATCGGCCAGCTCATCAATGATGACTACGATATAGGGCAGTCGAGCCAGGTTGGGTACTTCTTGCGCCTCAAACAGTGGATCCGGCTGGAACAGTGGATCTTTAATGGGTTCGCCACGTTTTTCCGCATCACTGACTTTTTTGTTATAGCCCGCAATATTACGTACGCCCAGGGCCGCCATCAGGCGATAGCGCCGCTCCATCTCTCCCACACACCAACGAAGCGCGTTGGCGGCCTCTTTCATGTCAGTAACAACCGGTGTCAGCAGATGGGGAATGCCCTCATAGACCGAGAGTTCCAGCATCTTTGGATCGACCATAATCAGCCTCACCTCTTCCGGCGAGGCCTTGTAGAGCAGACTGAGGATCATGGCATTGATGGCAACCGACTTACCGGAACCGGTTGTGCCGGCGATCAGGGCATGGGGCATCTTGCCCAGATCAGCCACGGCTGGGTTCCCCGCAATATCCTTCCCAAGCGCCAGTGTCAGACGTGACTTGGCTGAGTCATAGGCTTCAGATTTCAGCACCTCACTCAGGTAAACCATCTCCCGGTGTTCATTGGGAATCTCCAGACCGATTACGGTTTTCCCTGGAATCACTTCCACCACACGCACGCTGGTTGTCGAGAGCGCACGAGCCAGGTCTTTGGAGAGATTGGTGATTTTACTCGCCTTGGTACCGGGTGCGAGCTGCAACTCGAACAAGGTAATGACCGGCCCCGGACGAACAGCCACCACATCCACTTCAATACCAAAATCTTTCAGCTTCAGCTCAACCAGTTGCGACATCGCCGCCAGGGCTTCTTTGGAATACCCGAGACCACTCTGCTTAGCCTCATCCAGCAATCCCAGTGGCGGCATACTCCCGGCGGCCGGTGTATCAAACAGCGGCACTTGTTTCTCTTTTTCTACCCGTTCACTGGTTTTGACCTGGCGAATAGTGGGTTCGATCTTTGGTGGTGTTCGTGTATCAAGCCGCTTCTTTTCAACCTTGAAGGTTTCACTTCGTTTTTTCTTGATCTCTTTTGCCTTGCGGGACTCATCCAGTCGACCCCGAATAGAACCCAGATATCGAAACAGCTTCAGCACCAAACCACCCAGCCCATCCATCACCCGGAACCAGGAGATGCCGGTAAACAACGTGAAGCCGGATAACATCAGTGCCAGCAGGAGCAGAGTGCCCCCCGCAAAACTGAAGACACTCACCAGGAGCTCCTGGAAAAATGTGCCCAGTATTCCACCCGAACCGCTGGGGAGAAAAGTGGCGATATGGGAGAGGTGCAAAGCCGCCAGACTACTGCCTGCAATCAATGTAATCAGAAAACCGACCCAACGCAGCGTCACCATGGGCACATTAAGCGTGTTATCAGGATTGCGCTCATTCAGGATCAGCCAGCCGCTCCAGCCGACCATCAAGGGGAACAGATAGCCCCAGAGCCCGAACAAATTGAGCAATACATCGGCTAACCAGGCACCGACAAGGCCACCCGCATTCTCGGCAAACTCTCTTGGACCGGCATAAGACCAACCTGGATCATTGGGCGCATAGGTCACCAAAGCGAGCAAAAGGTACGCTGATATCGCCACCAGAAGGACCAAGGCGCCCTCTCTCAGACGTTGTCCCGCAACCGATCCCGGACTATTCTGCAGCTGATCTGTTTGACTGGCCTGCGCCACCGTATTCACCAAGTTAAAAATAGATTTTAAATTATATAGTTAGAGAATGTATTTAGTCTAATTTCATAGCTAAAAAATGCGAAGCCGTCCTGACTCCTTAAATCACCCAATAGTGAGCAACCATGCGAAAAGAGTCTTTACCCTCCATCGCGCTTTCCGTACCATCGTCACCCAAATTCCCCCTGGGATTTGTATCCCTCTGGCGAACAGGTTACCTCATCATTATGAGAGGAGCCTGGTTAAAGCGGTTATTCAACCGCGATACGCCGTGATATTGGGAGTGTTTCAGTCTACAAGGATTTTGCAGGAGTAATTATACATGAGTGATACCAAGCATTGTCGTCTTCTGATACTGGGTTCGGGTCCTGCCGGCTACACGGCTGCAGTCTATGCCGCCCGCGCCAACCTCAATCCCGTGCTAATAACCGGCATGGAGCAAGGCGGTCAACTGACCACCACGACAGAAGTAGACAACTGGCCCGGGGATTTTGAAGGTGTACAAGGCCCTGAATTAATGGACCGGATGCTCAAACATGCTGAACGCTTTGATACCGAGGTGATTTTCGACCACATTCATACGGCCGAGCTCACTCAACGCCCATTTCGCCTGACAGGCGATCAGGGCACCTATACTTGCGACGCCCTGATCATTGCAACAGGGGCCTCCGCTCAATACCTGGGCATGGAGTCCGAAGAGAAATTCAAGGGGCGTGGCGTATCGGCCTGCGCTACCTGTGACGGATTTTTCTACAAAAATAAGAAAGTCGCTGTCATCGGGGGTGGTAATACTGCGGTTGAAGAGGCCCTCTATTTATCCAATATTGCCTCTGAAGTGGTGGTTGTGCATCGTCGCGACAAGTTCCGCTCCGAGAAAATCCTCTCTGACCAACTTATCCAGAAGGCAGAAAACGGCAATGTGACAATCGAATGGGATCACGTGCTGGATGAAGTTCTAGGTGATCAGAGTGGCGTAACAGGTATGCGGATCAAAAACGTCAAGGACGAGAGCACTAAAGAGCTCGATCTGATGGGCATTTTTATCGCCATTGGTCATAAGCCCAATACCGATCTGTTCACGGATCAGCTTGAGATGAAGCACGGTTATCTGACTGTTCAGGGTGGATTGGATGGAAAGGCAACCCAGACCAGCATTGAGGGCGTCTACGCGGCCGGGGATGTGGCAGACCATGTCTACCGACAGGCAATCACTTCGGCAGGAAGTGGCTGTATGGCGGCACTGGATGCCGAACGCTATCTTGATTCGAAAGAGGCGGAATAAGTGATCAACGGCTACGCATTTAAAACAGTAAATGCGTAGCCTATTTCACGTTGGTTAGTCACTTTTTAGCTTTAGCACACAGTTATTCAGCATCACTTCCTGGAATCGGTTCACTTGCTGAAAAGAGATTCCACAGCAATAACGGCTATCTTCCGGATCACCATGATGGCTGACCACAGATCGATTACAGATGTCCGTCAACACGGTAATCTGCTCCTTCTCCCCGCACACATCAACCTCAAACTTCAGCACCAGACGGTCACCTCGCTTTCCGAGTGGCTCAAGACTCTCCAGCCGGGCTCCTGTCATGCTGAGATCCTTGACCAACGCCGGTTGCCATGAATCTTCATCATCTGCATCCCGGGTATTTCGAACCATGGCCGGAAGATTGGTATTGATCCGCTCAGCATTACGTACCGCAAGACTCTCTATATCTTCTGGATAGCTCAGGTGCAGATGAGGATAGGGCTTGGTCGCCGAGTGGGTGACGGTTGATATAAACCCCATCACTTTACTGCCATGTAAAATACGCACGGCAAAGCGCATTCCATCTTTTATGAACTGTAGCTTTTCATGCACCAGTGGTGTGGTAACGATCAGCCCTTTGCCCTCAAAATAACCGATCAAGGTGACTGTATAACGGTCGGTATATTCAGGAGAGATACGCTGAAGTTGAAGCGTATTCCCAACATGTAGATTGAGTATTTTTTCAGCCATAGAATTTAGTTCAAGATATCTATACTCTTCATATCGC
>JAPHUE010000031.1 GCA_026196795.1 Sedimenticola sp.
ATATGGCCTTGCCGCCCTGCCACTGTCTGTTCCAGTTCTATGTGGCAGACGGCAAACTCTCCTGTCAGCTCTATCAGCGCAGCGCGGATATTTTCCTGGGGGTACCGTTCAATATCGCCTCCTATGCGCTATTGACCATGATGATTGCTCAGGTTACGGGTCTGAAACCAGGTGATTTTGTTCACACCTGCGGGGATGCCCATCTCTATTCCAATCATCTGGATCAGGTTCAGACACAGTTAGCACGCACGCCCTTTAAACTCCCTACAATGCAGTTAAACCCGGTGGTCAGTTCGCTGTTTGATTTTGTCTATGATGATTTCACACTCACAGGTTATGAGTGTCACCCGCATATTAAGGCACCGGTCGCTGTTTGATTAAAAGCCTCTTTTCGCCAGGAACCTATACTGAGTAATAACCTGTAAGGTTTAGCAGCAGTAGCGGTAGGTGTGTATGAGGCGAATTGCAACGCTGGGTGTGGCTTCGGGTCAGGCTGGGCGGAACAGAGGGTGCTGGCGTGGGCCGATGGTACTCAGGAATTCGCTTGAGCTGAAGCGCTATTGCCGGCAGCAGGGTGTTCAGTTGGTTTGGCAAGGGTTGTTCGAGCCAAATGAGCGGGCCTCCAAAGTAGATGCCGTAGCCGATCTTTGCCGGCAAGCTGCCCGCTTTACCTCTGCCCTGGTCCGGCAGCGACAGCCCTTTCTCTTTTTTGGTGGTGATCACTCCTGCGCAATGGGTGTTTGGCCCGGTGTGATGCGTGCACTGCCGGAAAGATCCAAGCTGGGCTTGATCTGGATAGATGCGCATATGGATGCCCACACCTTTTTAACCACCCCTTCGGGAAATATTCATGGCATGCCTGTTGCGGCGCTGCTCGGTCAGGAGGATCGTGTGTTGAAGCGAATTTACGGCAACAATGGTCATCTTGATCCGCAGTGCCTGGTACTGATTGGTGTGCGCAGCTATGAACAATCTGAGCAGACACTGCTGGATCGACTGGGTGTGCGGGTGATCAAAATGCCTGAAGTTCAGACTCAAGCGGGGCTCTCATTGGCACTCAAGGAGAGTGTGACCTATCTTGCACGGCATGCCGATTATCTGGGTATCAGTATTGATCTGGATGCTGTTGATCCACGCTTTGCCCCGGCCGTTGGTGTGCCGGAGCCTGGTGGTATCAATGGTCGGGAACTGGCTTATGCCATTGCCGGTATTGCCGATACGCCTGGATTGGTGGGGATGGAAATTGCCGAATTTTGTCCACGCTATGACAGTGAAAAAAAGACCGTCCGGTTGATAGGTGAGTTGATAGCGGCGCTTTATGGTAAGGCGAGAAAGCCATGCAGCACTTTAGGTTCGTTCAATGACGGTACCAGCTCACCGGTTGCTCCAATGCCTAAATCAAGCGCCAGCTGATAAACCAACCGCGACACGACATGGTCCTTCAGAGCGAAGCGACACAGTCGGGTGGGGTCAGCTCAACTCTGCAACTCAATATAGCGGGCGAATTTTTCATGGACTGTTTGTCTGGGGCGTAGAACCTGACTGGCGTGTACTACTTCCCCAGGTTAAAGATTAGTTGATCGTGGTGATATGATAGGGGTTATGAAAAAAGCACCACGTATCTCATTGATTGCGGCGATGGATGAAGGCCGCGTTATTGGTTGTAAAAACAGCCTGCCTTGGCGATTGCCGGCCGATCTTCAGCACTTCAAGAAATTAACGATAGGTAAGCCGATTATTATGGGCCGCAAGACCTGGGAATCTCTGCCGGGTTTGTTGCCGGACAGGCCGCATATCGTGATTACGGGGAGTCGGTCCTACCAGGCTGAAGGGTGTCAGGTTGTCCACTCTATTGCGCAGGCACTGGATGTGGCTGGTTCTGTTGATGAGGTGATGGTGGTGGGTGGTGCCAATCTCTATCAGCAGATGCTGGCCTCAGCAGATCGGCTCTATCTGACCCAGGTGCATACCCAGGTAGAAGGCGATGCCTATTTCCCGCTCTATGACGAAACAGCATGGCGCGTAGTTGAGCGGAGTGCCCATCAGGCAGATGAGCGCAATGCCTTCGACTATACCTTCCTGACGTTGGATCGGGTATCAGCCGTCGACGCTTGATTCTGCAGTTTGGCAGTAGGCTAGCTGAGTAGTAAGAGAAAAAGGGCTAGGGTTTTTTATAACCCCGGCAAGCGATATGTATGGGTTTTGGCGTTTTCTCTCCGCGAATTTGTAGTGCGGTGAGTTTACCCCCCCAGAGACATCCGGTATCCAGGCACCAGGTGTTATTACGTGACTGATAGCCCAGGGTGGACCAGTGGCCAAACAGGATACGGTCTTTTCGGCTGGCGCGGTCCGGTATCTCATACCAGGGCAGATAGTCAGCAGCCTGATGTCCGGGCGAGCGTTTTTCGCGCAATGCCAGATTACCTTGCTTATCGCAGAATCTGAGTCGGGTGAAGCAGTTGGTAATGAATCGTAAACGATCCATGCCTTCTAATGATTCAGACCAGCAACTGGGTTCATTGCCGTACATCTGTAGACAAAAATCGGTAATCGCATCACTGCGCAGCGTTGCTTCAACCTCTGCGGCACATTGGAGTGCGGTTGCCAGATTCCATTGGGGGGGTAAACCTGCGTGTATGAGGCTGTATCCGCGCTCCTGGCAGTGGTGCATCAATGGCCGATGGCGTAGCCATTCCAGCAGATCATCCCGATCTTTTGCTTTCAGTATGTCGCGCAGGGTGTGATCTTTCTCGGCGTGCTTCATGTTTCCCTGTGACATGGCAAGCAGATGCAGGTCGTGGTTTCCCAGTACGACAATAGCCCCATCACCAAGATTTTTCACGAAGCGCAGTGTCTTCAGTGAGTCCGGTCCCCGGTTCACCAGATCACCAGCAAACCAGAGAGTATCTCGGTCGGCCTTGAAAGCTATTTTTTTGAGTAGCTGTAACAGGTCTTTGTAACAGCCTTGCAGGTCACCTATGGCATACAGCGCCATCTCAAAACCTATCTAACATGGGATTTTTGAAAGTTGTTTGTCATGTGTGCGACTGAGTAATAGTTGGGCTGATAAAGCACCTATAAGGGCCAGGAACATATCCCACTGTGTATCCCAATTGTCTCCCTGGGTGCCGAGGAAGGCTTCCGCTGCTTCTTCGCTGAGCAATGCAGTCCACCATTCGATCATCTCATAAAACGCGGAGAATGACAGGCATATGCTGGTCACTGCCAGTATTAGCCAGCCATCACGCTGCAGGGGTGAGCGACGTAGCAGGATCTCCCGGGCCAGAATGGCTGGAATAAACCCCTGGGCCAGATGCCCAATCCGGTCATAGTGATTTCGTGACAGGTCCAGGCTGTCTCTCAGCCAGTTGAACAGTGGCACTTCGGCATAAGTGTAGTAGCCGCCAATGATCAGAATCAGGGCATGCAGCGCAAGCAGCTGATAGAGCATAGGCGTGAGAGGGAATGATTGCCTTGACCAGACAAGTAGTACTATCCCGATGACTACGGGCACGGTCTCCAGAAACCAGGTGAATCTGTCTGCCACGGGGTCGATAGCGCTGAGTAGCAGGCAGCCGATGATGGCGCTTAACAGGATGGCCGGTTGATGTGATTGGGACAGTGTCATACGCCGTTTGTATCAGTGAAGAATATGCGGCATGGCTAGGGAGAAAGGCTCGATGATGGCCTCAAAATGCGTCCCCGCTTCTGAGCGCATCTGGTAACTGCCCTGCATGGTCCCAACAGGTGTGGGCAGGCTGGTTCCGCTGGTGTAGCTAAAGTCCTCTCCGGGTTGCAGGTACGGTTGCTGGCCTATCACACCTTCGCCAAAAACCTCCTGAACGCCGCCGTCAGCATCGGTGATTAACCAGTGGCGGCTGATCAGACGGGCTCCTGCTGAGCCGGTATTGCGGATGGTAATGGTGTAAGCGAAGACATAGTTATCTTCTGTTGGGTTGGACTGACCGTCGATATAGGTGGTAGTGACGTCCACTTGAATGCTGTTTTGTTCTGTTTTACTCATGGTCTGGCTGTTATCTGTTTGTTCGGTTAACTGTCAGAAGTTTATCTGAAAGCACGACTTGCCCGATAGTATGACAGCTTCAGATAATGGATGTCCGGTCGATGAATAGGGTATTCAGGTAATTAACTGAAAACATTTCCCAAGGATGTTGTTGATGAACATACGACTACTCATTTTGCTGTTATCTCTAAGCTCAATGGCTGCGTGGTCTGCAGACCCCAACCAGTTCTTGCTGGCGGCGGCAGGCCAGGGGCAGGAGCAGCGAGTCAAGGCGCTACTGGTTCAGGGGGCTGATGCCAATGCAAAGAACAGTGCCGGGCGTCCGGCCTTGTTGTTGGCCGCGTTTAATGGCAATGCCAGGACAATCAAGGCACTGCTGGCTGCCGGAGCGGATGTGAATGCAGTGGATGAGGCGGGTAACAGTGCACTTATGGATGCGTCGGCATTTGGCCATGCAGCTGTGGTTTTAGCGCTGATCCAGGCTGGAGCGGATGTTAACCTGAAGAACAAGGCCGGCGTGGGGGCGTTAAAACGAGCGACTCTGGGTAAACACGCCATCGTAATCAAGCAGCTGGAAACAGCAGGGGCGACGGAAGAAGCGGCTGCTGAGTGATCTGGTTCTTATTATCTTTGTGGGGTAGGTCAGCCCTTAGCGTGCTGAAATTCTCACTTCTGCTATCTATTAGTGGCAGAGTTCACCTGTGTGATTGAATTCAATTCCAGAGTGAGTCAATTGGTCCAATATACCTTTGTGTTCTCTCTTCTGACTCTCTTTATTCATACAGGAACCTTGACAAAGAGGGAGGTGCTGCATGTTACGAACTTATCATTCCCGGCGTAAGCCAGATTTCCTTCTTATACTGCTGTCGCTTGTTGGGTTGGCAATGCTGGCTACAGTGACGATTCATTATCATCTTCTAGATCATTCCCAATCAGTTGATCCGAGTCATCCTTATAGCGAACAGCGGCTCTGATTTAGCCCAGCCAGATGCCTTCTAAACTCAGAATGGTTTAAAATCGCCCGATTTTCAGGTTCGTAGTACCATATGCGGACAGTTCTGAGTTGAGTCTGGGTGTCTAATGAGTGATAAATTGCGTGTGGGCGTTGTTGGGGTGGGGTATCTGGGGCGCTTTCATGCGCTGATCTATTCCCGCATGGACAACGTCGAATTGGTGGGTGTGGTTGATGTTAATGCCGACACCGCCGCTAATGTGGCAGAAGAGTGTGGTTGTCCAGCTTATGCCAGCAGTAGTGATCTGCTGGGTAAGGTGGATGCGGTAAGTATCGTTGTTCCCACATCGTTCCACCTTGATGAGGCAAGGCCTTTTCTTCAGGCCGGCGTCCATATGCTGCTGGAGAAGCCGATTGCCTCAAGTGTTGAGCAGGGCAGGGAGATTGTCCGGCTGGCGAAGGAGGCCGGGGTTATTTTACAGATTGGTCACCTCGAGCGCTTTAATGCGGGCGTAATGGCCTTGGCTGATCGCATCAATAAGCCGCGGTTTATTGAGGCCCATCGTATGGGTGGCTTTGTTGAGCGGGCTACAGATGTCGATGTGGTATCGGATCTGATGATCCATGATATCGATATCATCCTTTCACTGGTCAAATCTGAAATTACCGCTATCTCGGCAGTCGGCACACCGGTTTTGACTTCCCATGTCGACATCGCTAACGCCCGGCTGGAGTTTGCCAATGGGACTGTGGCCAATGTTATTGCCAGTCGTGTCTCGGAAAAACGGATGCGGCGTATCCGGGTGTTTGAAGAGAACCGCTATGAGTCGCTTGATTTTATAGACCAGCGGATTGAGACGGCTTATCCGAAGCCTCGGCCCGGTGAGACCTGGCCCGAAGTGGTCATGGAACGTCTCGATATTGAGCCGGTTAAGCCCCTGGATGCAGAGTTGTCAGCCTTTGCAGACTCGGTATTGACGGGTTTCCCCCCGCTCGTGGATGGTGTGGTGGGCCTTGAGGCCCTGGATGTCGCGATGCGGGTTAAAGC
>JAPHUE010000047.1 GCA_026196795.1 Sedimenticola sp.
GATTTTGCTGAACTGACGATCGAGTATATCGCCGATAAACTTTGCGTCGAGCTTAAATCTTTAAAGATGTATGCCTGGTCCTTCCGTGACGAGGGCGCCTTCCATGAAGCCGTCACCAACCAGATTCTCAGCGACCTGGTCGCCGCCACACAACCACGTTTTATGCGCCTGACGGCAAACTTTAATGTAAGAGGCGGCATCTATACCAGCGTCGTAGCCGAGCATCGCGCCGAAAACTGGCAACCACCTGTCCCGGTCAATCTTCCCTAAATCACATTAGCAGATCCAGTCAACGGCTCTCGTGCTATCCACTGGAGCCGTTGACACACTTCAATCGCTTAGTCGTCCTCTGCCAGCCCGCCAAAGACCTCAACCAACTGGGTGATAAATCGCTCCAGCTCCAGACTCATTAACGAGAAATCCACATCGAACCGGGTAGCGGCATCCTCTGCTTCCGAATTCGCCGCTTCTTCAAGGATAAGATCCAAGAATTTCAATCGCTTGATTGAGAAGTCGTCTGACAGTACAAATCCCAGCCGTTCACCCCACTCAAGGGCCAACTTCACCACCTGCTTTCCGGCATCAAGATGAACCCGTATCTCCTCACCCTCAAGATCCTGGCGGCGACAGCGGATAATACCGCCCTCTTCCACCGTATCTCGTAGTTCACACTCATCCTGGATCAGAAATTCAGAGGTAGCGGCGGCACCACTCACCCAGGCTGTCATAATCGACGCAGGGGCATCGTTCACTTCGAAGTGCTTTGCTGGCAGCGTGCCAAGGGTTTCCCGCAACAGACTGACCAGCTCTTCAGCACGCTTGCTACTCGCCGCATCAACCACCAGCCACTGATTTTTCGTATCAATATAGGCGTACAGTCTGGATGATTTGATGAAGGCACGAGGCAGCAGGTCCTGCATCAGTTCATCTTTGATCTCATCCTGCTCTTTGCGGCGTACCTTCCGGCCTTCAGACTCTTCAATCTCTGCCACCTTGTCTGCCAAGAGTTCACGGACCACGGAAGCAGGCAACACCCGCTCTTCACGCCGGGCACAGATCATGGTGCAGTTTCCTGCCGCATGGGTCAGCAGATCAGCACCACGCCCCAGCGGGGGTTGCCAGCCAAGTGAAGCAAGTTCCAAAGAGCCACAACCTCTTGCCGCACGCTCAGACAGCCGCTCATGTAATGCTTCAGGTGTGTACTGGAAAGGGGTGAGGAGTTTGAAAAGATAGAGATTCTTAAACCACATACAGCATTATATCCTGGCCAAAAGCCGGCATTATCCCGGAACCCTTGTCACCTCGCCAGTATAAATCCTTACTCGTTTAGTGATGCTGTTTTAGACCTCAGCTATGATCAGTGATTGACACTGTTTTTCCCAGTATCAGCCCAGATTAACCGGGAGACGTCGGGCACCCCACTGCCCGGGTTCTTTTTCGAACTGACCTGCGCAAGTCGCACCACACTTATCACAGTGGCCGTCTGCAGTCAGGTGCCAGCAGCCCAGCTCATACCAGTCTCGCTCGATCAATAACTGGCCACAGCTGTGACACCAGGTACTCCCCCCTTCACTGTCATGCACATTTCCGGTATAGGCGTATCGGACTCCATTAGCCAGGGCAATTGTTCTTGCCCGGGTAAGTGTCGCTGACGGCGTAGGCGGATGATCGCGCATCTTCCAGTCGGGATGAAACGCGGTAAAATGCATAGGCACAGCAGGTCCCAAATTGGCGACAACCCAGCGTGTCATCTCATCCAGTTCTGAATCACTGTCATTCTCTCCCGGTATCAGCAGTGTCGTCAGCTCAAACCAGACCAATGTCTGCTCCTTGAGATAGACCAACGTATCCAAAATCGGTTGTAAATGGGCACCGGTCAGTTTGTGATAGAACCTGTCATCAAATGACTTTAGATCAACATTGGCGGCATCAATATGTCGAAAAAACTCCACCCGTGGCTCAGGCGAGATATAGCCAGCGGTCACAGCGACTGTCTTGATCCCTTGCTCATGACAGGCAATGGCCGTATCAATCGCATATTCATGGAAAATCACCGGGTCGTTATAGGTAAAGGCCACACTTTTACAATTCAATCGTGCGGCTTCACGGGCAATTTTTTCTGGAGATGCCGCAGCCGCCAATGTATCCATCTCCCTGGATTTACTCATATCCCAATTTTGGCAAAAGCGGCAGCTCAGATTGCAACCCGCCGTACCAAATGAGAGTACCGAGGTACCCGGATAAAAGTGGTTGAGGGGCTTTTTCTCAATCGGATCGACACAAAAACCACTGGACCGACCGTAAGTTGTGAGCACTATCTCACCATTATGACAGGCACGTACAAAACAGAGCCCTTGCTGTCCCTCCTTTAGCCGGCACGCTCTCGGACAGAGATCACACTGCACGCGTCCATCTTCCAGGCGGTGCCAAAAACGTGTGGGATAAGCACTTGATGGCGTTTCCATTATATTGGCCTTTTAGCTGGTATATCCTAAACTCAATTATAGATCTCTATCTCACGCTCAACTCAAAAGTGTAATCACCACAGGGACGAACGGATATGCAGACGATCAAACCTCCAGCAGTCGCCGGACTTTTCTACCCCGCAGACCCGGAAATACTTCACCAGGATATTCAAAACTACCTCATGCAGGCACCTGGGAAGCCGGTCAATCGCCCCAAAGCCCTGATTGCCCCCCATGCCGGTTATATCTATTCCGGCCCTATTGCCGGAAGTGCCTATGCCTGCCTCAGGGAGGTAAGTTCAGAAATTAGTCGGGTTATTATTCTGGCCCCAGCTCATCGCATCGCCTTTCGCGGAATCGCCTATAGTGCGGCCACCCATTTCCAAACACCACTCGGTCTAATACCAGTGGATTTGACCGCACTCGCTCAAATTGATGATTTACCCGCCGTCTCGAAAAACAGTATTGCTTTTGAAGAAGAGCACAGCATTGAAGTTCACCTGCCCTTCTTGCAGGAAATACTAAGTCATTTCAGTATCGTTCCCCTGCTGGTGGGTGATGCCAACCCGGAACATGTCATGAGCGTTCTGGAGAAGCTCTGGGGCGGCACTGAAACCCTTGTCGTAATCAGCTCGGACCTGAGTCACTATCTGGATTATGAATCGGCAAAAAAAATGGACTCAGAGACCACCCATGCCATTGAAGCACTGCAGCCAACCGCCTTGACCTACCACAGCGCCTGCGGCAAAACCCCGGTCAGCGGACTGTTACTGAGCGCAAAAAAACACGGTTTGCATGCCACCACCCTGGATCTCAGGAATTCGGGCGATACGGCTGGCTCACATGATCGTGTCGTCGGATACGGTGCGTATGTCTTCTGTTAAGAAACAGCGTACACCTTTGAGTGATAATGACCGGGCTACATTGATACGTGTAGCCAGAGAATCAATTCGTTATGGACTTGAACATCACCATGCCTTGCCAGTAGTGGCCAGTGACTATCCCGATTCGCTTCAACAAATACGCGCCTCATTTGTAACCCTAAACCTAAGCGGACGCCTGCGTGGCTGTATTGGACATCTAGAGGCGACTCAACCGATGGTGAAAGATGTGTCAGATAATGCCTTTGCTGCTGCATTTCAGGACCCACGTTTCAGCGCATTGACTCAGGATGAATTTCTGCAAGTAGATATACAGCTCTCCCTGTTAACTGCTGCAGAGCCGCTGAACTTTAACTCTGAACAAGAATTACTCTCTTTGCTGCATCCAGGGGAAGATGGATTGATACTTGAGGAGGGATACAACCGGGGAACATTTCTTCCTTCAGTCTGGGAGCAACTGGCAGATCCGAAAGATTTTCTTAGGCACTTAAAAATCAAGGCCGGACTAACGCCTGACTACTGGTCAGACAATCTGCAGATATCACGCTACACCACTGAGAGCTTTAGCTGATCGGCATTCACTGATTTTTGACGTTATTTTTTACTCTGCAAACACCAATGGAGCCATCGAGGCATGCCCTGCCGTCAACCCAAATCGCTTGCCCAAAATTAACCCGTTCCAGCTTGGCACCTCCCAGATTTGCACCCGTTAGATCTGCAAAACTAAGATCGGCACCTGTCATATCAGCATACGAGAGATCTACCCCTCTCAAGGTAGCCCCTTTTAGCGATGCGTTTTTCAGCTCTGCATAACTCAGGTCTGATTCAGACAGATCAACATACTGAAGATCACTATTATTCAGCTTACTTCCCGTCAACCTGGCATGACGAACAACACCATTGTTCAGCAACACACCATCCAACTCAGCCGAATCAAGTTGAATTCCATCCAATTTACAGTTCCGCCAATTAACACCAGGGGTTGGCTTTGCGCTGCAATCGGGATCAGCTATTGATTCAGGTGAACCCAGATAAAAACCAAAACCGATCACGAGCAAGACGAGCGTCACCACAACGCTGAGACCCGCTACAGGAAAGGGGCGCTTCTGTTTTCTTTCCAGCAGGTCCGTCTTCGCTTCCCGATGTTGTTGCATAATCTCCAGTTCTGCCTGTCGACGTTCGCCCTTACGTCGTTTTTTGAACTCGGCATCTTCTGAATTCGAACGACGTTCCCGGCCGTTACGTTCATCTTCACGCATCCGGGAAGAGATCAACTGTTCAGTATCTCCCTCCGTCAGCGCCTTTCTAACTTCAGGTGGAATAACATCAGGCACATCGGCCACTGACAGCCAGTTTAGACTATCTACACTCACCTCATCTTCCATTACCACCCTGCCCAACAGGACAAAGCGACGAACCGTGCCACAGGGATAGGGCCCCTTAACCTGGTTATTCCTTCGAACATACCAGAGCTTCTGTTTTGATTTTTCGCTATCGTTTTGTTCCATAGAACACTCTATGCTTGACTAACAACCCTAATGCCGGGAACGTAGTGAAATCCTTATTAAACTATCGACCAGCTGGCCGATAAACTAAAATGAGATCAGACCTTTATACCTGACATTACCATGCAAATCACGGACCCAATCAATAATCCCCGTCTGTTTATCGAACAGACACGCTCGGAAACACTGGGACAACTGCGTTCAGGGCAGGTTGTGACTGCACAGGTGATTAAACCGGCCACGAATGGTATGGCTCAGATCGATATAGGTGGCATGAAACTGCCGGTAGAGACCGGCATAAAGCTTGAGATTGGACAGCAGCTGGCCTTGAATGTAATAAAAGGTGGCAATAGACCAGAGTTGCAACTCATACGAAACCTGACGCCCGAGGCGATCCAGGCACTTGCGCTAAAACGAATTCTGCCGCAGCAACAACCGATTCACCAGCTGCTCAACTCACTTAAGCCGCTCACCAGCACACTTCCGGCCACAGCAGTAGCAGCGGAAGGCAACAAGATTGCCCAACTCTTGAGTCAGATTACCCAACTGAACCCGGGCAACACGTCTCAAATACAAAACCCGCAAGGAGGTACTGCAAATCCACTGGAACGCCATATTCAAACACTAATGACGCTACTACAGAATAGCGCCAACCAACCGAGTTCCTCATCGACCAATAAAACAGTCAGTAACCTAACGCAACAAATTACCCAGCTGATCAATCAAACTGTGTCAGGAAACAGTCCCATCACGGCAGCAGCCGTTAGACATGCGTTTGAACAGTCCGGTCTGTTCATGGAATCCAATCTTGCTATTGGAAATGCCGTGGGTACGGATTTTAAAGCCAGTTTGCTTAAATTACTCTCTGAACTCCAAACACTTTCCGCCTCAAACCCTTTAGCTAATAGCTCTGCCACCGTTAGGGCAAATGACACCGCGACTACCTTGCAGTTGATGGCCGCCAGGCTCTTTGCAGAATTACAGTTGCTGAACGAAGGAACACTGGCACGTATACAGTTACACCAGCTCGCATCGCTACCACAGGATGAATCCAATCTGCGACAAGTTTGGCAGTTTGAGCTACCTATTTCTCATCCCGAAGGGCATGACGATTTCTTTATTCGCTTTGAAAAAGAGACCAGCACTACTGATCCGTCAGAGACTCGCTGGACAGTGGTACTCAACTTCGATATCCCACCTGCCGGCCCTATCAGTGCCAAAATAAATCTGGAAGGGGATGTTATCTCCAGTCACTTCACGGCGGAAAGTGAAGAAGGTGCATCACGTCTTGAGTCAACACTGCCCAAGTTAAGCAAGGCATTTGAAAAAGCGGGCCTCACCATTGGCAGGCTCTCTTTTCGACAAGGAATCACCAAAAAAGCCGATGAGTTACCCTCTTCCCCCTCCCCCTTACTGGATGAAAAGGCATGAGTGAGACTTATGATCAACCACCGGGTGTTGCCGTTGCCCTACTCTATGACGGTGATAACGCACCTCGCGTCACAGCCAAAGGTGAAGGAAAAATTGCAGAACAGATTTTTGCTATTGCAAAAGAACACGGTGTACCCCTGGAGAATGACCCTCAGCTTGCTGCTATCCTGTCACAAATTCCTTTGGGGGAAGAGATTCCTGACACGCTCTACCGTGCAATAGCCGAAGTGATTGCTTTTGCCTACCTGGTATCAGGGAAACGACCACCGGGATTTCGTGATGAACCGTTGTGACGCAAATTATTCTCGTCGTCCTCGCTGGCTCCGATCATCTGTCTCGTCTTGCTCCCGCTTCTCTTCAACTTTGAGTTCAGCTGATTTAAACCGGTCCATCACCTTACCGAGCGCCTGAGTTCTGACACGTTTCTCCTTCCACTGCTCTTTCCGGGAGACGCACTCACTTTTACTTGCCAGAACAACTTTTTCCTGCTCTCTTATGGCCACATCCAGCTTTTCAAGAAAAACCCGATACTCCTGCATCTGATTAGCCGACATACCCTGTCGGGCAGTGGCCTCAAACCGCTCCAGATACTCTTGGTGATAACGCCTGAGATCATCCAGTTTCGCTTCCTGATCCCTCATGCGTTTCTGGGAATGGCCCAATTCTCGCGCTGCATCATTCTCCCGTGACTCGGCAACACGCTTAACCGGTTGGAACCTTTTTGAGGGAACCATACTTCATCTCCTCTTACACGAGCCACACAAGGGCCCATTTATTATTACATGCTTATCAGGAAAACAGGTCAGACAGTTCTGACAGGCTTGCTTCCTGGGAAACCGGTGTATTCATATCCTGATGCAGGAAGCGTTCAAGCTCGGGAATAGCCTGAATGGCGGCATCTATCCTTTCATCAGTGCCCGGTTCATAGGCACCTACATTAATAAGATCCTGATTTTGCCTATATAGCGAGTATAGCTGCTTGAAAGCCCTCGCGGCCTCTTGATGATCTTTACTGGTGATATCATTCATTGCCCGGCTGATAGAGGCTTCTATGTCGATCGCCGGATAGTGACCACTTTCAGCCAGCCGCCGCGACAGTACAATATGGCCATCAAGAATGGCTCGAGCCGCATCGGCAATGGGATCATTCTGATCATCACCTTCCGCTAAAACCGTGTAGAAGGCAGTGATCGAACCCCCGCCTTTATCACCATTCCCGGCACGCTCAACCAATTGAGGTAATTTGGCAAATACAGAGGGCGGATAGCCCTTAGTTGCGGGCGGTTCATTAATGGCCAGCGCAATCTCTCGTTGCGCCTGAGCATACCGAGTCAGGGAATCCATCAACAACAAAACATGTTTACCCTGATCACGAAAATGTTCAGCAATACTGGTTGCCAGCATGGCACCATGCATACGCCGTAATGGCGTATTGTCTGCTGGAACGGCAACAACTACGGCGCGCGCCATACCCTCATCGCCGAGGATATTTTCAACAAACTCCTTAACCTCACGACCCCGCTCACCAATCAGACCCACCACAGTGATATCAGCATCGGTATACCGGGTCATCATTCCCAACAACACACTCTTTCCCACACCTGAGCCCGCAAACAAGCCAAGGCGTTGTCCGCGTCCAACGGTCAAGAGTGCATTAATAGCACGCACACCTACATCCAGTGGTTTACGAATGGGTGTTCTGGATAAAGGGTTGAAAACCTTGCCCGTCAGGGGGCGTCGCTCAACGGCATGCAGTCGCCCTTTTCCATCCAAAGGCCGGCCAGCACCATCCAAAACACGACCAAGAAGATGGTCGCCTACGATGGCCTCACATACCCGGCCAGTTGGCACTACACGCGCATCTTGCTCTAATCCCCGGATATCGCCTGTCGGCATAAGATAGAGACTTTCACCAGCGAAGCCGACTACTTCTGATTCGATACGCTCGCCGTTGCTACTGATCACATCACACTGTCCACCAATCGCCGCGCGACAGCCTACAGCTTCCAGAGTAAGTCCAATCATGCGTGTGATTTTGCCCTCAACAACCAATCCTCGGCCCTCACCCACACGATCATGGCAGTGTTTGAGTCGATCAACCCAGATACCCGAACGATCAGATAAGGGGAGACTCATTAAGGTTCTCCCAGCTCACTTGAATCGTCATCCCTTTCGCCGCCCATGATGCGGGTAATCATAGCCGCCAACCTGGATTCCAATGTCGCATCAATCTGTGATGTTTCAGTGATAATCCGGCACCCGCCACGAGCAAGGACAGGATCCTCTATAATCTTCCAGCCCTGTTCTTTATCACTCATGTCATAAACGGTGCGGACCAACTGGGCATCTTCCGGGTGCAAGTGAACACGTATATGGCGGGATGAAACGGGCAGTATCGAGAGCGACTCCCTTACGATGCCAATAATGTGTGTCGGCTCCATTCTGATCTCACGTCGAACCAGTTGACGGACCATTGAGATCACCAGCTCAACCAACTCACGCTCAACCTGTTCATCCAGGTTATCAAGTGGCTGGTCAAGCGTGGACATTAGCGCCTCAACCTGTCCGATAAGAGTATCGAGTTTCTGTTGTCCCTGGGTCAGGGCCTCTTTGTGCCCATAGGAGAATCCCTCCTTCTTACCTAGCGCGAAACCTTCTTCGTAGGCCTCTTTTTGCAGTTGCTCAAGCTGTTCCGCCGTCAACATGCTGCCTGAGTGGCGTTTTTTCACCACGCCGGAGTCATTTTTCTCCCCCATGTTGGGTGGTACCCACTGCTGGGCATCACCGGTATCAGTACCCGATAGCACCTTAGACGAATTCTTCTCCACCGCCACCTCCAAGCATAATCTCGCCGGCATCGGCAAGGCGTCGAGCTACAGTCAGGATCTCTTTCTGAGCCGCTTCAACATCGCTCAGGCGTACTGGAGGCGCCGCTTCCAGATCATCACGCAGCATCTCTGCGGCACGCTTGGACATATTCTTGAAGATCTTCTCCTTAAGCCCCTCATCCGCTCCACGTAAGGCCAACAGGAGTTGATCAGAAGCCACTTCACGCAACAGAGTCTGAATACCACGATCATCGACATCAATCAGGTTATCAAAGACAAACATGTTGTCCTGAATCTCCTGCGCAATCTCCTGATCGATGCTCATCACGTGCTCCATGATGTTGCTTTCGATGCTGCCTTCAATCAGGTTGAGAATATTGGCCGCCGTCTTGATACCCCCTAGACTGGATGATTTGACATTCGAAGCACCGGAAAACTGCTTATCTAATATTTCATCCAACTCTTGAAGGGCCGCTGGCTGTATACCATCAAGGGTAGAAATTCGCATGATAATGTCAGGTCTTACCCGCTCAGGAAATTCCGATAGCACCTCGGCGGCCTGATCAGGGTCCAGGAACGACATGACAATGGCTATAATCTGTGGATGCTCCAGCCGAATCAGCTCAGCTATCGACCGTGGATCCATCCATTTGAGCTGCTCCAGTCCCTTACTGTTTCTACCAAGCAGAATGCGATCAATCACGCCTCCCGCCTTGTCTTTTCCAAGGGCATTGGTCAAAACATTGCGAATGTATTCATCTGAATCGACACCTAGAGAGGTTTCCGTTCTCAAGGTATCAACAAAGGAGTGCATTACTGATTCCATTTGGCTGGTGCTGACCTTATGCATATTGGCCATGGCCAAACCCAGCTCCTGAACCTCTTTGGGACCCATGTGAGCCAGTATTGAGGCCGCATCTTTTTCGCCCAGCGCAAGCATCAGAATAGCTGCCCGCTCAACGCCTGATACTTTCTTTACTTCTTCAGCCGGCATTATCAGAAACCCAACTTCTTATCACCTGTGCTACACGCTTAGGATCATCCTGTACCATTTGTCTTGCTGCCTCTAGTGTATTCTCGTACTTCTCAGGACCTGGAAGCATCATCGAATCATCACCACCATCCAAAGATTCACCCTCTCCACCAGACTCAGAACCGGCTGAACCACCTTCGCCTTCAGCCAGCTGATGAATCACTGGAGGTTCTGTCAACTTCTTCATTGTAGGCCGAAGAACAAACAGAATCAGTATCAGTACAAGTATGACACCTCCTGCCTGTTTCGCTACATCCCAGACCCAAGGTTGTTGCCAAATTGCCAACTCAGGAAGAGGTTCAGGTTGCTCAGGCACCATGAACGCCGAATTAATCACCTCTACACTGTCACCACGCTGTGCATTGAAACCGATACTCTCTTTCACCAAGCGGGTGATACGGCTGATCTCTTCAGGCGTTCTTTCAAGCCGGCTACTGGTTCCATCTTCTGCCGGTGTAATGAGGTCATCAACAACAACGGCCACTGAAAGTCGACGTAGCTTATTGCTGGAGAGCCTTGTGTGGCTAATCGTCTTATCAAGCTCGTAGTTGCGTGTAGCACGTTTGCTGCTGTTGAGTGGTGACCCACCGAGATCACCTTCTGCACCACCTGCGGCCACTTCAGGTGCAGTTCCGGCTGCAGGCGGTTGATTGCTCAACGCACCAGGCACCCCCTGGACTGATGAGAGTCTGCTGAGCTGCTCATTTGTCTGCTCACTTCGTAATGCCGGAAGATCAGGATTAAACCGCTCTGAGGTCTGCTCCGTAATGGTGAAATCAACTTCGGCCGATACCTGAGCCCGCACCCGATCAGCTCCGAGAATAGGCGCCAAGATCTCCTCAACCCGATTCTGATAGTGCTTTTCCAACTCTTTGGTGTACTCAAACTGGGATGAGGTGAGCATCATCTGACGAGAATCCATCTCGCCGCTCAACAGATTTCCCTTATGATCAACGACGGTTATCCGCCCCGAATCGAGTTCTGGAACACTGGAGGCAATCAGATGAACAATGGCCGCTACCTGACCTTTATCGAGCAGCCTCCCCGAGTAAAGCTTCAGCACAACCGATGCACTGGGGTTGTTTTGCTTTCTCACGAAAACAGATTTTTTGGGTGTAGCCAGGTGAACCCGTGCGGATTCGATATTAGACAATGTACTGATGGTTCGCGCCAATTCACCCTCTAGTGCCCGATGAAATCGAGCGGCTTCCAGCGCCCTGCTGGTTCCAAACCCGGTCTCCTGCTGCAAAATTTCAAAGCCCAGACTGTCACTGTGCGGCAAACCCTGGCCGGCAAGCTTCATCCTGGCTTCCTGTACTTTCCCACTGTCAACCATGACAGCGCCTGTCGACTGGTTGACCTTGTACGGAATGCCGTTCTGCTCTAGTGCCGCTACCACTTCAGACGCATCCTTTTGCGCAAGGTTGCCATACAAAAGTGAGTAATTCGGTGTCTGTGACCATAAAACCACCGCAATACCCAGTGCTACACTGGCGGCTATACCAATCATTACACCCAATTGGCGAACAACCGGATTCTGTCCCAAGCTTGCTTGTGGGAATGTCTGTGTCAAGGCTGTATCTTCGTTGGCCACGGTATCTTACCTGTCAATTGCATATTATATTTAACATTAAATATAACGTTTACATTGTTGTTTATATTGGCATATTCATGACTTCTTTGTAGGCGTCTACCAACTTATTCCGAACCTGCACCATCGCCTCGAATGAAAGACTGGATTTTTGAATGGCCACCATCACCTCGGCCAAATTCACATCTTCACTGCCTAACTCAAAGGCCTGCTTTAATTCACCGGCACTCTGCTGGGTTTCGTTAACCTGGTTAATTGACTGGGTTAGCAAATCGCCAAAATTTGTTTCAGATGCATTCTCAATCGGCTTGGGTGTAGTAGTGGATGCAGCCTGTGCAGACATCACACGCATCTGTGCCAGAATTTGATCAATACTTGTTGTCGACATAGTCACTCTTCCAGTTAAATCGTGCTTTTTTCATTGGCATGCAGTAATTGCACCAACATCAACCAGGTATCGCTACCCCAGCATCACGCAGGCGGGCAATTTTATAGCGCAGCGTCCGCTGACTGATGCCCAAACGCTCTGCCACCTCTTTTCGACTGGTCTTATCCTCTTTTAGTGCATCCAGAATCATCCGCTCCTCCACTGACCTGAGGTCATCACTCAAACACCCTTTTGAGGTTGCCTCGACATGCTCTTTAGGTGCCTGGGGTACAGGCATATCCATCTCAAAACAGAGCGAATCAGGTGAAATTTCTGACCCATCACAGAGTATCAATGCCCGCTGCATCACGTTATCCAACTCCCGGACATTTCCTGGCCAGCTATGCTCAAGAAGCTTCAGTTCTGCTACTGAAGAGAAAACAGGCTCAACAATCTGTTGAGAACAGCAAATGCGATGCAACAAGAAGCGCGCCAGTGGCAGGATATCTCGCTGTCTCTCACGCAACGGCGGCAGATGCAGAGGAAACACATTGAGCCGGTAGAACAGATCCTCACGGAATCGGCCTGCAGCAACCTCTTCTCTCAGATTTCGGTTGGTTGTCGCCAGAATTCTGACATTCAGTGGAATGACCTTTCGACCACCCAGGCGCTCAACCTCTTTTTCCTGTAAAACACGCAGCAACTTTGCCTGCAGAGGAAGACTCATTTCAGAGACTTCATCAAGCAACAGCGTTCCCTCCTGTGCCTGCTCAAATTTACCTGGCGCAGAATTATAGGCCCCGGTATAGGCCCCTTTTTCATAACCAAACAGCATGGCCTCCAGCATATTATCGGGAATAGCCGCACAGTTAATGGCTACAAAGGGGCCATCAGAACAGTTTGATTGACGATGAATATAACGGGCAAAGACCTCTTTACCTGTCCCACTCTCACCACCGATACAGACGGTAGCCTGACTCTTGGCTACCCGCCCCGCTAGTGCAACCAGCTCACGCGTTCTTATGTCGTCAGCAATAACCTGGTCATCCACCGATTCGGTCTGCTGGATACACTGCTTCACTTTCTCAATGAGCAATGAAGGATCAAAGGGCTTGGCTAGATAGTCGACCGCCCCATGACGCATGGCAGAAACGGCCTTCTCAATATTCCCAAAGGCGGTCATCATCAATACAGGCAGGGTGGGATAAGTTGATTTGATTCGGCTGAGTAGTTCATGCCCATCCATAGGTCTCATCTGGACATCACTAATGACCAAGCCGACAGACTGGGCTTCAAGCACTTTCAGTGCACTTTTGCCATCAACAGCGGATATTACAGCGTATCCAGATAATTCGAGGGTATCGCACAGCGCTTCGCGCAGAGTTGCATCATCCTCAACTATTAAAACGGTTGCATGACTCATGCACTACTCCTTACAGCGGATTCGTATTCATTGGTCACAAGCGTATCTGAAAGGGCTGATACCTCTTCAGATATTGGTAAACTAATTGAAAAACGGGCACCGCCAGCTTCAACACTATCGACGGTCAATTTCCCATGGTGAGCCAGCACAACAGACTGAACAACAGCAAGACCAAGCCCAGTACCATCAGGCCGAGTGGTATAGAAAGGATCCAGGATATGTTTAATGTGTTCATCGGCAATACCTGGACCATCATCCGTGAACTCAATTAAAACTGAGTCCATTTGATGATGAAGTGAGATAATTAAATGTATCGCGCCTGGTTGCTGAAGTGCATTTACCGCGACATTCATCATGGCACCCAACAAAGCGGCCTGATTACCGATAACCGAACCGTCTGTTATTTGATCAAAACGTAATTCTATTACCGCATTGTGCTCGACACAGAGTGCTTCAAGTCCCTGCTGCAGTTCTTTCATTAATGCTTTTATTGAAATGGGAGCCAACTCAAATTGACCACCCTTTGCAAAGGCAAGCATGTCATTTATCTGGCTCTCGATATGACGCAGCCGCTCAAGACAACGTTGAGAAAAGCGCTCACGTTGCACCTGCGTAAGGTCTGTACGCGAAAGATGGGTGGTATCAATGAGTGCCGCACTGAGTGGGGTTCTGATTTGATGTGCCAATTGGGCCGACATTTCACCCATTACACTTAAGCGTTGCCTGCGCGCCATACGCTCTTGCAACTGGCGAGTCTCTGTGACGTCCAACAACAGGATGATCCTGCCGGACTCCGGTTCCAACGAACGCTGTGTCAGGGTTACCAGCCGGCCTGATATCAGCCACTGCTCCGCAGACTGCTGCTCAGATTTAAAATGACGTTGGTAAATTGTTTTCCAGGAACATCCCAAGGCAATACCTGGGAGCAACTCAATAGCCGCAGGATTAACCTGGCTGACCACACCCTTACCATCCAGAACGATGACTGCAGCAGGAAGTGTTTCAAGAAGACGGGTCAGACGGTTGGCAAGTGATACTTTTTCCGCCATCTGCTGAAGTCTTTCACTGCGAGCTTCTGACAATTCGGAAGTAAGACAGGCCACTTGTGCCTGAAGCTGATGGTACGAGTCAACTAACTGGCTGGATACCTGATTAAAAACCTGGAAGGCATCCTCAAGCTGTTCCCGCTGAACTGTGTTCTGTCTTGCCATTGGCATGTACCGTTATTTGACGCTTTTGGATCTAAAAGCAATCCTTTACGGTCAAGTAACAAAAACCATGCCATTTTTTTATTTTCTTTTATTTCAATTAGTTATATTTATTAAAGCGATGGGCGTCAAATACCTGTCGCTTCTTGGGTGCGCTGAAGCCCAAACTTTCGCAGTTTTTCAACCAGCGTTGTGCGTCGCATATTTAGCCGCTTAGCCGCATGCGCAACCACACCATCAGACTCATCCAGTGCCTGCCGAATTAAACTTAACTCAAGATTATTCAGGTGACTTTTTAGATCGATACCTTCATTTGGAAGGCGTGGAACACTCTCGACAACCCCTGGCTCATCGCCCGAAACAGTCACATTTGGCAAGTCACCCGTTGGCTCCATTGTAGTAACCATTCCGATTTTGAATTTCTCAGGCAGGTCTTTAATATCAACTACGCCGTATGGATAGAGGATGGCAAGTCGCTCAATCAAATTAGCTAACTCCCTGACATTGCCTGGCCACTTGAATTGACTAAGCGCCATTACGGCCGAAGGCGTCAGGCGAACAGATCCCCGCTTCTCTTTCTCAATACGCGCAATTAAGTCATTCACCAATACCGGGATATCATCCCTACGCTCACGTAGCGGTGGCATTTCAATGGGGAAAACGTTCAGTCTGTAATAGAGGTCTTCACGAAACTTGTCATCTTTAATCGCCTCCTCCAGATTCCGGTGAGTAGCGGCAATAATCCGTACATTACACTGTATCGTCTTATTACTGCCGACACGCTCAAATGATCTTTCCTGCAGTACCCGCAACAGTTTTACCTGCATGGGCATACTCATATCACCAATCTCGTCCAGAAATAAGGTTCCGCCATCGGCCATCTCAAAGCGCCCCTGCCTGGAGCTAATAGCCCCTGTAAAGGCCCCTTTTTCATGACCGAACAGTTCACTTTCCAGTAGATCCGCCGGTATTGCCCCGCAGTTCACTGGAACAAAAGGCTTACCTCGGCGCGACGAGTTGTAGTGGAGTTTTCGTGCGACGACTTCCTTGCCTGTGCCAGACTCACCCAGCACCAGCACAGTGGCATCGGTGTCGGCCACTTGCTCAATCATCTTGTTGATCTGTTTTGTTGCCCGACTGTTCCCCGAAAGACTGCGGAAAAGCTCAAGCGGACGTTGCCCCCCGTTTGGGTTTCGGCTATTTTCCTGAAACAGCTGAGCCTTAGTCAGGAGACCAATTAACTCTTCATAATGGGTAGGCATCGACAGCGTGCCGATAAGCGGAGACTCTGTTGGCAGTGTTTCTGATTGTTCGCCTGAACCCAAAAGTTGCAAAAGCGCAGGACAGCCCTCTGCCTTGCGTACGACATCAGCCATTTTACTCTTCTGCTTTGCATCCAGATCCGGACTAAGCATAACCGAAACACAGAGATCATCTTTCCGATCATCCAGACGCGCCTGAAGTTGATCAGGGTCTTCCACTGCTTCAAGCTCATAATCAATAAACTGAAAAATACTCTTGAAATAGCTAATTCGCTCAGGATTTTTGTCTAGCAGCAATACACAGCCGTTATGCAACATTCTTAAGGCCTCTAGCAGATTATCGCCTAATGTCGTCTCCATTGACCCTTAAATAACCCGCTCTATTGATAAAACCACATGATGCAAGGAGTTAAGCAGCTTATTCGCCAATTGTCAAAATATTGTCGCGTGACGAACAAATGACAAAAAATAACTATTTGATAAAATTTATCACTATTTCCCAATTATCTATAAATACTTTCTGTTAAAGCAGAGAAAGTAAGTTATATATCTAATTGTTATTATTATATTTTATTTATCTTCGTCACGCCTGATTCGCCTCTTTGCTTTTTCTTGCGCCACAATACGGCGGTGTTGCCGAAAGATATATTTAGCTATCAGATCACTCACCTGCTCACTCTGACCAACAAACCTGGCCTCAACCTCACTCCCATGCTCCTGTAGGCGAACCTCGGTAACACTGACAATCAATTCGAGCGGTTGCGTAAGATGCGAATCCAGATAAAGAAACAGCGTGAGCTGCTGGTTCACTGCTAACTCAGTCTGGCCTGCCAGAGACCAGGAGAGTCCCTCCAGCCAGATCTCCACCTCAGACTCAATGGCCGTAGAGGCTGTGTGTTGCAGTAACCGGGAAACCATATCTAGTAGCAAATCAAGCTTCGCTTCAACTCGAGCAAGCTCACCTGATTCATCTTCCGTATCGTGATGGGAGTCCAGCGACACCAGTAAGGCTTGCAGCAGACGGCCATTTCGCTGGTTTTGATCAACCGTGTTAACCGGATCATTATCAGAATTAACCGCCCATGAAATCTTCATTCGCCCTTGAAATGAGATACCCCTTGGGCTCACACCCATGTCCTTCTCAGACATTCAGCCATACTCCTGTATCGATCTTTTTCCGATAGTATCCATGAGCAATTGGAGTCTGTCACTCCAGGTTGTTTAAGCACCATCATAACGATCAAGAACTGATGCTGATGTCGCTATTTGTATAAGTTGTTTAAGCCTTACTTGACATAACAAAACAGTCAGCTTAGAAATAGAACTCAATTAACTATATAGAAGGCTCCACTTTTGAGTGACATTTCAACCGGTGTGCTGTTCGGCATACTCATCTGCCTGATCATGCTATCTGCTTTTTTTTCGGGCTCAGAAACCGCCCTGATGACGCTCAACAGATACCGTCTTCGTCACCTAGCCAAAATAGGCCATAGTGGTGCTGTAAAAGCCCATCGCCTTCTTGAACGCCCCGATCGACTGATCGGCCTCATTCTACTCGGTAATAACTTTGTCAATATTATGGCCTCATCACTGGCCACAGTGATCGCCCTCCGCCTTGGAGGAGAGGCTGCTATCGCAATTGCCGCCTTCCTGCTGACGCTGGTCATTCTAATCTTTGCCGAAGTTGCACCCAAAACGCTGGCCGCATTAAAACCTGAACAACTCGCTTTTCCTGCCGCCTTTGTCTATACCCCCCTGCTGAAACTGCTTTACCCACTGGTTTGGGTAGTGAATGGCATTGCCAACTTCATTCTGCGTTCGCTCAACGTATCCCCGGATGACATGGATGGTCAGCTATTGAGCAAAGAGGAGCTTAGAACCGTCGTAATTGAAGCAGGTGCAATGATCCCCAAACGCCACCAGAAGATGCTCCTGAGTATCCTTGACCTTGAAAAACTGGCGGTTGAAGACATCATGATACCCCGCAACGAAGTGGATGGTATCAACCTGGAAGAGCCCATCGAAGAGATCATTAAAGAGCTGCAAAACAGCGCCTATACGCGTCTACCTGTATTTGATGGCAGCATTGATAATATCGTCGGAACTATTCATGTGCGCAAAGCGATGCATGCACTGACACACGGCGAACTCACCCATAGCGTTATCAGAGAGATCTGTGACTCCCCCTACTTCATACCGGAAGGGACGCCACTCAATCGACAGCTAATCAACTTCCAGCGTAAAAAACAACGTATAGGGATGATTGTTGATGAGTATGGCGATCTACTGGGGTTGGTCACACTGGTTGATCTGCTCGAAGAGATTGTTGGTGAATTCAGCACGGACCCGGCAGACAGTGTACTGGATGTTCAGCCGCAGCCGGATGGCAGTTTTCTGGTATCAGGAAGCGCCAATATTAAAGACCTTGTACGAACCTACCACTGGGAATTACCGCTGGATGGCCCACGCACTATTAGTGGACTCATAATTGAATACATGGAGACGATACCTGAACCAGGTACCAGCCTGCTGCTGGCAGGGTACCCAGTTGAAATACTTCAAATTAAGGATAATATGGTGCGTATGGTAAAAATTCAGACGACAAAACACATAGCAGAGTCATAAACTACCAGTATTCCGTTAATTCGCTCACATATTACAACTTATAAACTGTTTTTTTGAACTGCATTCGTATCTGAAACCTATACTCCAGGTAACGAGCAGATAACCTGTACCCATTATTGCTTTAGTGATGTGATTCACATTCGCAGCTTCAGTCTGAGTCGAGGCGGTCGCTACAATCTGGGCAGGAAGCTCTGACTGACACGCACCATGGAAGGTTTCGGTTACAATAACAGATATAAAACGAGAACCATGCCTAAGCTAACTTTATGCTTTAAAGGCCGTTTCATTGGTCTGCACAATCTGACTGAAACGACCGCCACCATTGGACGCGCAGCTGATGCGGAAGTCCACATTGAGAGTCTTGCGATTGCTGAGCGTCACGCCCAGATCAAGCAGATTAAAGAGCGTTGTCTTATCACTCCGATTGCCGATAATAAAACGTGGATTAATCGCCAACTAATCGAGGAACCAACTCAACTATCGCACGGCGATATCATAAAGATAGGCAAGCATGAATTATTCTTCTCCGAGAGTGCTACCGACCTGGACCGAAAGTTGAGTAGTAACGTTCAGCCTATCAATCCGAGAAAAAATCGAACCTCAGCACCTTGCCAGACACTCGACCAGTTAGTGAAGAACCTCAATACCCTGCCATCTGGAACAATCCAAATACTCAGTGGCCGGCACCTGGGAAAGATCATTCCGTTACAACGTGGACTGACTCGGCTGGGACTTAGCGGAAATGAGTGCGCCGTTATTGCACATCGCAATGACGGCTATTATCTTTCTCACCTTGAAGGTGACGTCCCTCCCAAGGTCAATAATTGCTCAATAGGCAATCACACCGTTCGTCTGGAAGATGGTCAGGAGATCATCCTGGGAACAACAAAAATGCGTTTTCATGAAGAAATTGCACAATCTGCCGCTATGTGATTGACTCGGGTAAAAATCCCTCAGGAATCAGGAGCGGCAACTGATGAATGCAGCAGACACTGACGACCGGCGAATCTTTCAACGAATCCTTTTCGATGCGCCCGCAATATTGTATATATCCGGAACAGATATTCCGACAAAACTGATCGACATCTCATTGAACGGAGCTCTGCTGGAAATTAGTGAACCCATCAGTGGAGCCCTGGATGACAGAGTAGACTTAAAAATACAGTTAGGGGATGACATATTTATCGATATGGAAGCCCAGATAACCCACATGACAACAGAACGCATGGGACTTCGCTGCGTCTATATCGACATGGAAAGCATCGGCCATTTGCGTCGTTTGGTGGAACTCAATCTCGGCAATGCCGATCTTCTCGAGCGAGAACTTTCTGCCTTGGGTTAGCTAACCCTTAAAACAGATCCAGCACATCCGAAAGACGATCAACCGCAGTCACATCAATACCTTCTATCGGCTTTTTAGGTGCATTGGCACGGGGTACAATAGCTCGACTGAAACCGTGCTTTGATGCCTCTCTCAGTCGCTCAAGTCCATTGGGTACAGGTCTAATTTCTCCCGCCAGCCCGACTTCACCAAAAGCCACCAACTCCTTCGGAACCACGCGATCGCGAAAGCTCGAAAGCACCGCCAACAACAAAGGCAGATCAGAAGCCGTTTCAGTAATCCGCACGCCACCCACCACATTCACGTAGACATCCTGGTCAAACATGGCAAGTCCTGTATGCCGGTGTAACACCGCCAGCAACATGGAAAGTCGGTTTTGTTCCAGACCCAGAGTCACCCGGCGCGGATTGGCCAGAGGGCTACCGTCTACCAAAGCCTGTACTTCGACCAGCAAGGGGCGACTCCCCTCTCGGGTCACCAGAATAACGCTGCCTGCCACCTCTTCTCCATGCCGTGACAAGAAGATAGCAGAAGGATTGCTAACCTCCTTAAGACCACGGTCGGTCATGGCAAACACGCCCAATTCATTCACCGCACCAAATCGGTTTTTTATTGTGCGGATCAACCTGAACTGACTACCGGCCTCACCCTCAAAATAGAGTACCGTATCAACCATATGCTCCAGCACTCTGGGGCCAGCCAGTGCCCCCTCTTTGGTTACATGCCCTACTAAAAAGACCGTTGTTCCGCTCTGCTTGGCAAAGCGCACTAGCTGGGCAGCAGACTCACGAACCTGTGCAACAGAGCCCGGGGCTGACTGAAGCTGTTCGGTGTAGAGCGTCTGAATAGAGTCAACAACCATCACGGCGGGCTGTTCGACTTTGGCAAGGGCTATGATTCGCTCCACACTGGTCTCAGCCAGCAAACGCAGGTGATCGCTTTTCAGGCCGAGTCGACCAGCCCGCAAACTGATCTGTTCCGGTGACTCTTCACCACTGATATAAAGTGTCTTGAGCCGCCCGGCCAGCTGCGCCATTGTCTGAATCAGTAGTGTTGACTTTCCAATACCGGGGTCACCGCCGATCAGGATGACCGAACCACCCACCAAGCCACCACCCAATACCCGATCCAGCTCAAGGAGTCCCGTAGGCTCTCCACTCTGCTGTTCAGGCAACACATCAGATAAATTTCGTATCTGATTTTGATTGGCATCACCGGCGTAACCGGCAAAACGTGAACCGGCAGGTGATACAGGTGCGGCCACCGACTCTTCCAGTGTGTTCCAACCCTTGCAATCCGAACACTGCCCTGCCCACTTAGGGAATTGCCCGCCACAGGTGGAGCAGACATAGATCGATTTGCCACTTTTTTTACTGCCGACACTTACCATCTAAACCACCCTCATCCCTAAGCCCCGATCTCTTCAAACACAACTCGCTGTGTGACTCCACAAAACAGCTCATAAGCGATGGTACCCGCCCGTCCGGCAATCTCTTCAGCAGGCAGCCCTTCGCCCCAGAGTATGACCTCATCACCTACTTGTGCATCAGGCTGACTACGCAGATCAAGATTCAACATATCCATTGATACTCGCCCAATCAGTGGCACCCGTTTTTGATTCAGTAACACGGGCGTGTCTGAAGGAGCATGACGGGGATAACCGTCTCCATAGCCAGCAGCCACAACAGCAACCCGCATCGTTTCTGGACAGACCCAACTGCCGCTATAACCGATAGGGCTGCCCTTACTGAAGGTGTTGATCGCTATTATCCGGCTCTTGAGCGTCATAACCGGCCTGAGCCCCTCATCGAGACCTGTTCTTCCCGACATGGGCGATGCGCCATAAAGCATGATGCCCGGACGAACCCAATCCGTGCGCGAGCCAGGCCAGCCAATAATTCCGGCAGAATTGGCTATTGAGGTGCCCGTATTAAATCGATCAGAACTGCGCTGGAAGCTGCTTAGCTGTGCCTGAGTTGCCGGGTCAGACAGATCATCTCCTGAAGAGAGATGGGTCATTACGCGTACGCCTTTTGATACCGAAGGATGGCTATTAAGAAACGCCCAGGCCGAATCTACCGCATCGGGTTGAAAGCCTAGACGGTGCATGCCGGTATCTACCTTCAGCCAGCAAGTAATAGGTTCACTAACGGTGTGCGTACTCAGAAGTTCTAGCTGCTCAGGTTGCTGTATAGCGACTTCCAACTGAAAATGGGATGCCGCCTTCAGTTCGTCACTCGTGAAAAATCCTTCCAACACAAGAATAGGTTGGTCAATTCCCGCTTTACGGAGCTCTACAGCCTCCTCCACTCGGGCCACGGCAAGGGCATCAGCAGCCTCTAGAGCCCGCGCAACGCGTAATAGCCCATGCCCATAGGCATTGGCCTTGATAACGGCATAGAGGCGACTTTCCGGGGCCAGCTCAGTCGCTCGCTGTAGATTATGCCTAAGGGCAGAAAGATCAATAACCGCGCTTGGGCCCATCAGTAACCCGGGTCGCCATAGATATCATTGGCATAGTTTTCGAACTTGGTGAATTCACCGAGGAATGTCAACCTGACCGTACCAATAGGGCCATTTCGCTGTTTACCGATAATGATTTCGGCGACACCCTTATCAGGACTGTCATCGTTATAGACTTCATCCCGATAGATAAAGACCACCAGATCCGCGTCCTGCTCAATAGCACCTGATTCACGAAGGTCTGACATAATCGGCCGCTTATTGGTTCGCTGCTCCAGGCTTCGATTCAACTGAGAGAGTGCAATCACCGGCACATTCAACTCCTTTGCCAAAGCCTTTAGCGATCGAGAGATGGTTGAGATCTCATTGGTACGGTTATCACCTAAACCCGGAACCTGCATAAGCTGCAGATAATCCAACATAATCATGCCCAACTCACCATGCTCACGCATCAATCGGCGAGCACGGGCGCGTACCTCCAGCGGACTGAGCGCGGGTGTATCATCAATATAGAATTTGGTCTCTGCCAGCATGCTGACGGCAGAAGTCAGTCTGGGCCACTCATCATCTTCCAGCTTACCGGTACGAACCCGGGTCTGATTGATACGCCCCAGTGATGACATCATTCGCATGGCCAGTGATTCACCCGGCATCTCCATACTGAAGACGGCAACAGGCTTACCACTAAGGAGTGCCACATTCTCGGCCACATTCATGGCAAAGGTCGTTTTACCCATTGAGGGTCGACCCGCCACGATAACCAGATCAGCCGGCTGTAGACCAGAAGTCATTTTATCAAGGTCTGCAAAACCGGTACTAAGACCCGTTATGGGCTGGTCCTGGGCAAACAGAGTTTCAATCTTATCCACGGCCTTGGTAAGCAGCGATTTAATCCCCTCAAAGCCACCCTGACCTTTAGCCCCTTGCTCCGCGATCTCAAATACCCGCGTCTCAGCAGCATCCAACAACTCTGAGCTATCACGCCCCTCGGGGTTAAAGGCACTATCCGCAATATCAGTTCCAACACGGATCAATTGCCGCATAACCGATCGTTCACGAACAATATCCGCATAGGCGCGAATATTAGCAGCGCTGGGAGTATCTTTAGCCAGATTACCGAGATAGGCCAAACCACCAGCGCCTTCAAGGGAGCCATGCTTACCCAGCTCTTCAGAAAGGGTAATCACATCATAGGGTTTTGACTGATCAGCCAATGCCTCAATCGCACGGAAGATCAGCTGATGTTCACGCCGATAAAAGTCGGCATCAGTGACACGATCAGCTATCTGATCCCAGGCCTGATTATCCAGCATCAAGCCACCCAGCACAGACTGCTCAGCCTGGATGGAATGTGGCGGCACACGTAACCGGTCGGTTACATCACTCTCGTCTGGCATATCAGATGGAATCGCTGACTCGTGCATATATCTCTTATAATTTGGTCTAAATGAAAGGCAAAGGATACGGCAAAAAGCCGTATGGGTGAATTGTTCTGACTAATTTTTCATAACACTACCCACTATCGAGGTACACTCCTGGGAATCGGGTGACTTCTCAAATTTAACAGAAAGTGTGGCGCAATAAAAAACGCCGGGCGACCGCAGTCGTCCCGGCGTTTGATTTTACACTTCCGCTGGCTTATTCAGCGTCTGGAGTGATCACAACCTTGATCGTTGCATCTACATCCGTGTGCAAGTGAACCTGCACTTCGAACTCACCCGTGTTGTGGAAAGGACCGTCCGGAAGACGCACTTCGCGCTTTTCCAACTGACCACCTGCCTCAACAGTTGCAGCGGCTATGTCGGCGGTACCAACAGAGCCAAACAGGCGACCCTCATCACCCGCTTTGCGTGCGATAGTGACAGTCAGTGCCTCAAGTGCCACTTTACGTGCTTCAGCGGCTGCCAACGACTCTGCGGCCTGCTTTTCAAGCTCAGCGCGACGAGCCTCAAACTCAGCTACATTGCTCTTGGTTGCAGTGACAGCCTTTCCAGTAGGGATTAGGAAATTGCGGCCGTAGCCGGATTTCACACTGACCTTATCACCCAGGCCACCCAGGTTATCAACTTTCTCTAACAGAATAACTTCCATCGTTATTTCCCCTGTAATCAGGTATTAAATCTTCAGCTCGCCTTTCCAGAAC
>JAPHUE010000243.1 GCA_026196795.1 Sedimenticola sp.
CACATCGGGTGACAGTGAGCAGGTGCGGTTGGTCGGGCCAAGCACGCCGGCGACAAGCCGAGGTCGCTCTGTCGTGCTGGCGGCAACCGCCACCGCTTTAGCCAGCTGCGCAGACGCCACGTTCAGTTCATAACTGAGGGACTCCATCTGGTAATCGGCCATGGAGATGCGGTTGGCACCGAAGGTGTTGGTCTCAAGGATATCAGCGCCTGCGTCCAGATAGGCTTGATGAATCCCGCTGATTATTTCTGGTTGGGTGATAGAGAGCAGATCATTGTTACCCTTCAGGTCACTGGACCAATCGGCAAAGCGTTCTCCCCGGTAATCCGCTTCTTCCAGCTTGTGCCGCTGAATCATGGTCCCCATGGCGCCATCCAGTATCAGGATGCGCTGTTGCAACAGGGAAAGCAGGTCAGTGGTGCGATTTTCGGGGTGATTCATGGATTGGGAACTCAAAATATAAAAATAGACGGCCGCCCATTATAGTGTGGTGTGCCGTCGAAGTGGAAACCTGTTAGGGTTTTCTTGGTTAAATGGGCGAAAAAACAAGGAAAATTCAATTTATTTGTTCATTTTATGGCGAAAGGAATAATTAGTTATCCAACTTTTACCGATAACGGGATACACTTTTTCGATGGGCTGGTGGATTAAAAAACAAATAAAAACCTATGCATTTCTAGGGGTATGGCTGTCACTGATAGTGACCATCCTGACCAATACCGCAGTGGCAGGTGAGTTAGTTCGTGTGGGAGTTCATCACAATCCGCCGCTGGCGCAGGTTGATACCAGCGGTCAGGTCTCGGGCTTTGTTGTCGACCTGCTTGATCTCATCGCGGTTGAAGAGGATTGGGATATCGCCTATGTCCCGTGTAATTGGGATCAGTGCAATCAGTTATTGGCGCTGGGGGAGATACAGATGCTCACCCCGGTCTCCTCTAACGAGGCCAAGCAGCGCCGCCTGGACTACAATCGCGAGAGTCTCTACGTCAACTGGGGCCAAATAGTGATGGCGGGTAAGGACGCGATTAAGTCGCCCCTCGACCTGGCGGGTAAAACGGTTGTGGCGCTCTCCAGTGATCCCCATTTTGCTGATTTGAAAGAGCTGGCAGCGCGTTTTGATATCAGCGTCCGTTTTCTGGAGGTTAGTGACTATGAGTCTGTTCTGGCCTGGGTGGATCACGGCCCGGTTGATGCGGGTCTGGTTCCCCGGTCATTTGATCTGAATGTGTTTCAGCAGTATCCGCTGATCAAGTCGTCGGTCATCTTTAACCCGGCAGAAATTCGTATTGCCCTGTCGCCCATTAATGGACAGATACCCAATGCCAAGCGCATTCAGCGCCTTGATTACCATCTGACTCGACTGAAGGGTGATCGCAACTCTCCATTTTATCAGCTCCAGGATAAATGGTTTGGCAGCACAGCGGTGGTGGAGATACCCGAGTGGCTACTCTGGGTCATGCTGTTTTTACTGCTCTTGATGGTGATGTTGGCGGTGGGGGTGTTACTGCTGCGGCGTCAGGTCAGGTTGAAAACCGGTGAAATTCGGGAGATGAATGAACGTTTTGCCGCCTTCATGAAACATTTGCCGGGTATTGCCTACATGAAGTCTTCAGCTGGTAAATACCTCTTCGTCAATCCATTGTGGGAGCAGACCAATCACCTGGCTGAAACGGATGTGGTGGGGCGGCAATCAAAGGAGATCTGGCCTGAGCGTGATCTTGTGGCGCGGGAGCAGGAAGAGCACAGAGTGCTTGAAGAGGGGCGTACGGTTGAAACCACCGAGGTACACCCCTGGGGAGAGCGTCCCAGCCACTGGAGGATGATTCGCTTTCCTATTACCGGGCTGCCCGGAGAAAGTGCGATGGTGGGTGGTATTGGTCTGGATGTAACGGACCAGAAAGAGACGGCCCGTGAACTGACCCATCTGCATCATCAGTTGCAACTCTTGCTGGAGTCAGCCGGAGATGGCATTTGTGGGCTGAATGGCATGGGGCGCTGCACATTCGCCAATCCAGCCGCACTCGAGATGCTGGGCTATGGTCGTGACGAACTGATTGGCAGTAAATTCCATGACCTGGTGCAGCATACCCGATTAGATAATCAGCCATACCCTGAAGTCGAATCCGTGCTCTATGCGGCCTACCGCAAGGGTACGCGGGGACGTGAAGATGGGGTGTTTTGGCATGCAGAGGGGGCTGCGGTGCCAGTTGACTGCTCAGCCTATCCGATTGCCAATGGCGAGCTGCCCGGTGCGGTGGTGATTTTCCGTAAACAGCGATCCGGCAACGATTAGTCATCCCCTTTTATTCGGCGAATCTTATTCGAGCAGGAAGGCGGACTCACTGTGGCCGTGCGATCGCCCCGCTGGCGAACATACTCATACATCACGATGGATGCGGCGATACTGACGTTGAGACTCTCTACTTGGCCAAACTGGGGGATAGTCAGCCGCCGGATGGCGGGATAATCCTGAGGATCAAAACTGATTCCGCGCTCTTCGTGGCCAAATATAAAGGCACATTTTTCAGGTAGTTCGGCGTCATAAAGTGATTCACCCTGGTCGGCTTCCAGGGTAAATAGGGTATAGCCCCTGGCTGTTAAGTCGGCATGGCTCTGTTCAAAAGTGTCGAGGAAGCGGGCCGGTACCTTTCTGAATGAACCTTTCCCCGGTGCTGGATCAAACAGGCCGATATCAATCAGTTGCACTTCTTGAGCGCCAAAGGCTTCGGCACTGCGAAATATCTTTGGGACATTAAAGCCAGCCTTCAGGTGGTCCATGACAATGATAAATTGGTGGGGCCCTGGCTTGGCCAGTAGATTCCTTTGTCGCTGTTTCTTATAGCGAAGTACAGCCTGATTACGGGAGGCTTTTTTTGATTCTCTGAGCGGCATAACGGTTTTGGGTGCGGAAATGAAGCCGGAATCATGCCATGATAAAAGAGCTTTGTCCCATATTGATGGGGCTCAGGTTGTTGGCCGTGTACTTGTGCGTGGTTGCAATCGTATAGAGAGGACGGCGTTTAGCGTTGTTCAGTACTTTTTTAAACTACGTAAATGATTAGGAGACACGGTTATGTCATCACCTCAGCTTGGCCAGAAGGTCAGAGTTCACTATACGGGAACATTGGAAGATGGAACGCAATTTGATTCATCTGCCGGTCGTGAGCCGCTGGAATTTACCCTTGGTGAGGGGCAGGTAATTCCTGGATTTGAGAGTGCACTGGCGGAGATGAGTGTGGGAGAGACCAAAACGGTCAATATTCCTGCTGATCAAGCCTATGGCGCGCATCAGCCAGAATTAGTGCAAAAAGTGGAGCGGGAGCAGATCCCAGCCGAGATAGAGCTGGCTATTGGCGCACAGTTACAGGCGCAAGGCCCCGATGGCCAGGTTTTTCGCCTGGTGGTAATCGAACTGGATGAGACTACAGCAACACTGGATGGTAACCATCCGCTGGCTGGCAAAGCACTTACCTTTGAGCTTGAACTGGTGGAGATCGCAGCCTGATTTATGATCTTTCCTGATTATCAAGGCGGCAGTATTGCCAATCTCATGTCCTCCATTGCGCTCGCAATGGGGGACTGGGATACCGGATACACGCCTGTACCTGAGCTTGATAGTGAGCGTCTGAGTAACGTCCGCAATCTGGTGCTGCTGGTTGTTGATGGCTTGGGCTATCAACACCTCCAGGCTAATGCCCCCGATACGGTACTTTTCCAAAATACACTCGGCTCACTTACATCGGTCTGTCCGACGACTACCGCCTCGGCTATACCCACCTTTCTAAGCGGTCTACCGCCACAGCAGCACGGCCTCACGGGGTGGTTTACCTATTTCGCTGAAGTCGGAGCGGTATTGACTATACTGCCCTACACTACACGATTAGGGCGGATGCCTATTGATGAGCGTCTGTTGCATCCTCGACAGTTAAGTGGTGTTGAACCGGTCTTTGATCGGCTGTCTGTCAATAGCCATCTGGTGATACCCGACTGGATCGCAGGTGCAACCTTTAATCGTGCCTTCACCGGGCGAGGTCGACTTCGCCCCTATCGGGGTGGTATGCAAGGCATGTTCAAGGGTATCCAGGGTGCGGTGAATAGTGGCAAGGGGCGTAATTTTATCTATGCCTACTGGCCGGAATTCGACAGTCTCTCCCATGAGTATGGTGTGGCGAGCCCTAATGTGGCAGCGCATTTGCAGATGCTTGACCAGGCCTTTTCAGATATGACGGCCCGCCTTAAAGGAACCGATACAGTCGTGCTGGTAACGGCAGATCATGGGTTTATTGATACAACGCCGGAGCGCACTATCCGGCTATCTGATCACCCCATCTTGGCTGATACCTTGATGATGCCGCTCTGTGGCGAACCCCGCTTGGCCTTTTGTTACGTCCACCCTGATCGACAGGCCACCTTTGAGTCCTACGTTAACAGTGAGTTGTCTGAGGTCGCCAGTCTGCTTCGCAGTGAACAACTGCTTGCCGATGGGGCGTTTGGATTGGGTGAACCCCACCCAAGGTTGCGGGATCGAATTGGCCATTACGCCTTGGTTATGAAGCAGAATTATATTATGACAAGCAAGTTGCCAGATGAGCGGCCGCTTAGCCATATTGGCGTTCATGGTGGCCTTTCGCCCCAAGAGATGTATGTCCCTTTGATCAATATGGACCTTAGCGCATGATAGTTGACCTTTCTGAATTGAGCACTACCGACACCTATTTCGCAATGACCCAGGCGATCATTCCCCGGCCCATTGCCTGGGTTCTGTCTGAGAACCCCCTAGGCGACTACAATCTGGCACCGTTCTCCTATTTCAATGCTGTTTGCAGTGATCCTCCATTGGTCATGCTCTCGCTGGGGAAGAAGCCAGATGGCACAGCAAAGGATACCCGGGTCAATATCGAGGCCCGTTCATCGTTTGTGATTCACCTGCCCCATGTGGAACAGATCAATCGGGTGAATGAAAGTTCTGCCACCCTGCCTGCCGGGGTCTCCGAGGTGAGTGAGCTTGGGCTTGAATTGACAGACTTCCCCGGCTCCAGGATTCCGCGCCTGGCGGATTGCCGTTTGGCGATGGCCTGCGAGCTGTATGAAATAAAGGAGCTGGGACCTGTTCCTCAGGCGCTGATTTTTGGTCGACTGACACATCTCTATATTGATGATGGTGTGGCAGAAAAGGATGCCAAAGGTCGACTGAAAATCCATGCCGACAGAGTGAACCCACTGGGTCGCCTCGGTGCACGGGAGTATTTTGCCGGTACTGAGATCATCACACTGGTTAGGCCGGACTGACCTGAAGATTTTACCCATCGTGTCGATACCCTAGTTAGAGATCGGTAGGGGGCATCCCCTGACCGTCAATGTATTCCAGGAAAATGAAATGAAGGATCTGCAGGCGCTGAGAGAGAAACTCTCCAGTCTTGATGTTGAGCTGTTGGAAATGGTAGCTCGTCGCCAGGAGATTGTGGCAGAGATCGGTCGGGTCAAATCATCTGCCGGCCGGGGCACCCGGGATTATGCCCGGGAAAAAGATGTGCTGAATCTTGCACGTGAGACAGCCCGGCGGGTAGGTGTTGACGAGGATATCGGAGAGGAGATGTTCCGTTTGCTGATCCGCGCCTCGTTGGCGGCCCAGGAGCTGGATAAAGTGACCTCCGAACAAACCGGCAGTGGCAAGCGGGCGCTGGTGATTGGTGGTTCAGGCCAGATGGGTCAGTGGTTTGTCCGTTTTCTGGATGCCCAGGGCTATGCTGTTGAGATCTGTGATCCACAACCGGCCGCAACAGGCCACCAACGTTTTGCGGAATTGGCTGAAACAGAGCTGACCCATGATTTGATTGTCGTGGCTACGCCGATAAAAGAGACGGCGCACTTGCTGGATGCGTTGTGTGGCAGACAACCGCAAGGGATTATTTTTGATATCAGCTCACTCAAGGGCCCGCTGGCCGGGCCGCTACAACGTTTAGTGGCGGCGGGCTGTCAGGTGACCTCTATCCATCCGATGTTTGGGCCCGATACGGAACTGCTTTCTGGTCGCAATGTTGTGTTCGTTGATTTGGGTGTTCCTGAGGCTACGGCCTCGGCTCGAGAGTTATTCAATTCGACCATGGCTGATCAGGTCAGCATGTCATTGGATGGACATGACCATGCCATGGCCTATGTGCTGGGCCTATCACATGCGGTCAATATCGCCTTTTTTAATGCCCTCTCCCAGAGCGGAGAGCAGGCGGAGGGGTTGGCAAAACTCTCCAGCAGCACATTTGATGCCCAGATGGATGTGGCCAGCCGGGTGGCCGAAGAGAATCCCTATCTCTATTTCGAGATACAGTCACTCAATACCCACAGCCCTCGGGCGTTGGTGACGTTACTGAATGCAGTTACCCAGGTTGCAGGTCGTGTGCTGGATGGCGATGAAAAAGGTTTTGTTGAATTGATGGCGCAAGGAAAGGCTTTTCTGGCCAGGAGGCCGGAGGACCGACCCTGAGATAACATCAGGAGATCTATGTGAAACTTAAAAATGTCCTATTGATCCCCCTTATTGTGGGTTTGGTTGCCTATGGCGGTATTAAGGGCTACCTCTACTTTAAGGTCAAGGATGGTCTGGATCGCATGGCCGCGCTGTCGGCGCCGTTTGTCGCGTTAAAATACGGTGGAATAGATACCAGCCTTAAGGGTGTAATTTCAGTTACAGATATAAAACTCACGCCAGTGGGTGCGCCGGTCGGTATCGATATAGATCGTGCTGAGCTTAAAGGCCGTGGTGTTGAGTTTCTCCTGGATGTGGCCGCGGGCTTCAAGATGGAGCAACCACCAGAACGGCTTCACCTGCTGATGAGTCGCATCCGTATCCCTTTGGGGAGCGACTTTTTCGAATCCTTTGGTCTTGCCGCTTCCGGGAAATCTCATACGATGTGCAGCCTGGGAGGGATACTGGCTCAAACGGGGATTGAGCAGCTTGGTTTTCAGCAGCTGATTGCTGATGCGGGCCTACGCTATGAATATGATCAGCGCGCAGGTGAAATTAATCTGTATTCAGATTATGCGCTGGCTGGATTGGCATCTATGCGTATGGAGATGGGGATTAGCGGCGTTTCTCAGCCCGGTGCAATGATGGCGGGCGCTGCCCCTCAGCTTGGGCGAATGATCATTCGCTATCGGGTAGATCAAGGCTACACGCAACGGGTAATCGACACGTGCGCAACTCAGGCTGGCCTTGATCGGTCAGCCTTCGTTAACACCCTGTTTGTTGACGATAACCAGCACTACACCAAAAATCTGGGTTTTATCCCGGGGCAAGGTATTCGTTTTATCCTGCGCCATCTTATTACACAGCCGGGTGAGTTACGTATAACACTTTCACCGGATGGCCCTGTGAATCCCGGTGTGTTAGCTGCCTACAAGCCACAGGATCTGCTGCGCGTCCTTGGGGTGGATGTCAGTATCAATGATCAACCGATCAGTGATCTCAGTTTTACCTTACCTGAAGGCACCCGTGAACTCGCCAGCCTGCTAGGAAATCAATCGGATTCGGCTCAAGACCAAGCCACATCAGGTGAAACCTCGCGTGCTTCTCCCCCTAAACGGGTAAGGGTTCGCTATATTGCAACACCCGTAGATGAATTATCGCGTTATCTGGGGCGCGATGTGCGAATCTTGCTGAATGATCGTGACGCACCTCAACAGGGCGTATTGATTGCGATGAAAAATAATCAGCTGGATGTAGAGCAGCGTCTGCACGGTGGCAGAATGACCGTCTATATTCCGACCCATAAAATAAAAAGGGTAGAGGTATTAAGGCACGCGGTTGAAAGCAATACGGAATAAAAAACCAGTATTTGTCAGTTGGGTATTATCACCAGTACCGCTAAGCTGATGCAGCGGTTTATGAGGAAGCGTCTCAGTAACATTATTACAGTAGTAAGGATGTACTATGATGAGTCTAGGTATGCAGGATGCCAAGAAACTCGGCCCTATCTATTGGGCGACGGAGCTCCTGTGCCTGCTGCTTGTGCTGTTATTGTTAGGTTTATCAAATCGCGCGGCCTTTGCCGCTTCTCACATCGATCACTTCACGCCTGCTGAGCAGGCCTTCATTAAAACTCATCCTGTTTTACGCGTACATAATGAGACCGATTGGCCGCCGTTTAATTTTAATGAAAACGGACGTCCTGCAGGCTACTCCATTGATTACATGAATCTGTTGGCGGAGAAGACCGGTTTTCGTGTGGAGTATGTTACCGGGCCAAGTTGGGATGAGTTCATGCAGATGATTCGTGCCAAGGATATTGATGTGATGCTGAATATCGTCAATACCGAAGCGCGGCGTGAATTTCTTGCCTTTACGGATGCCTATCTGGTAGCCGCTGCCAGTATCTATACCCGCAAAGGGAGCATGGAAGTAAACGGTCTGGAGGATTTACGAGGAAAGACAGTATCTATTCCAAAAGGCTTTTTTTGGCAGGAACTATTGGAGCGCCACTACCCGGAAATCAATCTTCTATTGGTTAAGGATAGTCTGGAGTGCCTGGAGGCAGTAGCCTTTGGTCGTGCTGATGCCACTGTTGGCATGGTTGGGGTGCTTGATTATCTGCTGCAGAAAAACTTCATTCCGAATCTGGTTTTAGCAGCGCAGGTGAGAGATGAACGCTTTGCCAGTGTTATGAATCTGGCAGTAAACAAAGATAATCTGCGGCTAAGGGATATCCTGAAGAAAGGGATGAGCCTGATTACGGAAGATGAGTTGGTCGCTATACAGCGCCGTTGGGGTGAGCGAAAGATTGCCCCCAGTATGAAGTTCAGCAGTGAGGAGCTGCAGTTTTTACAAAGCCTCCCGGTTATTCGTGCACATGTTGAATCGGAGTACAGTCCTTTCCTTTATGCCAATGCGGGCCGGGCTGTTGGCTATGCGGTGGATTATGTCAATCTGCTTGCTGAGAAGATTGGTGTGGATATTCACTATGATCTGGGCCGAAGCCGAGCGCAGGCAATCGATGCGCTTAAAGCGCGTCAGCTTTCAATGATTGTGGCTATGAGTGAGCGAGACGAGCATAAAGCCTATATACGTTTTACTCAGCCTATCCTCTCAACCTATAACGGTATCGCAATTCGCAAAGGGATGCGCGGTGTATCCACATTGGATAGCCTCAAAGATATGCGCATGGCCACTATTGAGGGTTACCAGTTTAACGACTTACTACGTAAACGGTTTCCTGACATGCAGTTAAAGGCCTATAGCAGCCATCTTCTGGCTCTGGAGGCCGTGGCGGCGGGAGAGGTGGATGCAGCTATCATGTCTCACCCCGTAATGCGTAGCATCATACAGAAAAACTTTCTCTCTGACCTGACCACGTTGCCGGTACAAAAAGATCAGGCTCTCAAGCGCTCAGAAGAGATGTTGGCCGTACGCAGTGACTGGCCTGTTTTGACTGAACTGTTGGATAGGGCAATTGAGCAGGTTTCCCAAGAGGAGATAGACCGGCTGAAACGAAAATGGAACATTGAGTTGCAAGGTGGAGCGCTTTCGGATGTCTCCTTTACTGATAAAGAGCGCGCCTATTTAAAACAGCGAAAAGTGATCAGAATGTGCGTTGTGCCTGACTGGATGCCCTATGAGTCGATTGATGATCATGGAAAGTTACAGGGGATGACCGCAGATTTCATTCAGCTTCTGGAGGTGCGGCTGGGTACGCGCTGGGAGCTTGTACCAACAGCCACGTGGGGTGAGACCCTGGCCGAGGCGAAAGCAAGAAATTGTGATGTTATTACGCTGGCAGCGCATACGCCTGAGCGTGAGACTTATCTGCGATTCACAACACCGTATATGGATTTTCCCTCGGTCATTGCAACTCGGAGTGAAGAGCTGTTTGTTGAGAGCATTGGACAGGTAAAAAACCGGCGCCTGGGTGTAGTAAAAGATTACGCCATTGGCGATACCTTGCGGCAACGTTATCCGGATATAAATTTAGTTGAGGTTGAGAGTGTTCAGGATGGTTTGTCAAAAGTTCGTTCAAAGGTAATATTCGGTTTTATTGATTCTGCTCCAACCATTGGGTATGCCATCCGACAGCTCGGATATCCGGATGTAAAGATCGCCGGTAAAACAGAGTTTGTCCGTGAGTTAAGTATGGCGGTGCGCAATGATGACCCGCTACTCTATTCTGTAATTGACAAGGCAGTACGTGCAACCACAGTTGAAGATCGGCAGAAGATCTACTCAAAATGGATAACGGTTGAGTATGTTTCAGAGGTCAACTATCTGCTCATTGGCAAAATATTGTTAGCCGTTGTGCTGGTTCTGAGTTTCTTTGTCTTTCAAAACCGTCGTCTTGCCCGATTCAATCGGGAGATTCGGATTGCTAATGAAGAGGCGGCACTTAATAATGCACTGTTACTTGAAAAGACCAAAGAGCTGGAAGAGCTCTCTATCACTGATCGACTGACCCAGGTTTACAACCGGATAAAACTGGAAGAGGTGTTCAGGCAAGAGATTCGACGCGCTGAAAGATACGGGCTCAGTTTCTCGGTTATCATGCTGGGTATTGATGGGTTCAAACAGGTCAATGATAAGTTTGGGCACCCGGTTGGTGATAAAGTGCTGGTGGATGTGGCCAATGTTCTACGGTCTGGAATCAGAGTGACCGATACGCTGGGTCGTTGGGGGGGAGAAGAGTTCTTTATCATCTGTCCCGAAACGGACAGAGAAGGTGCGAGTCAATTGGCTGAGTCATTATGCCTGAGAATGTCACAATATCATTTTACCAAGATTGGACGTTTAACAGCCAGCTTTGGTGTCGCTGTTTATCACTCAGGGGAACAAGAGAATGATCTGGTTCGACGTGCTGACGCGGCACTTTATCAGGCCAAAGAGCTTGGAAAGAATCGGGTTGAGGTGTCAGATGAATAGAAGTAAAAAATGGCGCGTGGGAGTTACCTGATGCGTTGTAAACTTTACTATGTCCATGATCCCATGTGTTCCTGGTGCTGGGCCTTTAGTCCTGTCTATGAGCAGATTGTTCAGAGATTACCTGGCAATGTGCAACTGATCACGCTGCTGGGTGGGTTGGCCCCGGATTCAAGTGAGCCGATGCCGCAGGCAATGCAGGAATTTCTACAGACCACCTGGAAAAAAATTACCGAGCGGGTGCCCGGTACGCAATTCAATTTTGATTTCTGGAGTCAGTGCCAACCCAGGCGATCGACCTATCCGGCATGCCGTGCCATCATCGCCGCCCGGGCCCAGGATGTGAAGCATGAGTCTGCAATGATTAAGGCGATTCAGCAGGCTTACTATCTGCGTGCAATGAACCCTTCTGATGATGAGACGCTGTTAACGCTGGCCATTGAGCTGGGCTTGGATACGGAGCAGTTTGCTTCACTTCTGAATGCCGCTGCGACACAGCAGCAACTTGAGCGTGAGATTGAGCTGGGCCGTTCCATCGGTGCCGAGGGCTTCCCTTCGTTGATACTGGAATGCAACGGACAACTTCATCGCTTGCGTTATAGCTATACTGATCCTGCGCCTGTATTGGCACAAATCGAGTCGCTGATAGGCCCAGGTTAGAAGCGTAACTGCTCCGCTGCTTTTGGGTTATCAATAAACCGATTGCGGGTGCCCTGATGTTTTGCAATCAGATTATTGCGTCGACGCTCTTCATTATCTGGCGGGTCTTCGCGGTTCCATTTTTTCATCAGCTCCCCTTGTCGTTTGAAAAGCGTTAAACCATAGGTATCGTGCATATAGAGCATGGCTCGGGCAATATTGCCACGACTGGCCGGTCGCGGTTCTACGGTTCTTTGTCGGGAGTGAAATTCAAAATCACAGCGACCAAAATTTCGTTTTTCTCCCGCTATAACGGCAAACGGAAAACTGCTGCGAGCTTTATTGATGTCTGCCCTTGATGGGTAAAGATTGTGCATGTCCGCCTCAATCTGATTAAATCGCTTGCTGGATTCGCGACACAATTTTCTGCTGCGGCAGCCTTGGTCACGCATCGCCCAACCCATGGGGTAGACATGCTCGATATTAATACTACGCCCGTGGTAGGAGCCAAACTTTTCACCACAGTAGAGCGTCTGGCCGCCTTTGGGATAGATGCGTTCCCAGAAAACAGGCAGTGCCTCAAAATACTCTTTAAAGACCTGCTGGCCTTCAGCCAAAAGCGAGGGTGCTGTAAATAAAAAAAACAGACAGAGATAGAGTCGGAGGAAAAGATTATTCATGGCTGCAGGTCGGTGTGTTGTTGTTCCCAGAGTGAGCACTACCTGTACTTCGACTCACCCCAGGGATAATAGTTCTGTCAGGAGTAGTTGATGTATTCCCGGAGGTAGGTAGCTTCTACGGTAATGTCTTTCAGTTGGGCTTTTACCAGATCGCCAATGGAGATCATGCCTATGGGTTTACCGTCATCCAGCACGGGAATATGTCTAAAGCGATGCTCTGTCATCAGCGTCATGGCTTCTTCAACGGTTGTTGAAGGTGAGGCAATGATTAATTTGTGGGTCATGGCGTCGTTGATTACCGCGCCTTCCAGTTTGCCTTTGCTGGATGAGCAGTAACGCATAATATCCCGTTCAGTGGCAATGCCGTGAAGTGATCCGTCGTCGGCCTTAACCAGTAGTGCGCCTACTTTGTTCTCACACATGGTGTTGATGGCTTCAAGCAGATCCATGCTGGCCGGTATGGTGATTACGCCTTCAGGCTTTTTTTGTAATACATCATTTAATGTCATTACTGCTTCCTCCTATGGCTTTTGTGCTTACCCTGTAAGTTATGCGTGTTTCGGCATAGAGTAGAGTCAGGTTAAGTAAAACAGAAAAACGCCAGCTTCGCGATGTTTGCTTGTCATGGATTCGCTCCAGTAATAGCGTTATAGTTATCTAACGTGCTGTAATACATGGAATAAATTATTATCAGGCTACCACTGGGTCTGATAGGGGAAATTGCATGGCGCTGATACCTCCGCGTAAGGATCTGAATAGCTCGACTTTGGTTGGAATTATCACAGGAATGGTGCTGATCATTCTTTCGGTATTCCTGTCAGCAGAAGAGCCTGGCATCTTTCTTAACCTGCCGGGTTTGCTGATTGTGATTGGCGGCACCATTGCGGCTACGTTTATCAGTTATCCGATGAAAGAGCTGCGACAGGTCTATCGCAGCTTTCGCGTGATCTGGCGGCATCACGATTTCCCGGTAGACCGTGAGATCGAGGAGATAGTAAGAGTTTCCATACTTCTCGGGCATGGCAAGCTGGCCGCTATTGAGGATGCAATGGCCCGTATCAATAATCCTTTTTTACGAACAGGAATACAGCTGGTCATTGATCGAATACCGACCAGTGATATTGATGCTTTGCTGAAATGGCGCATTTTTAAATTGCGTCGTCAGGAGTGGGGTGAGGCACAGGTGTTTCGCTCTATGGCGACCTTTGCGCCGGCCTTTGGCATGGCGGGCACCCTGCTGGGACTGGTCAACATGTTGCAGGCAATGGATGGGGCTGATTTTAAGGTCATTGGTCTTAATCTGGGTATTGCCCTTACCACAACGCTTTATGGCATTATCCTGGCCAATCTGCTCCTGAAGCCGGTTGCAATCAAGCTTGAGCGTCGTACTGAACAGCGTGTGATGCTGATGTACATGGTGTTGGAAGGCATCAGTATGCTGGGGCAAAAACGTAATCCCAGTTTTATTCGGGAAACACTCAACTCTTTTGTCGCGCAGTATGAGGATGAAATTCACTCGCCTTCACTGGAGGAGATCGAACAGCGCGTCCAGGCAGAAGCCGATAAAGTGGCGACAGAAGGGCGGTCGTCTTGAAAGAGCGTCGCAGGGCGCACCTTCCTCCCCCTCCACAGTGGGAAGAGGAGCCGCTTCCGGATGAGAGTGATGGTGGCTGGCTAATCATCTATCTCGATGTGATGACCCTGATGTTGAGTCTGTTTGTGTTGCTCCTGGCTTACTCCACCTATTCGGAGGAGGATTATCAGGTGCTGACGCGCACGCTCTCGAATCCGGTGGCTGTACGTGGCAAGGTCACAGTGCCGGTTGAGCCTGTGTTGCAGATAAAAGAGAAGGAAGCGACGATCGATAAGCCGGCAGAGGTTGAGACGGAACGGCAATTGGAAGCGCAGTATCGCAGTGCCTTGCAGAGTCAGGGGCTGGCGGATTCTGTCGAAGTAACCGTGACCGCCAATCAGGTGAATATTCAAATACGGGAAAGTATTCTGTTTGAGCTGGGGCGCGCAGCGTTAACCGCCGAAGGTGAAGGTGTACTGGTCAAGCTGGTGCCCCTGCTGACCAGTGCCAGTGACCATACCCTGTCGATTGAAGGGCATACCGATTCAAGCCCCATTGCCACACCGCAGTTTCCTTCCAATTGGGAGTTGTCAGCTCAGCGGGCGACAGGTGTATTACGTTTTCTATTGGGACAGGGAATTGCCTCAGAGCGCATGCGCGCAGTTGGTTATGCCGATACCCAGCCATTGACGGAAAATGATACGGATGAAGGACGGGCACGAAATCGCCGGGTCTCGCTTGTACTGCATCGTCCGGAAAATGAGTAAGTCCTAAAAGACATCCCTTAAAATATCCAGAATCAGTCCGGTTGCTGTTTCAATCAGTAGCACATCATTGTCAACAACAATCCGCTGCTGACCATGGCGGCGTGGTGGCAGTAGGTTTGCCAGCCCGTCGGGCAGGTCTCGTTTTTCCAGCCCAGGTGGCAGGCGTCCATTGCGTTCAAGCTGTTTGGCCAAGCCGGGGGGTAGCGAGTCGCGTTTTGCCAAGCCAGGTGGCAAACCTTTCTGTTTCTTGTTTTTTTTACCGGACTTTTTCTGCTTACTAACTGGTTTGCCGAAGCGCCCCCGGTAATACTCTTCGATAGTGCGTTTTTCGATCTCACTGAAGATGGCACCTATAAGCTCTCCAGAATTGCTCGCCTGCAGCGGAGTCACGCCCATCATTAACAGGGTGGTTAGCATGGCAGATAGCAGTGTGTGTTGCAGTGGGTGCTTCATAATTGATCTCCAGGAATAGGTCTGTCCTTCCGCCTGATTTATAACGTTGCTACGGATGGCGTATATCCTTTAATTATTTTTCGGGCGAGCTATCAGGGTATTCATTTAACTGTTCATCATAGTCATCAAAACCCACTATGCTACGCAGCTTACCAAAGGGTAGCAGGTTGTCAGCATTATGGCCTTGTTTCAAGGCTTGTAGTGCCTCCTGCATGGCGCGTACGGCACTACTGATCAGGGTGAGTGGATAAGCGGCGATCTTATAGCCCATCGCCTCAAGCTCCTGTGGGGAGAGTAGCGGCGTATCGCCCTGCTCCACCATGTTGGCCATCTTGTAGCCGGGGATGGTGGTGCAGAATTGCTGCATCTCATCTTGATTGAGCGGCGCTTCCAAAAAGATAATATCTGCGCCTAGGTCTGCAAATGCCTGGCAACGCCAGAGTGCCTCTTTCATACCATGATCATGCCGGGCATCGGTGCGGGCCATGATCAGGATATCGCTGCCTGCTTCCCGCTCATCCACGGCGGCCTTGATTCGGCTCATCGCTTCCTGGCGATTGACAACCCGCTTACCTCGGGTGTGGCCGCAGCGCTTTGGGCTCTCCTGATCTTCAATCATGGCACAGGCAAAGCCGGCGGCCGCATAGCCTGCGATGGTTCTCCTGACATTGAGGGCATTGCCATAGCCGGTATCGGCATCGCCGATCACGGGTATATCAACGGCCGCGCAGATATTGCGCCCCTGGTCCAGCATCTCGCCATA
>JAPHUE010000131.1 GCA_026196795.1 Sedimenticola sp.
AAATCAGCCATGGTTAACCTCCAAATCTTTCGTTTCGTTGTAAGAAAATCAGTCGTATCTTATATTCTAATTATCAAGCAAACGCAAGCCGATCTGAACGGGAAAGCATTCCCTACCCCGCCCTAAATTAATGCCGCTCCGTTTCCCAGAATGTCTGTTGTCAACCGTAGGCCTCAATGCTATAGCCATTGCGAGCCCAATCGACGATTCCACCCTGCAGATTGATAACATTATCAAAACCCTGTTGCATCAGATACATACAGGCATGATATGAACGGGCACCACTACGGCAATAGAGAACAATCTCCTTGTCACCGGAGAATTCATTGATCTTCAGTGGGATCAAGTGCATCGGCAGATGGGTTGACTGAGGCAACATACCGCCAGCCACCTCAGCTTCACTGCGGATATCCAGCAAATAAAGATCTTCATTTGCTGCCAACTTGCTTTCCAACTCTTTTGAATTGATCTCTTTAACCACTTTCGACCCACATGTAATGATTACCCTAGTTATTTAGTATATTATAGATTTACTAATATATACAAGCCATGCTATTTATTGTCCCTCTCATAGCCACATGGTAGAGTTCCGCCTCATCTGTGAGCATGATAATCCGGCTCAAGGGCCCTATGACCGCTATTGAAGGTAACCGATGGATTTCTTTCCCATTTTCCTCGATGTTAAAAACAGAACCAACCTCATAATTGGTGGCGGTGAAGTCGCCGCCAGAAAAGTGACCTTACTTTTAAAGGCACAAGGGAAAATACGTGTGGTTTCCCCCACACTCTGCCCTGATCTGCAGAGCAGTCTGGATCAGGGTCAAATTGAACATAGCGCCAAAGAGTACCAGACCAGCGATCTGGATGATGCTTACCTGGTTATCGCGGCTACCGACAACCCCGCTGTTAACCGCCAGGTTTCAGAAGAGGCTCGGGCACGCCATCTACCCGTAAACGTGGTTGACCAACCGGAACTCTGCACCTTTATCACACCCTCCATAATCGACCGCTCACCCGTCGTCGCGGCCGTATCCACTGGCGGAGCTTCACCCGTTTTAGCACGTCTGATTCGAAGCCGACTGGAGACACTTATACCTGCCGGTTATGGCCGGCTGGCAGAATTGGCAAATCGTTTTCGGGATCGGGTAAAAGCACGCTTTGACAACCCATCTGACCGCCGTCTTTTCTGGGAAAAAATTCTCCAGAGCGGTGTGGCCGAAAGGGTCTTTTCAGGACATATCGATGAAGCCGATGCCAGCATGGATCGAGCTCTGGCTGAAGCCGATGCCCATAATCCTATGGGAGAAGTCTATCTGGTTGGTGGCGGGCCGGGAGATCCTGACCTACTTACCTTCCGCGCATTAAGACTGATGCAGCAGGCCGATGTGGTCGTTTACGATCGACTCGTCGCAGCCCCTGTTCTGGAGATGACGCGCCGGGATGCAGAGCGTATCTATGTGGGCAAGGAACGCGATCATCACGCCATGCGCCAGGAGGAGATCAACCAATTGCTTGTTGACTTGGCTAAACAGGGAAAACGGGTCGTGCGTCTGAAAGGTGGAGACCCCTTTATCTTCGGTCGAGGCGGTGAAGAGATAGACACCCTTTCTGAGGAAGGCGTCCCTTTTCAGGTTGTTCCAGCCATTACGGCGGCATCTGGTTGCGCGGCCTACTCGGGCATTCCGTTGACTCACAGGGACTACGCGCAGTCGGTTACCTTTGTTACCGGACACCTCAAAGACGGCACCATTAATTTGAACTGGAGCCAACTGGCCCAGCCCCATCAGACTGTCGTCTTTTATATGGGGCTGGTCGGCCTGCCTGTTATTATCCAACAATTGATAACGCACGGTGTCTCACCCGATATGCCTATTGCCTTGATACAGCAGGGTACAACGGAAAAACAGCGGGTTTTCACTGGTACCTTGAGTAATATCCAGGAGATTGTTGAACGCGAGCAACCCAAACCACCTACGCTTATCATTGTAGGAGAAGTCGTCCAGCTGCAAGAGAAACTCAGCTGGTACAAAGCGCCTGAAAGGCCACGCACGGGTGCAACCTCTCCAGTTATTCAGGATGACAATTAAGAAGCGTATGATTTCCACTGAAATTTTAGAGTGAAGCCAATAAACAACTTCCAAAAGCACAAGATTTAGCAGCCTATGACTAATACAACCAACTTACCAGAAAACCCCTTGCTACCCGCACCACTGGCGTTCCCCCTCAGTCTGGTACCGAGCAAGTCCTACAGTGCGCTCATGGTAAAACTGCTTAATAAATTGTTTGCACCTGAATTGGCCGATGGCGAACTGGACTTTTTGAACGAAAAAATCATGCGTGTTGATGTTGTTGATGCCCGTCTGGATTTCAGTATCACACTGCGAAATGGTGTGCTGTGTGCAGCTGAAACCAATCAGCCACACGACTTGAGCATTGAGGGGAGTGTCTATGACTTTCTACTGCTGGCAACCCGACGTGAGGATGCGGACACCCTGTTTTTCAATCGGCGCCTGCGTCTTGGTGGCGATACAGAGCTGGGACTTTATGTGAAAAACTTCCTTGACGCCCTTGAACTGGAAGAGCGTATCGGTCCATTCTTGAAAATGCTTAATGGGATGACTTCCCTGATCAGCAGAGTACCTACCCTGCCCAAACCGGCATTTAAACTGCCAATTCCCAAACTGCTCAGGCGCAGTTAATCTGATATCGGATATATCAAAAGACCGTCACAGCAGGCCCTGAGCAGCCGCCTGCGCCTTGTTCTCCATGCCGGCATCACCATGCCAGTAGCCGTTACAGGAACCAACCGGTATGAGCCGTTCAAGCTTCTCAGTGGCAATGTCAGCAGCCATCTCGCCATTGAGACAGCGACTGAACAGGTCAATCACTTTTCCTGTGTGATTAGCCTGCGGACTAATCCGTAAAACATCCACACCCAACTGACGAATCTCATCAAGCTCTGACAGCAAATTAAAGGTATGTGCCGACTGAGTCTGGATACCATTCAGTGCCAGAAAACGTGTGTCATCCTGTGCGGATAACGTCATACCATCTGGGAAATCGAGACAGCGATACTGACAATCATCCTTCGGCAGATTATAGGCACGCGCGGTAAAACAGCGCGCGGAATAAGCCAACGGCAGCCGGCCATAAGCAAACAGCTCGGTCTCTACCCCTTCAGGACGGCGCTCCTGCATCAGTTTGAGTGTATGCTTGGATAACTCAACCGGAAATACCCAACGCTTCAGTCCTTGTTTGGCGAGTAGACTTAGAGTGCGTTCGTTATAAATATTAACACTGTGACCCGCGACGAAGGGCTTATCCTTCATCAACTGAACGGCCCCCATATCGTTAGCCTCAACCATATGTTTTCCGTTATCACAAAGACGGCGCAATCGTTTCAATTCTGAGTCGGCCTCAAGCAGTGCCAGTGTTGAGAACACCACTTCCTTGCCAGCCGCCGTCAGTCGGTCAGCTAGAGAAAACCAGTCGTCAGTACGCATCAGGCTGCGCTTAGAACAGACTGTTTCACCCAGATAGATAACATCTACGGCAGAGACAGCCATCTCTTCATAGAATTCAAGTAACTGATCTTTCGCCCAGTAATAGAGGACAGGACCGAGTGAGAGTTTCGGTTGGCTATTCATAACACAAGAGACCTTACTGCCAGGGGCGACTATAAGCACCCAGGGTGGTTTGGGTGCCTTCTGACACCTTACCTAATTCCGCCATCCATTCCGGTTGTGGTGCATAATTTTCAGGGTCGCGCTGACAGGCATCAAGGGCGGCACGCCAGACTTTTGTTACCTGCTCAACATAGACCGGGCTGCGCTGCCGCCCCTCGATCTTTATGGCAGAGACACCTGCCGCCTGTAATTGTGGCAACAAGGCGAGTGTATTCAGACTGGTTGGCTCCTCCATCGCATGATAGGTGTTCTCACCCACACGGAAGCTCCCTTTACAGAGAGTCGGATAACCGGCATTTTCACCTTCAGCAAACCGATCGATCAAAACACCACCCAGACGTGTTTCAAGCCCAGCGGGTGTTTCGCGCCATTCGACATGACTGGCCGGCGAACAGGCACCATAGGTATTGGGAGAGCGACCTGTAGCATAGGACGAAAGGATGCATCGACCTTCTACCATGACACACAGACTGCCAAAGCCAAACACCTCTATCTCAACCGGGCTGTTATTGACCACATGCTCAACCTGACTGAGAGACAGGACCCGAGGCAGTACGGCACGACGTACCCCAAAGTTTTCCTTATAGAATCTCAGCGCTTCATAGTTAGTTGCAGAACCCTGAACCGAGAGATGAAGATTCAGATCGGGGTACTTATTAACCGCATAATCAAGCACCCCAATGTCCGCAGCAATCATCGCATCAACACCCAGATCCGCAGCCTGATCAACGGCATTCTGCCAGCGCGACCAGCCATCCGGCTGTGGGTAGGTATTCAGCGCCAAAAAAACTTTGACTCCACGTTGATGGGCATAACGAATACCCTCAGCAATCTTAGCCGGGCCAAAATTCAGACCCGCAAAATGACGCGCATTAGTGTCATCCCGAAAACCAAAGTAAACCGCACTGGCACCATTATCGACAGCAGCCTTCAGCGATGGGAGATTACCGGCAGGACATACTAATTCCATAGATTCAGTCACTCTGTTATTGATACTGGACAGGATTGATCTCTAATCAGACACACACATGGTAAGCAGCAGAGAGAGCGGTAAAGGCATTTCCTGTAGAATACAGGGGTAATTATCCCTTCCATGGCAGGTCTGAGACAACCCCTAAATGGTACGGGTATTATGCAACAGCAAAACCCAGCGATTGACTTGGTTTAAACTGCCGTAGCAGGTATCCTCACAGCGCATGTTAGCACCCTGACTGAGTACTCATGATCTACTATTGGATAAAAACGCTACACATCAGCACGGTTATCTTTACCGTGAGTTTTTTCTCTTTACGTTTGATTTGGATGATCAGCCGATCCGGATTGGTTAATCGAGGCTGGGTGCGCAAATTATCGCAGTTCAATGACACCCTGCTATTGATCGCTGGTATTTCGCTTGCCTTGCTGAGCCATCAGTACCCATTTGTCGCCCCCTGGCTAACGGCAAAGCTGATTGCACTGCTGGCCTATATCATTCTTGGTATGTATGCCCTGAAATGGGCTAAAAGCCGCCGTAGCAGAACCTACTTTGGCATCATGGCATTGACCTGTGTCGGCTATATGGTTCTGGTTGCTCTGACTAGAAACCCGCAACCATGGCAATACCTATTGCAATCAATACTCTAGATCAATGTTCCGCTATATCGCTTAAACCTTCCTCATCAAGCAGTTGCAGGCGTTTATGACGTAACTGGATCAACCCTGCCTTCTGAAAACGCGTAAGTACACGACTCACCGTTTCGCTGGCTAACCCAAGATAACTGCCAATATCGCTTCGTGACATACCAATCTGAAATTCAACTTGCCGCATACCGCGGGTATGCAGGCGCTTGGTTAGGTTCAACAGAAAACCTGCGAGCCGTTGATCGGCGCTTTGGTGAATCAGCGCCGTTATGAGTTGATGGTTGAATGCCACCTCAGTACTCAATATGTTGATAATGCCCTGTTGCAACTCTTCACGTTCTCGACCACTGTCTGAGAGAGCCTCGAGTCGCAATTCACAGACACTGCTATCCTGCAAAGCCCGAGCCGTATAGGGGTAGCGTTGATCTGCCAACCCTTCAATACCGACCAGTTCGCCTATCACATGAAAACCGACGACCTGATCCGTGCCAGAGATCTTAGGGATATAGGTCTTGAACGAGCCCGACTTAACGGCAAATACCGATCTGAATGGATCATCCTTGAGAAAAATGGTCTCGCCCCTTGCAACATGTCGACGTCTCAACAAAACGCCTTCAGGTACATTACTCTCCTCATCAGCGTAATCGAGGATTGAGCACATCGGATCCAGTCCACAGTCGTCACAGGCGACTTCTCCTGGAAGCTGCTTCTCTAGAGTTGCTTTGCGCCCTATATGTGGAATTGGTTTTCTCTGTCTATCCATTTTTCACGCTATCAGTGGTTATGACCCGATGAATAATCCCATCAAATAACAGGATGGCATTAAAACTCTATCTAACATCAATTCTCATTCACGAACTGAGTTTACCTTCGAAACAACAGAAAAACCAAGCAAAATTATTATCTTGGCGCACATCAGTTATATTCCACTGACAGAAAACCCTGCCAGAAAGGTTTCTGGCAGGGTTTCCAGTAATTGAACAATACAGCAGATTACTTAAACAGTGCTTCTACTGAAAAACCGTCCTTTTCCAGGATTCCACGCAGACGTTTGAGTGCATCCATTTGGATCTGACGGACTCGCTCACGAGTAACACCCAATTCATTAGCCACCTGCTCTAATGTGGCATTCTCATAGCCATGCAGGCCAAACCGCCTCTCCACCACTTCCCGCTGCTTATCATTGAGTTTATTCAGCCACTCGTCCAGATTTGCAGTCATACCTTCCGCTTGCAGACTGTCGGAAGGATCTTCAGTCTGTACATCTGGAATGGTATCCAGAAGGGGTTTATCGGCATTTTTACCAAAAGGAGTATCAACCGAGGTGATTCTTTCGTTAAGCCCCAGCATCCGTTTAACTTCATCAATCGGACGATCAAGCAGGTCAGCTATTTCATCAGCACTGGGTTCATGATCCAGCTGCTGAGTCAGTTTTCGTGCAGCGCGTAAATAAACATTAATCTCTTTTACAACATGAATAGGCAGGCGAATCGTGCGAGTCTGATTCATGATAGCCCGTTCAATAGTCTGACGAATCCACCAGGTAGCATAGGTAGAAAAACGAAAACCACGTTCCGGATCAAACTTTTCTACGGCCCGAATAAGCCCTAGATTACCTTCTTCAATAAGGTCAAGAAGTGCCAGCCCTCTATTCATATAGCGACGGGCAATTTTCACCACCAAGCGAAGATTACTCTCTATCATCCGCTGGCGTGAGGCTACATCGCCCTTCTGGGCCAACCTGGCGAGCGTCACTTCTTCCTCAGCTGTTAGCAGCTTTGAACCACCAATCTCACTCAGGTAGAGGCGTGTAGCATCCATCTGAACAGAAGTGACACTACCTTCATCGCTATCTGAAATCAGTTTCACATCAGCTTCCGGCTGTTTTTTCGTCCGTGATTTAGGCTTCGCAGAAGGCTTAACAGCAGCCGCCTCTTCACCTTTCTCCTTTTCCACCTGATGCTTGACCATACAAACCCTCCTGATGGACCCTTGCTGATCCAGTGATCTGTAAATCAGGGATGACGAGGTAACAGCTTCAGAGGATCGATGGGCGCACCATTACGCCGAATCTCAAAATGAAGCATGGGCTTTCCATTACCATCGCTGCCCATCTCGGCGATACGTACTCCCTTTTTAACCGTATCACCTTCTTTTACATGTATCTTTCTGTTATAGCCGTAAGCGCTTAGATAGTTCTTATTATGTTTAATGATGACCAAACGTCCGTAACCAATTAAGCCGTTACCTGCGTATACCACCTTGCCTGATTCAGCGGCCTTTATAGTGGTCCCAAATCGCCCTTTGATCTTGACTCCCTTACGAACCGGGTCACCACTTACAAAACGCTCCGCTAATGATCCCTTTGTCGGCCAGAGCCATTGTAACTTTAGCGATTCAGGCGTCTTTTTCCCACTGGACGACTTTGATATTACGCCTTTTGAACTCCTTTGGGATACCGCTTTCTTTGATACTACGGGTTTAGCCTGCGAAACAGCACCCTGGGTTTTTGGGGTTTTACGGGTAACCGGGGTGTTAGGAGGACGTTTAGACGCTCGTTTCACAGGCGCCAGCGTCAACCGCTGACCTGGATAAATAGTATAGGGATAGCGAATGCCATTCCATTTAGCAACAGAGGCGTAGTTGATATTAAACCGCCAGGCGATGGAATAGAGCGTATCACCGGTCCGCACCCGGTAAGTGCTCGGCCTGCTGGATGTGTGGCGAACTGTAGGGGTATCCCGAGAAACGACCGGGGCGCGAACAGGAGCCGTGCAACCTGTCAGCCATTGTGAAAACAGGAGCGCCATAAGGCAGACATTGAGTGCCTTGAATGACCTGATCAGCAGCGTTTCAGATGTCAACGCGGCATTCTGACCAGCAACGTCAATACCAACCACTTGCCCCACTCTTGACTCCTGATGCTTCATTATCTCCTGATGACAAGTGCTATCGACAAAAATCCCCTATCCCTGAGTTTTTATCCATACAACAACACCTGCAATAACAACCACTGTCGCCCAGCCAATCCTGTCGATATATTTATGCAGGACATCCTCCATTCTGTCTCCGCCCCAGGCCATCAGACCCGCAACCAGGAAGAACCGTGCCCCTCGTCCAATAAAAGATGCCAGAACAAAGGGCAACAGCGACATGGAAATAACCCCGGCTGTAATCGTGAACAGTTTGTACGGTATAGGGGAGAAACCAGCAATAAAAATGGCCCAAAAACCCCACTCTGAAAACCACTCCCTTGCTAACAGATACTTGGGGAAATATCCGGCCGACTGTAACAGCGGCTCAACCATATCAAAAGCAAACAGCCCAATAAAATAGCCCAGCAAACCGCCCAATACTGAAGCGACAGTTGTTATAACCGCAAAGTTCCATGCCTTGGTCGGATTTGCTAACGTCATGGGTGCCAGCATCACATCCGGTGGAATCGGAAAGAAAGACGATTCAGCAAAGCTGAGTCCTGCCAGATAACGCGGTGCATGACGATGTCGGGACCAGACAAGAACACGGGTATAGAGTTTGGAAAACAGCTTCACTTAAAGGGTCCCTCCCAACAACGGAACAAATATGACTTGCTCTAACAACTCTTTCTGATAACCACTCTTGGTACGGGTTACCCTTACTAACACTTGTTCGGAACGATTGCCGATCGGTAAAACCATGCAGCCACCCACTTTTAGCTGATCAACCAGCGACCTGGGGATACCTTCGGGCGCTGCAGTAACCAAAATACCGTCAAAAGGGGCATATTCTGGCAACCCCATGCCACCATCACGATGATGTAAACGGATATTTCGCAGCTGCAGCTCCTGAAACCTTTTTCTTGCCAACAGTTGCAGCGATTGAATACGCTCAACGCTATAGACCCGCTTTACCAGCTTGGAGAGAATCGCTGTCTGATAGCCCGAACCGGTACCTACCTCGAGCACGGTCTCCATGGGGCCCGCCTCTAGCAGTAACTCTGTCATTCTGGCGACGATAAAGGGCTGCGATATGGTCTGCCCTTGCCCTATGGGTAACGCCGTATCTTCATAGGCTCGGCTGGCCAGGGCTTCATCAACGAAAATATGGCGCGGTGTATTCCGCATGACCTCCAGAACCGTCTGATTCTGTATGCCCTCATCACGCAGGCGCTGTATCAGGCGCTCCCGGGTACGCTGCGAAGTCATACCAATACCACGGTGTACCGAACTGCTCATCAAGCCATCCTGTCGAGCCAAGCGCTCAACTTTTGAATGTCTGAATGGCGCGTCAAATCTATCTGCAATGGCGTGACCGATACATAGCCTTCACGAATGGCATTAAAATCTGTCCCCTCCCCTGCATCCTGTTCCAAGCCGGCCGGGCCAACCCAGTAGATTATCCGCCCTCTCGGATCAGTATCACGAATGACCGGCTCAGCACGATGGCGGTGTCCCAACCGCGTCACCTGAAAACCCTTTAGCGCTTCATAGGGTAGATCGGGAATATTCACGTTAATAATGGTATCTGAGGGGAGCGGCTCTGCCTGTAGATGCTCCACCAGCTCCCTGGCAACACGCGCACCTGAATCATAGTGCTTTGGATCATGAGAATTCATAGACAGGGCAATCGCTGGTAGCCCCAGAAAGCGTCCTTCAGTTGCGGCGGCAACCGTACCTGAATAGAGTACATCATCACCCAGGTTTGCACCGGCATTAATCCCGGCAATCACCATATCGGGCTCTTCATCCAGCAGGCCTGTAATGGCCAGATGCACACAGTC
>JAPHUE010000176.1 GCA_026196795.1 Sedimenticola sp.
AACCCTGCTCCGGGCCTGGAAGTCAGTTGATCGGCTGCAGAACCCAAAGGCTGCCAAGGGCTGGTTGTTCACCATTTTGCGTCGGGAGAATGCCCGTCGGTTTGAACGCAAGCAGCTGGAGGTCTCCGACATCCCACTGGAGACACTGGAGTCCAACGACAACTATTACGACACCTCAACAGAGGCCTTCGTATTGCGCCGGGCGATCGAGGGGCTGCCAGAAGAGTATCGTGAGCCCCTGGTTCAGCAGGTGGTCGGCGGCTACTCCCAGAAAGAGATTGCCAACCATCTGGGCATCACCTCTGCCGGGGTGGGGACCCGTCTGTTCCGGGCCCGTAACAAGCTGAAAGAAGTCCTGGCAGCCTAGGATGACCTGCCCACCCAGACATCTGCTGATCGTCGAGGATAATCACTCGCTTCGGCAGATGTTGACCTGGGAATTTGAAGACCTGGGTTATCAGGTAACTTCTGTCGACTGCTGTAGCGCGGCGCTGGCAGCTGCCAATCATGCGCCGATTGATCTGGCCCTGCTGGACTATAACCTTCCGGATGGTTGCGGAACGGAGCTGATCGCACAACTACGCGGCCTGTATCCAGATCTACAGATCGTGATCTGCAGCGGCCGCACAAACGGACAATCTATCGATCAGAAACAGTGTCGCTTTGAACCAAAACCGGTCACTGCGAAAAAGCTCCATAGTCTGTTCCAGACCATCATAATGCCGCTCCCACACTAACCCGCGCTACCCTCCAGCTCATCCGCCACCAGCTCAATCCAGTGTCGAACGGGTCGGTTGGCACAGCTTCCCAGGTGTAACTGGCAACCAACGTTAGCGGTTACAATCTGTTCAGGTTCACCTTGTTCCAGCGCGACCAGTTTGTTCTTGAGTAACTGCTGAGAAAGCTCTGGTTGTAGTATCGAGTAAGTCCCTGCGGAACCACAACAGAGATGACTATCTGCCACTGAGGTGAGATCAAAGCCCAGCCTAATCAAGATGGCCTCTACCCGCCCAGCCAACTGCTGTCCATGCTGTAACGAGCAGGGTGAATGATAAGCAATGCGCGACCCAGTCTTGGATACCAGGTTATCCAGCGACTCGTTTTCCAACACCTCACAAAGATCTTTTGCCAAAGCTGAAACCTTGGTGGCCTTTTCGGCATAGTCTGGATCGTGTTGCAGCAGGTATCCATACTCTTTAACCTGGGCACCACATCCACTGGCGGTCACCAGGATCGCCTCGGCTCCCGCTTCGACATGAGGCCACCAGGCATCAATATTTCGCCGCATAAAGCCCGCCGCTTCTTTCTCTGCCGACAGGTGCTGGCTCACCGCACCACAGCAACCCTGGCCCACTGGCGAGACAAGCGTGATACCCAGATGATCAAGTACCCTTGCAGTAGCCACATTGGTATTAGGTGTTGTCACCGACTGGGCACACCCTTCCAGCACCAGTACCGTGCGCGCATGATTTGTCGCCGGTCGGGGCTGTGCAACCTCGGTCGGGGGCAATTTCTGCTTCATCTTCTCAGGCAACAGGGGTTTAACCACCCGAGCCAAACCCAGCAGTGCCGCAAAACGTCGCGGGTAAGGCAGCACTCGCCGTAGACCCCAGCGCATTAACCCAGCCAGCGGCTGACGTTTAACTTCACGCTCAACCACGACACGACCAATATCCAGCAAGCGTGAGTAGTTAACCCCCGATGGGCAAGTGGTTTCACAGGAGCGACAGGTGAGACAACGATCCAGATGCCGTTGGGTACGTTGCGTGACCGGCTGACCTTCCAGCACTTGCTTGATCAGATAGATTCGGCCCCTCGGACTATCCAGCTCATCACCCAGAAGTTGATATGTGGGGCAGGTAGCAGTACAAAAACCGCAATGCACACAGCTGCGCAGAATCGTATCGGCTTCCTGTCCTTCGGGTGTGCTTAAAAAAGATTGCAGCAAGGTCGTTTGCATCAGAGTTTCCGATAAAGTCTGCCCAGATTGAGGATGCCCTTGGGATCAAAGGCCTGCTTCAACTGTTTATGAATCAGCATCAATCCATCCGTAAGGGGCTGTGCCACTTCACCGGTTCGATCACCCCCTCGAAATAGCTGGGCATGGCCTCCCTGTGTTTCAGCGATGGCATGGAGATCCACGTCTATTTCATCCGGTACAATCCAACGTTGCGCCCCACCCCAGTCGATAAACTGCTTTCCTGGCAGCTCAAGCGGTGGCGACCCCGCCGAGATGGAGAGACGCCAGAGTGGCTTGTCTGTTATAAAGAACGGGTGCTGATGCTCCTTAACTTTTGCCCAGAAATCAGCATCATCAGCGAGCCGTTCACCGCCCACCTGGCTGCGTGCTGCCTTCACGCCCTGCTCAGAGCCTGACAGTCGCAGATAGAGTTTAAGCCCATCAAAACTGGCCGCAGACAGTGGCAATGGAAGACCGGCCAGCTGATTCATCAGGCTAATCGCCTTTGCCTCACTGAGTTCCTGCACCAGCGTGCACTCGGTTTCTGGCAGGGGCAGTACCTTCATACTGACATCCAGCAGCAGACCCAGCGTACCCATGGCACCTACCATCATTCGGGAGACGTCATAACCGGCTACATTCTTCATCACTTCGCCACCAAAACGAAGACGTTGACCCAATCCATTGATCACAGTCGTGCCCAGGACGAAATCTCTGGCAGAACCGGTATAGGGCCGACGTGGCCCTGACAGACCACAGGCGATGGTGCCTCCAAGTGTGGCATTGGCACCAAAATGCGGGGGTTCAAACGGAAGCATTTGTCCTTCCGAGGCAAGTAGCGCTTCCAGTTGCGACACCGGTGTTCCCGATCGCACCGTTATCACTAATTCACGCGGCTCATAATTGATCACGCCCTGATGTGCAGAGACATCCAGCGGCTTACCGATAGCCTGACGACCAATAAACTGTTTGCTCCCGGAACCGATCAATTGAAGGGACTGCTCTACCTCTGCCGCATCCGTTATCGCCTGTTCCAACTGTAAAGCAATATCTGAACTTTTTAGCTCCATAACTACTACCCATTCCCGCGCGCACTGGGAGCCGTCAGGGTTTCGGAACCCAGCGCCTTGTATTCAGAGCAGCGTTTTGGTTGTGGAATCGCCTTACCGGGATTGAGTAATCCCTTAGGATCAAATGCACCTTTTACCGCATGAAACTGGGTCAATTCATCAGCACTGAACTGTACGCACATTTGGTGAATCTTTTCATGACCAACACCGTGTTCACCGGTAATAGTACCGCCTACACGGACGCACAACTCAAGAATCGCCGCACCCAGATCTTCCGCCCGTTTCAGTTCACCGGGTTTATTCGCATCATAGAGGATAAGGGGGTGGAGGTTACCATCGCCTGCATGAAATACGTTGGCCACGGGCAACTGAAAATGCTCGGAGAGACGGGCGGTTTCCAGCAGCACTTCCGCCAGCCGTTTACGGGGAACCGTACCATCCATGCAATAGTAATCGGGAGAGATTCTTCCCACAGCGGGAAAGGCCGATTTACGTCCTTTCCAGAACAGCGCACGCTCCTCTTCATCTTTCGCTGTACGGACCTCAGTCGCACCGGAATCCAGTAATTGCTGCCGCACCCGGGCTAATTGCGCGGAGACCTCATCATTGGCCCCATCCAGTTCACACAACAACATCGCCTCGGCATCTACTGGATACCCGGCATGTACAAAATCTTCAGCCGCACGAATAGCCAGACCATCCATCATCTCCAGACCAGCAGGGATAACCCCGGCAGCAATGACATCGCCGACCGCATTCGCCGCCTTGCTCACATCATCAAAGGCTGCCAGCAGGACCTGGGCGCGCTGCGGGGTGGGTAGCAGCTTTACCAGTACCTCAACCACGATGCCCAGCATCCCCTCGGAACCGATCATCAGTGCCAACAGATCATAACCAGGGGCGTCCAGTGCCGCCCCACCGATAGTCACCAGCTCACCCGATGCCGTGACAACCTGTAGTTCAAGCACATTATGTACAGTCAGCCCATACTTGAGACAGTGCACACCCCCTGAATTTTCTGCCACATTGCCACCAATCGTGCAGGCAATCTGTGAAGAGGGATCCGGGGCATAGTAGAGACCCTCAGCCTCTACCGCCTGTGATATTGCGAGGTTACGCACACCGGGTTGTACCCGGGCCGTTCGATTCAGAGGATCAATCTCCAGAATACGGTTGAGCTTGGCCAG
>JAPHUE010000160.1 GCA_026196795.1 Sedimenticola sp.
CGATATCACCGTATCTTCAATCGGTGATGCGAAGAGCCTGCGAGGCGGTACATTGTTGATGTCGCCGCTGAAAGGTGCCGATGGAAAGGTGTATGCCATTGCTCAGGGTAATCTGGTGGTAGGTGGTTTGAGCGCATCAGGTGCTGATGGGTCAAGTATCACGATCAATATCCCCAGTGTTGGTCGTATTCCGAATGGTGCGTCGGTAGAACGTACTGTCGCCTCCGGTTTTCATCAGGGTAACTTCCTTACACTGAACCTGCACGAAGGGGATTTTACTACGGCCAAACGGGTTGTGGATGCCATTAATACCGCGATAGGCCCTGGAATGGCTAAGGCCATCGACTCGACTTCTATACGGGTCAATTCCCCTTCTGATCCGGGCCAGCGTGTCACCTTTGTTTCGCTGGTTGAGAATCTTCCTGTGAACCCGGGTGAAACGGCTGCCAAAGTAATTGTAAATTCACGCACCGGAACGGTGGTGATCAGTAACCAGGTTCAAGTCTCCCCCGCAGCTGTTTCCCATGGCAGCCTGACTGTGACTATTAGTGAAAATACCGATGTTTCTCAGCCTGAGGCACTCTCCGGTGGCACAACCGCAGTTGTGCCGCGTTCGGATCTCAATGTGGCTGAAGGGGGGAGCCGGATGTTCCTGTTTAATCCAGGCGTTTCACTTAATGAAGTAGTGCGTGCTGTCAATCAAGTGGGTGCTGCGCCATCTGATCTGGTGGCTATCCTGGAGGCATTGAAACAAGCGGGTGCACTGAAAGCGGAACTGGTTGTTATCTGATGGATATGCCTAACGCCTCAATCTACACCAGCATGGAAGGTTTGACTGCGCTTAAAGCGCGGGCATCAACCGATGCTAAAGGTTCGCTGGATGAGGTGGCGCGTCAGTTTGAGTCCCTGTTTGTGCAGCAGATGTTGAAAAGCATGCGGCAGGCAGGTCTCGGTGAAGGATTGATGGACAATGATCAAAGTCTCTTTTATCGCGATATGTACGATCAACAGCTCGCCATTCACCTCTCTGAGAGTGGTGGAATGGGATTGGCTGATGTGATCAAGCGGCAAATGGGTGGGGCAGAAACAGGTGAAGATGCCAAGGCAACGATACCTGTAAAATCAATTGAAGATTATCGGCGCATGGCCATGGCCATAAGGTTATACCAAGCACCGGACTCTAACGATCGTGTTGATGGGGCATCTGAAGTAGATGAAATGGCGTCAGTGGCTGAAAAAATTGATCAGCCTGATCCGACAGAGTGGAATGCAGAAGAATTTGTGGAAAAACTCCTGCCCTGGGCTACTGAGGCGGCCGGACTGCTTGGGTTAAAGCCTCAGGCGTTGATAGCTCAGGCAGCTCTTGAAACCGGTTGGGGGAAGCACCTGATTCGTACGTCAGATGGCAATCCAGCCAATAATCTGTTTGGTATAAAGGCCGATAAACGCTGGGATGGCGATCGGGTGAGTGTAAATACTCTGGAGTATGAGCAGGGAACAGCCGTTAAAAAGCGGGCCTATTTCCGATCCTACGACTCACTGCGTGACAGTTTTCATGATTATGTGGATTTTTTGCAATCCAACCCACGCTATGAGAAGGCGCTGGAATCAACGTCAGACAGTGCATCTTACTTCTCAGCATTACAACGCGCTGGTTACGCAACAGATCCAGAATATGCGAATAAAATCAATGCAGTAATGAATGGTGCGGAGATGACCCGCGCCCTGGAGAAGCTCAAGCTTGAAGAGAATCAGCCGATATAACGCCCGAGGGCGTTTGGTGAATTGATTTATCTGAGCTGGGAGAGCGACAAGACGATCAGGATAAAGAAATGGCGGGCATACTTAATATAGGTACATCGGCACTGCTCTCGTTTCAGCGTTCGCTGACAACGACCGGGCATAATATTGCCAATTCGGATACCGAAGGGTACAGCCGGCAGCGTGTGAACCTTGCTACGCAGCCCCCACAATTAAGTGGTGTGGGTTATCTTGGTTCGGGCGTGAAAGTCGTAGAAATACAGCGAATGTACGATGACTTTGTCGCTACCCAGCTACGTTCTGCCCAGACAACGGCCTCTGAAATGGAGAACTATTTCAGTCATGCCAGTCGGGTGGATAATATCTTGGCTGATCCCAATATCGGTTTAGATCCGGCCATTCAGGACTTCTTTGATGCCATGCAGGTCATGGCGGATGACCCGGCATCGATATCAACCCGTCAGGTCGTGTTGTCTGAAGGTGGAGCGATGGTAAATCGCTACCATGACCTCTATCGGCAATTCACCGATATGAATCACCAGCTGAATCAGGAGATGAGTGATCTCTCCAGTGAGATCACCGGTCTTGCGCAATCTATTGCCCGAGTCAATCAGGGCATTATTGAAGCGACTGGTGCTGCGGGCGGGGGTACGCCCAATGATCTACTGGATCAGCGCGAGGTGCTATTGAGTGATCTCTCCAAGCTGGTCAATATCTCTGTAGTACCTCAGGATAATGGTGCATGGAATGTCTTTATAGGAAAAGGGCAAGCGCTGGTTATGGGGGGTGCCAATGCTACGCTCACTTCCGTGAATAGCAGCAGTGATCTCAGTCAACGTGATATCGCCTTCACCAACGTGTCAGGCACTCAGGTTATAACCGATCAATTATCAGGTGGTGAATTAAGTGGCTTGATAAACTTCCGTGAACAGATCCTGAAACCGGCCATGAATCAGCTGGGCTTAGTCGCCATTGGTATGACTGACCGGATTAACACACAGCACCAGCAGGGGTTGGATCTGGATAGCAGTTTTGGTGGTCAGATGTTCGCGCCACACAGCGTGAATGTTTTGGATAATGCCAACAATGCCAGTGCTGCGGTGGTAACGGCGAGCTTTGTAGATACAGGAAACCTGACGTCCAGTGATTATGAATTGCGCGCTACGACAGTGGCCAATCAGTTCACCATGACACGGCTCTCAGATGGCCAGGTGACAAATATTAATACAGGTGGTACTTATCCTTATACCACGACAGAGATTGATGGTATCACCGTAAGTATTTCAGCTGCCGCTACGGCAGGTGACCGCTATCTGATTCAACCAACGCGCTATGCGGCTAATAATCTTACGCTGTCGATAACTGATCCACGCAAGCTTGCGGCTGCGGGTCCCATCAGGGCAGAGCAGTCTACCAATTCTGGAGGTGGACCTAACCAGGGAACAGGTGATATTACCCAGCCGGATTATAGTAATACTACCAATCTGCCATTGACTGGCCCCGCTACCATTACCTTGCAATGGGGTGCGACAGCCCATCTTGGTGGTCCCGGTTTTACCGTGACGGGTGGTCCCGGCGGTACGATTGCTTATGATCCAGCTACCCAGAGTAATGGTGCGACCTTCACCTTTGCGGCTTATGGTGGCATGAGCTTTACCATGACGGGTGCACCTGCTGCCGGTGACCGTTTCATTATTGAGAACAACAGTGGGGGGGTCGGTGATAACCGCAATGCCCTCAAACTAGCTGACCTGCAGTCGATGGATACCATGTTAGGGCAGACTGGTGGTGGTCTGGAGACAGCTACCTTTCAGGAAACCTATAGCCAGCTGGTCTCTGATGTGGGTTCCAAGACACATCAAGCTGAAGTCAACTTTAACGCTACCGACGGGTTGAGAGAGCGCCATCAGAATACGCTGCAATCAATCAGTGGTGTTAACCTGGATGAAGAGGCGGCAAATCTGATCAAGTATCAGCAAGCCTATCAAGCGGCTGCACAGGTGATCTCTGTGGCGGGTACACTGTTTGATACGCTTATCGGTGCGGTCAGGAGGTAACTATGATCCGTATATCCACCCAAATGATTACAGAGCGAAGCATCAGCTCGATGCTGAAGCAGCAGAGTGGTGTTAGTGATACACAATTGCAGCTTTCAACGGGTAGGCGTGTCTTGGTGCCCTCAGACGATCCGGCCAGTGCCTCGCGGGTAATGGGACTCAATGGAGCAGTGGATACCCTCTCCCAATACCAGGGTAATATTGATCGACTGACATCTCGGCTTGAGACAGAAGAGGGAGCGTTAACGGGTGCAACTAATCTGCTGCAGCGAGTCAAGGAGTTGACAATACAGGGCAATAATGACGTGCTCTCGCAGACAGACAGGGCGGCAATTGCATCAGAGATCAGGCAGTTAAGAAACCAAATCTTTTCCATGGCAAATTCAAAAGATAGTGGTGGGGAGTACGTGTTTGCCGGTTATCAAAGCGGTACGCGTCCTTTCTCCTACAGTGCCGGTGTCTACACCTACAATGGTGACAGTGGGCAGCGGGAGTTGCAGATTGCCTCTGACCGTACAGTAGCCGATGGTGATAACGGTTTCGATACTTTCATGAATGTGGCAACAGGCCCCATTACAACGATCAATACCCTCGCGCCGACGGATCCGGCGCCGGCTGCGATAACGGCGGGTGATATCACCATTGATGGGGGGAACGGAAATGGCCCTGTCAGCATTGGTGCCTTGCCGCTTGCGGCAAACCCAACAGATAGAACCACACAACTACTGAACGCTATTAATGCGACTTCCTATCAGACAGGTGTTTCAGCTGTTAATGCAACAGCGACAACACTCACGCTGACGGCGGTAGGAGGAACTGGGGTTACAGTGGCCATTGCAGGCACAGCGACAACGGCGAATACCGGTTTGTCTAATGCGACCACGGCCCCGGTTACTTCTAAGCAGAGCATATTTGAGACGCTGGATCTGCTGGCCACTGAATTGGAGGCTGGGAATTCAGTTGATCGTTATATAACGGATGTGGGTCTGGCTCTGGATAATATTATTGAGATTCGTACCACCGTGGGTGGCAGGCTCAATGCCATCGAGGAGCAGCAGACGGTGAATGAGGATCTTAAATTGATCCTTGAAACTCATCGCTCTAAAGAGCAGGATCTTGATTATGCTGAGGCTATTGCCCGTTTTGAGAGCCAGATGGTGGCGCTGCAGGCGGCACAGCAGGCCTATGTGAAGGTGAAGAGTCTCTCACTGTTTAATTATTTGTAGATCGCAAGGGTTCAGAGCCAAACCTAATAAGGATGCAGCTGAAAAAGTGTAAGGTACTGAGTGGGTTAACTTTGACTCTTAATTTATTAAACGCTCAATAGCTTAAGAATTAAGCGATTTATAATGGGCATTTTTAGATCGAAAGTATTGTTTTTTCAACGGGATACGTTGACTATGGAATTTGTAGTGGAGTTCTCATGTTTTTCGCAGTTTTTCTTAAAGAATCAGTGAGGATGGCCGTTACAGACATCGGAGGCGGTAAATACCAGATCACAGATCAGGTATATCCGCTAAAAATCAACCTGACCCCGAGGGCACCCAAAGCGGTAGCTAAAGGGGAATAAGGAGCTAGACAATGCCACAGATTATCAATACAAATATTTCCTCTTTGACCGCTCAGCGGAATCTGAATAAATCACAAACCTCACTTGCCACTGCCATGCAACGCCTGTCATCAGGTATGCGTATTAATAGTGCAAAAGACGATGCGGCTGGACTCGCCATCGCCGAGCGTATGAGTTCTCAGATCCGTGGCCTGAACCAAGCCATTCGAAATGCTAACGATGGTATTTCTCTTTCCCAGACTGCTGAGGGTGCCCTCGCTGAGTCTACTAACAACTTGCAGCGTATTCGTGAGCTGGCTGTTCAGGCAGCTAACTCCACAAACAGTGACTCAGACCGTGCGGCACTTCAGGCAGAGGTTGCCCAGCGCCTTTCAGAGATTACGCGTGTGGGTAACCAGACTCAGTTCAATGGACTCAATTTGCTGGATGGCTCTTTCACCAGCCAGGCGTTCCAGGTAGGTGCAAATGCGGGTCAGACTATCAGTATTGACTCAATTGTAGATGCGCGGGCGTCAGCACTGGGTAATAACATTCTGCAGAAAAATGGTACCGTCACAAACACGGTCGTAGGCGCTTCAGGTACCAACAATGGTATCGCGGCTGAGACTGACTTGACCGTATCAACCACGGATGCTTCAGGTTCTGTCTTGACCACATCTGCAATATCTTATGCACAACATTCAGGTGCTAATATCATCGCGGGCGCAATTGATCGTGCCGGTTCAAGTGTAGATGTCAATGCAACAGCGACAAACAGCACAACCATTTCTGGTTTAAGTGCTGCTGGAACGATTACCTTTACCCTGAACTCCCAGACTGATGATGGGGATGGTACTTTTACTGCGGTAACGGGTGCGATTAGCGCCGTTATTTCAGATCAAAATGACCTGTCTGGTTTGGTTTCAGCCATTAATGGTGTGCAGTCTTCCACCGGTATTACCGCTGAGTTCACGACGGCCGGCAGTAAGGGTTCAATAACCCTTAATACTACAGATGGTCGTAACATCGGTATCACCACATTTGCAAATAGCACCGCTGGTAATGATTCAGTTGTATTTGGTGGAACCACATTAACTGAGGGTGGTACTGTCAGTGCAGTGAAAACAGGCACTATCGAGTTGACCAGCCCACGTGGTCAAATAACGCTGGCCAATGCAGGTACTGATGCATTCCAGGCGGCGGGTAGCGTGAGTGCATTCTCTTCACTGGCTGCTGTTGATATTTCGACCTCTGCAGGTGCTCAATCTGCGCTCTCTGTGTTAGACGCTGCACTGGGTAGTATTAACTCAGCCCGAGCTGATCTCGGTGCATTCCAGAATCGTTTTGAATCAACGATTGCAAATCTTGCGGTGAGTTCTGAGAACTTGGCTGCTGCCCGCTCTCGTATTCAGGATGCGGATTTCGCAGCTGAAACCGCAGCGATGACGCGTTCGCAAATTCTGCAGCAGGCGGGTATTGCAATGGTTTCACAAGCCAATGCACTACCGCAGAGCGTACTGTCACTGCTTCAGTAAGGGAATAAATGCCAGGAAGACTGATTAATAATCTGTTTTCCTGGCTGACTGAATAGGTGGGAATATGATTAACGAGATCTCACAAAATACTGCAGGGATACTCTCCTTGCAGTCCAAGGGGGGGTCGAGTAGTGTCAGTCGCACGCAAGAGCAGTCCGCAGTTGAGGCGTCAAACCTGCAGCAGTTGCCAAAGCAGGTTGAGAGCAAGGAGAACACCAAGCCACAATCTCAGGTAGTTAATGAGAAAGAGATTGAGGAGGCTGTGGATGATCTCAATCAGTATGCTCAGACAGTTCAGCGCCAACTGGAGTTTACGGTTGATAAGGACAGTGGCAAGACTATTATTAAGGTAGTCGACGCCAAGACTGGTGAAACTATTCGGGATATACCCCCAGAAGAAATTGTTAATATGCAGAAGCATTTGAAAGAAACCAGTGAGCGTATGTTTCATAAGGAAGGAACAGCTGTTTCACTGTTATTTCAGGGCAAAGCATAGGAAGTAACTGGTCTGGCCACAGTAATGTGGCCAGATTTTAACTAATAACTGGATTGGGTCTGGACGGTCATTCCCTATTCAACTTGCGCTTCGGTTGTGTGCTTCTTGATAAAAGAAGTGTAATAGGAGAGTCAAATGCCAATATCATCACCAGGGCTTGGTTCGGGTCTCGATGTGACAGGAATTGTCTCCCAGTTAATGGCTGTGGAGCAGCAGCCGCTTGTTCGACTGAATGAAAAGGAAGCTCAGGCGCAGGCGGAAATTTCTGCCTATGGTTCTTTGAAAGGCGGCATGTCTGCGCTGCAAAGTGCATTGGCGAGCCTTAAAGACGCGGACAACTTCCAATCAACTAAAGCGACGGCATCTGATGCTGATATTTTGACTGCTTCATCTGATGAAAATGCTGTTAAGTCTTCTTATAGTGTTACAGTCAATCGGCTGGCTCAGCAACATAAAATAGGTTCTGATGAATTTTCATCTGCGGCTACCTTTGGCGGTGCGTCAGGAGATGAACTGACTGTTACTGTTGGAACTGAAAGTTTTACACTCGATCTTTCTACTGCGCTGACACTTTCCGAGATTCAATCGGCGATAAATGTCGATACCAATGAAACGGGTGTTACTGCCGGATTGATTACCGGTGATAGTGGAAATCAGACTCTAGTCTTTACCTCAAGCGCTAGTGGCTATGATAATCGAGTGCAGCTTTCCTTTGGCGGTGCTGTTAACGCTAGTACCTTCAATTTTTCAATGTTAAACCGCGATGAGAGTAATGTACTGCTTGCATCAGAGGCAGAGTTGGACGCCTCTCTTACAATAGATGGTGTTTCAGCTACGAGAAGTGGAAATACTATAAGTGATGTGGTTACTGGGTTGACACTTAATCTTAAAAGTACCGGATCATCGACTGTTTCAATAAGCAGTGACCCGTCTGTTGCAAAAAATGCAATGGATGCTTTTGTGAAGGCATTTAATACGCTAAAGGATCAACTCACTTCATTGTCAGCAAGTGGTGCCAGTGGTAGTGTGCTGCGAAATGTCGATTCCCAGTTGAGGGGCGTATTGAATACAAGCCTTGTTGGTTTAGGAAGTTACTCATATATTTCAGAGCTTGGTATCACTACTAATGCGGATACGGGTAAAATGGAATTCAACAGTGAAATGTTCAATACTGCACTCGCAGATAATCCTAATAGTGTGATGAATTTTTTCGCTGATGATGATGAGGGATTTGGTGCTAGGTTTGATTTAATGATAGAGGGTTTTATAAGCTCTGGCGGTACGCTTGATACGATGATCCAGAGTGGAAATACTCGAATTAATGATTATGAACGAAGCAGGGATTCGTTAGAGCGCAGGCTTGAGAATATTGAAGCGCGTTATCTAAGACAATTTGGTGCCCTGGATACTTTGATGGCTAGTTTAACTACCACGAGTGATTATTTGGCAAGCCAATTGGATATCTTGGCTAATTTGGCGACTGGAAACAACAATTAATATTGTCATAGCATGAGCATGATGCTGGATGAACTTGGAGTACCTCATGGTCAAAGCTCGTATGAAAAGCGCACTGTCACAATATAACAGCGTAAGTGTCAGTTCAGGAGTTGAAAGCGCCACCCCCCATCGTCTTGTACAGATGTTAATGGAAGGTGCGCTGGATAAAATTGCCGCTGCAAAAGGCCACATGGTTCGCAATGAGCTTGCTGATAAGGGGCGATTTATCAGTTGGGCCATCTCTATCATCAGTGGTCTGCAGAGCAGCTTGAATATGGATGCCGGCGGGGAGCTTTCCCGTAACCTGGATGATCTGTATGACTATATGGTAAGGCGTTTGGGTGAGGCAGGCGCCAAAAATGACCCTGCTATCCTGGATGAAATATCTTCTCTACTGCTTGAGGTTAAATCTGCTTGGGATGTTATTCCCACACAGTTGGATACTGAGAGCAGGAAATCGGCCGTTTAAATTGATCAAACAACTTTTAATCATTAGCCAGGAAATGCTTGTACTTGCCGGAAAGGATGAGTGGGAGCAGGTTGGGTCGCTACAGAAAGAGCGTCTGCAGCTAATGGAAAAGATATTCCCACTGGATGTGGAGAATATGAATCAGAGTGAAACAGCAGAGCAGATTCAATCCATACTTGATCTTGATAAACAACTTATGGATTTAGCCGCTGCTCAACAGAAAGAGATTGGTGCTGCCATTGGTAAATTTAATCAAGGTCGCCAGGCCACAAAGGCGTACCACGCCACCTCGCGCAGTTAAGGTTCCTTACACGCTTACCTATCCTCTTAATTGACTCAGCTGCTGAGTACCAACTCCAGTACAAACTTGCTGCCAAAGTAGGCCAGCATCAGCACCACGAATCCTGATAGGGTCCAGGCCAGTGCCTTTTGACCACGCCAACCAAATCGATGACGCCCCCACAGTAGTGTGCCAAAAACCAGCCAGGCCGCAATGGAGAGTATGGTTTTGTGAACAAGATGCTGAGTAAACAGGTTATCCAGAAAGACAAAACCACTCAGCAAAGCTATCGAAAGCAGGACAAAACCGAGCCCAATCATTTCAAATAGTAGAGCTTCCATGGTCTGCAAAGGTGGTAGCGCGCGAATAAACCCGCCGGGGTGGCGATGGCGTAGCTGGTAATCTTGTATGGCCAGCAGGATAGCCTGAACACTGGCCATTGCCAGCAAGCTATAAGCTAAGAGCGATATCAGTACGTGTATGCGCAGTGTCCAGGGGGAGTCTGCTGCCAGTACGTGGTTGGCTGGAAAGTGCATCTCCAGTGCGATAGTCAGTGCGGCCAACGGAAGCAGGGTGATGCCAAGATTCTCTACTGGTTTGGTAAGTGCCGATAGCAGCAGCAGCAGCATTATAGTCCAGGCAATCAGGGAAGATGCACCGAAAAAGCTGAAATTAATGCCACCCTCGTTGTTCATTCCCTGATAGAGCAGGACTGCATGGAATAGCACGCCGGCTAATCCGGCCAGAATGCCGGTATAGCGAGGGAGTGACCTTCCTGTGCGATCAGAAAAGAGACGGAGGGCAATTATTACCCCACTACCCAGGTAGCAGGCGATAGCCAAAAAAGCGACGACGGTATGGTTCATATTGGGCGGAATAATCGCATAGTTACCCTAGTCGTGACCAGCCCGAAACGATAAAGATTCGCCCTGGATCAATTACTTTGTTAATGAGTAGATTATTTTGCTCCGAACGCTATTAAATCCGATGGCGGTGGCCACTTCATGCATCAGGGGCGCGTGGAATCCTGTTTCCATATATAATGCGGGAAAAATTATCTTGAGAGGTTCAGTTTAGGCATGTTTGACAATCTGACAGACCGATTAGGTGGCGTTCTCGATAAGCTTCGCGGACAGGGTCGGCTGACCGAGGAGAATATCAAGGAGACCATGCGGGAAATTCGTATGGCTCTGCTGGAAGCTGATGTTGCACTTCCGGTTGTGAGAGACTTCGTTGATCAGGTAAAGGCCAAGGCTTTGGGTGAAGAGGTTATGCGTAGCCTCACGCCTGGGCAGGTACTGATCAAGATCGTTAATGATGAGCTCATTAGGGTAATGGGTGAGGCGAATGCTGCTCTGAACCTGGCGGCCCAACCGCCAGCGGTCATTCTGATGGCGGGCCTTCAGGGTTCAGGTAAAACCACCAGTGTGGCGAAGCTGGCACGTTGGCTCAAAGAGAGCCAGAAGAAGTCGGTCATGGTGGTGAGCTGTGATATTTATCGCCCGGCGGCCATTGAACAGTTGAAAACGCTGGCGACAGAGGTTGAGGCACAGTTCTTCCCCAGTACTACGCTACAAAAGCCCTTGGCGATTGCCAAAGCAGCGCTGGATCAGGCCCGCCGACAGTTTGTTGATGTGTTGATTGTCGATACCGCCGGTCGCCTGCATGTGGACGAGGCGTTGATGGATGAGATCAAGCAGCTGCATGCGGGCATTACGCCAGTAGAAACGCTGTTTGTCGTTGATAGCATGACAGGCCAGGATGCGGCCAATACGGCCAAGGCATTTGATGATGCCTTGCCGCTGACTGGTGTGATTCTCACCAAAACAGACGGCGATGCACGGGGTGGTGCCGCACTCTCTATCCGGCAGATTACTGGCAAACCAATCAAATTTCTTGGTGTCGGTGAGAAAACCACGGCACTGGAACCCTTTTATCCAGATCGTATGGCGTCCCGCATTTTGGGAATGGGCGACGTCCTCTCCCTTGTGGAAGAGGTGCAGGGTAAGGTTGATCAGGACAAAGCTGAAAAACTTGCCAAGAAACTGCATAAGGGGCAGGGCTTCGATCTGGAAGATTTCCGGGATCAGATGGAGCAGATGTCTAATATGGGCGGGTTGAACTCGCTTATGGACAAGCTTCCAGGCATGGGGAAGATTCCAGATCATGTTAAGAATCAGGTTAATGATAAGGAGTTGGTGCGTACCGTCGCCATTATCAACTCTATGACGCCTCAGGAGAGGCGGTTTCCCAATCTCATCAAGGGCTCTAGAAAGCGTCGTATTGCATTGGGCTCCGGCACTCAGGTGCAGGAGGTGAATAAAATGCTTAAGCAGTTCACTCAAATGCAGAAAATGATGAAAAAAATGAAAGGCGGCGGCATGGCCAAGATGATGCGCGGAATCAAGTCTAAAATGGGGCCAGGCGGTGGGATGCCGCCGGGTGGAATGCCGCCAGGCGGAGGGTTTCCGTTCTGATTTGCTGGAATATCGGATGAGATTCCAAATGCCGGTGATTGTTGATTTTAACTAAGAAAAACACTTCACTTTTCTTCTAAAACGAGTAGAATGCCCCGTTTCACTCCGGCCGGTTTGGTTGGCCGGCTGTGCGTGGCAGATTTTTTTATACTTAAGGGCTGGACATGGTAACAATTCGTCTTTCACGGACCGGGGCTAAAAAGCGCCCGTTCTACCACATCGTAGTAGCTGACAGCAGAAGCCCCCGCGATGGCAAATACATCGAACGTCTGGGTTTCTTTAACCCAATCGCTACAGGCGCTGAAGAGCGTTTGCGCCTTGATCAGGCCCGTGTGAGTCACTGGGTTTCTCAGGGTGCACAGCCGAGCGATCGTGTTGCTCAGCTGGTTAAGGAAGCGGCAAAAGCTGCAGCCTGATTTATCCGTGATGCCTGTAAGGTGTTGTCGGATATTCAAATCCACTATCGGGGGCTGATATGAGTGCGCCGGTAGAGAAGGAAGAGGCCGACTGGGCAATCCTGGGTCGGGTATCAGGCTTGTTTGGAGTGCGTGGGTGGATAAAGGTTTTCTCCCACACTTCTCCAAAAGAGAATATTTTGAACTACTCCTCCTGGTTTTTGTTACGGGATGGGCAGTGGCAAGAGTACAAGCTTAAGCAAGGCAAGCTCCAGGGAAAGGGGATTGTGGCTTTACTGGACGGGATCAATGATCGTGACCAGGCAGCGGAGCTCTCCGGTTCAGATATCGCCGTAAGGCGTGACCAGCTACCTGAGATATCACCCGATGAGTATTATTGGAGTGATCTGGAAGGGCGGCGTGTCATTACGCTGGAAGGTGTTGAGCTTGGGCGGGTAGATTACCTGTTTGAAACCGGGGCTAATGATGTACTCGTAGTAAAAGGAGAGACGGTACGTCTCTTGCCTTTTATAGACCAGGTTATCAAAGAGGTCGATCTTGACGGTGATCAGATCACTGTCGATTGGGATCCGGATTTTTGAGGGACGCCATGCGGTTTGACGTGGTCACCCTGTTCCCTGATATGTTCAGGGCCATGATCGGCCAGGGTGTTACTGGTCGTGCAGTGGACCGGGGGCAGGTCTCCCTGGGACTCTGGGACCCGAGAGATTATACCGAGGATGTCCACCGTACAGTGGATGACCGACCCTACGGTGGTGGGCCTGGAATGGTCATGAAGATTGAGCCTTTGCTGGCTGCAATCGAACAGGCGAAAGTCGCTTCACCTAATGCCAAAGTGGCCTATCTCTCTCCGCAGGGACGCCGTTTTGATCAGGAGGCAGCAGGCGAGTTAGCCCAGCGAGACGGTCTGATTTTACTGGCCGGTCGCTATGAAGGGATTGATGAACGACTGATCAGCCGCTCAGTAGATGAAGAGTGGTCAATTGGTGATTATGTATTAAGTGGTGGTGAGTTACCGGCACTGGTCATGATGGATGCGGTTATCAGGCTTCTGCCCGGGGTACTGGGAGCAGCCGATTCAGCTGAGCAGGATTCGTTTTCTGATGGCTTGCTGGATTGTCCGCATTACACACGACCCGAAAATTTTGAAGGTGACACGGTGCCTCCCGTTCTGATGGGCGGTAACCATGAGTTGATTCGCCGATGGCGGCTTCAGCAGTCACTGGGAAGAACATGGCAAAGACGGCCTGATCTCCTGGCGGGGCGAACCCTGACCCAGGAAGAAGAGTTTTTATTAAACGAGTTTATTGAGGCGCATAAAGGCGCTGACTGAAATACAGGAGCATACGATCGTGAGCAATATCATTCAGGAACTTGAAGCCGAGCAGATGAACCGAGAGGTTCCCGATTTTGGCGCCGGTGACACCGTTGTAGTACAGGTGAAGGTTGTCGAGGGTACCCGCGAACGTCTGCAGGCCTTTGAAGGTGTAGTCATTGCCAAGAAAAATCGCGGCTTGAACTCATCTTTCACCGTACGCAAGCTCTCACATGGTGAGGGTGTCGAGCGTGTTTTCCAGACCTACAGCCCGTCTGTTGCTGAAATTCAAGTGAAGCGTCGTGGTGATGTTCGTCGCGCCAAGTTGTACTATCTGCGTGGTCGTACCGGTAAGGCTGCACGTATCCGCGAGAAGATCTAGTAAGTTCTGGATTTTTGCCCTGTACGAAAAAACACCCCGCCTCGGCGGGGTGTTTTTTTACACAATAACCATTAGTCATTAACGTGCAGGTCGATTCCCTTTGTCTGTTCCATGATCTGTATAGCGCTTTCCAGGTCGACCTTATCCGGATTTTCCGGACTTTGGGCATTGAGCTGATCGAAAAGCGTCTGTTGTTCCAATGTTGCTCGCTTACCATTTGCCAGTTGGTAGTAGGCTGCCCAAGGTACGAATTTGGTCAAGGGGAACAGCTGGCCAGGATTGGGTGAGATATCGATATTGATACCGGAAATCAGTAGCAGATTTTTACCTCGGAATTCACGTTCACGAATAATCGACCGATAGGCTCGGTCAAATTCAATCTGGGAATTGACTTGTGCTGCGGCCAGTGTGGGGTAGGGTGAAGTAAGAATCTGCGGCATGCTTTTGCTGAGATTGCTTTCCAGATGATTGGAACCCTCTTTGGTGATGGCATGCTCTCTCCTGAAGTGGAAAAGGTCATCACTTAGCCGTTCACCAATCACCTGCTTCTGTTTTTCGCTCAATGTCAGGTTGCCAAGCCGGGGTAGAAATTCCTGATTAAGATAAAAAGCCTTGGATGTGCTGAAGATCTGCAGGGGCTTGATCCGTCCGGGTGTCTCCTCGTCAATGATCTTTCCAAGATCCAGTATCAGTCCCTGTTTGCGTTCAATATCGAGTAGTTGGTTATCAACAATGACAGCAGGTCTGTTATTAATCAGCATGAAAGCGATATTGTTTTTGGCGAATTCAAATTCTGCTACATACCACTCCAATATTTTACTGATTTTCCCGCAGGCTGGTGTCGATTCATGATCGTGCCGTTGGAGTCGGCGATAACTGCCAAAGATATCTTCTTCTGGATCATAGCCCACATGGCTTGCCTGAATAATAACCAGGTCTTCACCGTGGTGGGCATGCGGGGCATGTCTGTCGGTAGCGACAACACCGCCTACAATGCCATGGTTGAATGGAAATGTGCCGAAGTGCTTGGCGATAAGAATGATCGGGAAACCCTGGCTCTCGTCTGAACAAAATGCCCGGGAGGGCATTATCTGGCCAGGCCTGAAGCCGAGCGATTTGCAGAGGTTATAGAGCCTGGGAATGAAGCTGCTATAACGCATCGTCAAGCCCTTGATATGGAAATCACCCATTACGTGCGGCATGTTATGGTCCCCGTTTTTAGCCACATAGGTAGCTAACCATAAATAGCCATGCGGGGCGTGTCAAAACATGGTTTCAGTTGCGACATGGGGCAAAAACTTTCAAGATACGTATTGATACCCCTTTAAGCGCAATTGCCGGACTATAAATGACTTTCACATTCTATTGGCATGACTATGAAACATGGGGCGCTGATCCCCGTAAAGATCGAGCGGCACAGTTTGCCGGGATTCGTACAGATGCTGAACTGAATGTGATAGGTAAACCACTGAGTATCTATTGTCAGCCGGCAGATGATTTATTACCCCAGCCACAAGCCTGTCTGGTCACTGGAATAACGCCACAAAAAGCCCGTCAAGAGGGGGTTAATGAGGCGGAGTTTTTCAGAGCAATTCACCAGGAGATGGCTCAGCCGGGGACCTGCGGAGTGGGTTATAACAGTGTACGATTTGATGATGAGTGTACCCGTTTCGGGTTTTACCGCAATTTCTATGACCCCTATGCACGTGAGTGGCAGAATGGAAATTCCCGTTGGGACATCATCGACATGGTCAGGCTTACGCATGCCTTGCGGCCTGAAGGTATTGTCTGGCCAAAGCGTGAGAATGGCGCAACCAGTTTTCGTCTGGAGGAATTAACCCAGGCTAATGGCATAACCCACCAATCAGCACATGATGCCTTGTCCGATGTGTATGCCACCATTGAGATGGCCAGATTGGTACAGCAGCAGCAACCCCGCCTGTTCAGTTATCTACTCTCATTGAGGAATAAGCGAAAGGTAGGTGAGCTGCTTAATCTGAAAACACAGACGCCTGTGCTGCATGTCTCATCCATGTACCCGGCTGAAAAGGGTTGTATTGCTCTGGTGATACCGGTGGCGAAACACCCGACAAATCCGAACGGGGTTATTGTCTATGATCTTGGGGTTGATCCTCGTCCCTTACTCGAGCTGGATGAAGAGACCATTCATCAACGGTTATTTACTCCCCGTGATCAGTTGCCGGCAAGTGTTGAGCGTATACCGCTAAAGACAGTTCATCTCAATAAGTGCCCCGTCATTGTTCCACTGAATACACTCACAGATCAGGCCGCTGAACGCTGGGCTATCGACATATCCCAGAGCTTGGCGAATGCTGAGCGGATCAGGCAGGCCGGCCATCTGGCCAGTAAGATAGAGGCCGTACATAACCGACAAGCCTTTGATCCCATTACTGACCCTGACCAAAGTCTCTATTCAGGTGATTTTTTTAGCAAGGATGATCGGAGTCGGATGGATCGTATCCTGACCGCCACACCAGAGGCGCTGGCAGGAATGGCGATGGCATTTGATGATCCGAGACTGCCTGAGATGCTATTTAGGTACCGTGCCCGTAACTGGCCTGAGAGTCTCACTGTCTCAGAGCGTGAGCGATGGCAAGAGTATCGTATGGATCGGCTGACGTCTGTTGACGGTGGGGGCAGTATAACCCTGAAGGTTTTTCAGCAGGAGTTGGCCCGTCTGATGGTTGATCCCGCCCTTTCTCCAGAGAAAAAACAGATTCTATCCGAGCTGGCCGACTGGCCGGCGCTGATCAATGTGGCTTGATGCAGCTACCAGCCTTTTTTAGAGAGGCTGGTAGTGTCTATAGATTTACTCTTTTGTCCATTTCTGCAGGGCTTCAATAATAGACTCTGCCTGGGCTTTGCTTGAAATGTTGAATTTTGACTTTGGCATGTATTCGCCATTACGTTTCTGATAACGACGGATACTGTATTTGTCCGGGCTGTATTCTTCTTTGCTGCGGTTCCATTCCTGATAACGGAACATAACGGTCGACCAGGCACCCTTGGACAGAACAACCTTGTCCAGCTCTTTTACCACGTCAATTCCATCTTCTGAGTAGTTAATGGTGAGTTCATCAACGGTCGATGCCATAGCAGCTAATCCTGTATTCATGGCCATTAAGACCAATAGTAAATGGGTTGGCCTGTCTGAATGACAGGCTGAGGCGGAAACTTAACAGATGTGACGATGTTCGTCACCAGTTGAATCGAGTTTAAATGCTCAATTACTCTGCTCCATTGCGCAGCAGAAGTCGCAGTATGTCCTGATCGCCCTGCTGTTTCGCAATGGTAATGGGTCTCTCTCCTGTTGTATTGGCAAGGTTGACGTCAGCGCCACTCTGAATCAGTAGTTTGACCATGAGACGATTTCTGGCGGAAATTGCTGCCGTCAGTGGGGTTTCACCGGCGGCATTCGGCTGATTGATTTTTCCGCCTAACTCCATCAGCAGGGGAATAATATACCGGTCAGTAACCCCGGCGCCAACGGCTAGGTTAATGAGTTGGGTTGGGTCATGTTTTGCCCCCTGCTTGATTAGATATTCGGTTATCTGGGCATGCCCATTTAAAACGGCCCTATCAAGCGGGCTATATTCTTCTTTATCAAGGACATCAATATCTGCGCCGCTCTTAACCAATAGCTTTACGATGATGTAGCTGCCCTGGGTTGCGGCAAGATGAAGGGGTGTTTCGCCGCGATTATTTGGCCGGTTGATATCGCTGCCTGTCTGAACATGACGCTCGATCTGGTTGATATCGCCGCGCTCTACGGCCAAATTGAGTGCAATCGTAGGCTTGTCAGGCTCAGAGCAGCCAGCAAGGAGTAGGGCGAACAGCATTGTAAACCACTTCAATTTATTCATAGCTAGGTTGTTTTTTGATTCCTGTCTTCAATAATAGCGCCAATAGTGCCCTCATGATAAGGTACGCGCCCATGTTCTTGAAATTACTTCTAACTGCATTAGTTATAGCCGGCGCGCTCCTGACCCTGAGGATGCGTAATCAGCGTAACCTAAAACACTCTGCGCCTGCAGCAGTTCGTGTGATTAATGCACAGAGTAACCAATCCCGCGAGATAAAACGAATGCCGCGGCTTTTGGCCGCCGGTGCTGTCTTGTTGATGATAGTTGGGGCTGGTCTCTATCTCTACCATCAATGGAGTGATGCTTATCAAGTGGTATCGGTCCGGGTGATTGATTCGCGGAGTGGGCAAACAGCCAGCTATCAGGCCTATAAAGGCGATATAGAGGGACGGACATTTACCACAACTGATGGTCGTGTGATTACGCTGGCCGAGGTTGAACGTATGGAAATGGGTGCTAATTAACGCCCCTTTTCTTAAGGAATTTCGTATCCTGTAATAAATCAGTTAAGCTCTAGATACTTTTAAGGCTTTTCGTACTAGATTATGTCGTTAGCCAGAGCTGTTATAAAATACTGCTACCGTCTGGAAGACTCCCCGCGTTACAAGCGTGTAAAACGCTTCGTTTTTGATCTATTGGAAAATCCGCAGGCTCGTATCAGGCCCTATTTCGACATCTTCATGATTCTGCTGGTGCTCTCCAGCGTATTTGTTCTGATCTATGAAGTGAAAGAGGATTTAGGTGTACCCAGCCAGATTTTTGAGCTTTGTGCTGTGGTGATATTCCTTACCGAATACCTGCTCCGATTCTGGCTTTACAATGACAGCCATCGCATTTTTATCGAGCACTATGAAAGAGCACAATTTGTTGATCAGCCCTTTTCGCTGTGGCCGCCCCTGAAAGAGGTTTTGCAGAAAAAGTGGGCTTATATGACAACTCCGCTGGCTGTAATTGACCTGCTCGCCATTATTCCCAGTTATCGGCCCCTCCGTTTTCTTCGAATTTTCCTGCTGTTTCGTTTATTTAAGTTATTTCGCTATGCCCGCAGTATTAATGAATTCGTTAAAGTACTGACTGAAAAGCGTTTCGAATTTTATACCCTGGGAATTTTCCTTACCTTTGTTGTCTTTACGGCGGCTTCGGCGATCTACTTTTTTGAAGCGAGAAGTGAAGGTGGCGAGATTGAGAACTTCTTCGATGGTATTTACTGGGCTGTTGTAACCATATCGACCGTTGGTTATGGCGATATCACGCCGATGACCACGGAAGGCCGGATGATAACGCTGGTGCTGATTATCTGCGGCATTGGTGTGATTTCGTTTACTACTTCGGTCATTGTTGCTGCGTTCACAGAAAAAATGAGTGAACTTAGGGATAACCGGGTATTTGCCGAGCTGGAAAAACATAAAACCAGGCATATTATCATTTGCGGCTTTGGTCGAGTGGGGCTGGTGGTCGCTGAAAGATTGGCTGCCAGTAAAGAACGGTTTGTCGTGATTGACCCAGATGCCGAAAACATCGCGCATGCTAAAAGACTGGGGTACCTCGGTATTCAGGGGAATGCCGAAGATGGTGAGTTGCTGATCCAGTCAGGTATTCAAGAGCGAGCTGAACGAATTCTTTGCCTGACCGGCAGTGATGTGGTGAATGTCTATATCACCTTAACTGCTCGTGATCTGAATCCTGATATCGAGATTATCTCCCGTGCGAATAACAAGGCATCGATACGCAAGCTCTACCAAGCAGGTGCCAATCATACAGTCGCCCCTTTCAAGGCGGTAGGAGCGATAGCCGGAGAGTATATTGGCCAGCCTGTCGCCTTTGAGGCGATTCATGGAATATTGTCTGGTCAGAATGGGATTGGTTTGGAGACAGTGACCGTTAGACCTGAATCCACTCTTGAAGGACGCACGATTAGCGAAGTCGACTTTGCTGGCTACAAGCTGATCCTGTTTGGTGTGATCAGCCATCTGGATCGCGATCCCGATCACGATACCATTGCCTATGATTTGAAGTGGAAGCGCATTCACTTTAATCCTAAGGCCGGCTTTGTTTTAAACGGTAATGATCTGCTGGTCCTTATTGGTCATGAATACAGTATTACTCACTTTAAAGATCGACTCGAAAGTGGAGCGCTCTAGTATGCGGGATCGAGTCATCATCTTTGGCAGTAATTCACTCAGTTCAGCGGTAGCTATGCAGTTGAAGGAGCGCGACTGGGACCTCTTGCTGGTCTCCAGTGATGAGGCTGCATTAGCAAAGATGGCAGCGCGGGGCTTTAATACGCAACTGGCAAATTATTCAGATGATGATGAGCTGATGGAATTGGGAATTGGCCAGGGTGTAGGTGTCATTTTTGCGTTTTTTGAAGAGGATTCGGAGAATGTTTTCCTGACTATATCGGCAAAATCACTTGATCCAGATATTAAGGTGATCTCGCTGACCCAGTCAGAAGATTCGGCACGAAAATTAAAGGCGGCGGGTGCCAGTAAGGTGATTGATCCTTATGAGATTAGTGGGCGAAAAGTGTATGACATGATCAAACGCCCACTGATCGCAGAGACGATTGAAAAGGTTGTCTATGGTCAGGATTATCTTAACCTGGCCGAAATTACAGTAGTTCAGGGCTCTTTTATGGATGGTCAGATGCTCGGAGAGCTCGGGCTTTCACGTCGCTATGATCTGATTGTGCTGGGCGTTGTTGATCGGGAGTTGGGTGATGAATTTATCTTCGCCAGCAGCGGACTCAATCATAAACTGGATGCGGGGGATGTACTGGTTGTGATAGGGGCTGGGCCGGCTCTGGAAAAGCTGCGCATTGAAGCGGGCCGGAACTGAGCCATACATCCCTCTAAATAGCGGATAAAGACAGGAGTGCTAGGCTGCAGATGATTCCAGTAGACGGGTCAACTGCCCGCTCTCCAGTTGACCATGCGCCTGTAAGGCGTTCTTTCCAGCCGACTCAATCTGTTCCCGTATTTCTGTGGCAAGTATTTTTGCCTGTTCGGCAGTCTGAATCGAACCACTACTTCGGTTGGTATCCTGACTGACCAGTCGTCCAGCGCTGCTTAGTTCAACAGAGTCATCAAGAGGCGGTGCAGGGTGGGTGCCTGCAGTTTTATCTTGAGCTGATCCTGACCGGGAGCCAGATGAAGTACTGTTTCGATCATTTGATGGCGGCAATATTTTGTCGTTCGAGATAGGGCTGACCACAATAACTCTCCACTAACCGTCGATTATTTGACTAAGGCGTCTCTTTACGCCGCTTCTAACCACAGTTAAGCAAACTCCGGGCCAAATAGCTACTTTAGAGTACTGGATTAATCGATTAATCGGTCTGTTGATAAGAGCATGCTGCCCTGATCAGGGGTAGGAATTGTGTTATCAGGATTGAAATCAAATCAAACCAATTCTGATTAAGGTTTTACCTGAATTGGCAGCGCATAGGCGTGGTTTTTATCTTGTACAAGTAGGCATTTAGATTGAAGAAATGTTACAGTGCGCTCACATTTTTCGGGTGGCATGTTAAGTGACTAACTGAAGCTTGGCGTGTCTGTATCTAACCTAAATTCCCACTGAGTTTTTTATGGAACTTCAGAGTATTAGTGAGCTTGAAAAGGCTACCAGTAAAGGCAGGCAAGAGCTGTTTCGGATAGGTATAGCACTGCTGTTTATTGTAGGCATTATGCTATTTATTGGGATGCGTGGGGGAATGGATACTCCAGGCCATGTCATGCTGATGGTCGCAGCGGTCATTGGTGGCTATATGGCCATGAACATTGGTGCGAATGATGTCGCTAACAATGTCGGTCCGGCTGTAGGTTCCAAGGCGCTCACCCTGGGTGGTGCAATAGTCATTGCCGCTGTGTTTGAGGCTTCAGGTGCGCTTATTGCGGGTGGTGACGTGGTCAGCACCATCAAGAAAGGGATTATCGATCCCTCTGCTATTGGCAGCACCGATACCTTTATCTGGTTGATGATGGCGGCTCTACTGGCCGGTGCACTTTGGTTGAATATAGCCACCGCATTAGGGGCTCCGGTTTCCACGACCCATTCTATTGTGGGTGGCGTTCTTGGTGCTGGCATTGCTGCAGGCGGTGTGGGCATTGCCAACTGGAGCAAGATGAGTGCCATTGCCGCCAGTTGGGTGATCTCTCCTGTGTTAGGGGGGATTATTGCGGCGGCTTTCCTGTTGCTAATTAAACGAAGTATTACCTACCAGGATGACATGATAGCTGCGGCAAAACGTATGGTGCCGTTACTCGTCGGTGTCATGACCTGGGCATTTTGTACCTATATCATACTCAAAGGCTTCAAGAAGATCTGGAAGGTTGAGTTTGGATCCGCGCTGCTGATCGGCTTTGGTATTGCGGTGTTAGTCATTCTTCTGGTCAGACCGCTAGTTAGTAAAGTGGCTGATAAGTTGCCGAATGAGAAACAGAGTATTAATAGACTGTTTACTCTGCCGCTGATCTTTGCAGCAGCGATGCTGAGTTTTGCTCACGGCGCAAATGATGTAGCCAATGCCGTGGGGCCGTTAGCAGCGATTAATGATGCGATTATGCATGGCGGCATTGCCCAAAAAGCCGCAATCCCCCTTTGGGTTATGATGGTCGGTGCACTGGGTATTGCCGTGGGTCTGGCGTTGTATGGGCCGAAACTGATTAAGACCGTCGGTAGTGAAATTACCGAGCTGGATAAGATGCGTGCCTTCTGTATCGCCATGGCGGCAGCTGTAACGGTGATTATTGCAACCCAGTTGGGTTTGCCTGTCAGTTCAACACATATTGCGGTAGGCGGTATCTTCGGCGTCGGGTTTCTTCGTGAATTTATTAAAACCAGTTACGCCAAGATGGTTGAAGAGATCAAAATGCATCATCAGGATGATGATCCTGAAGCCATTGAGGCCTACCTGATGGATTTCAAAAAGGCCTCTTTGAGCCGTAAGGGTGTGATGCTGGCTGAATTGAAAGAGCAGGCCAAGACTCAGCATGATGCACCTCTGACTAAAAAAGAGCGCAAAGGCTTGCGCAAAGTCTATCGGCATGAGTTGGTAAAACGCTCTGCGCTGATGAAGATTGCAGCGGCCTGGGTTATCACGGTACCGGTATCTGGTTTGATGGCTGCCCTCATCTATTTCATGATCAGGGGCATGATGTTGCCTTGATGGTTTAGCTTTGTGATCCAAGGCCTTTTTCTAGGCTGTTTCAGAGGCTGTCCTTTAAATAAAGGGCGGCCTTTTTTCTTGCTGATTAAATGATATTACTCAGTCACTGTTGTCGACAATCTTGAGCTGGCTGATGTCGGGTAAGGGTGCCGGTTCTTTATGGATCTGACAGTCCTCCAGTGTGCCTGAATTGGCCGGAGCCAGGGTCAGTTCACTGGTATCAATGGTGAGCGGATCAGGCCCTGCCGATCCATCTAGTACAGTCCCCGGGTTAGCCAGAGATAGGTAATCAGTATTGGGAATGGGCGCAGGGTTAATGACAGGTGCGCAGTCAGCGAGAGTGCCTGTGTTGGGTGGTAGTAACGAAAGGGACTCAGTATCTTCTGCAGAGTCAACTGGCTTGGCTTCAGCGCTTACTCCACTCGCTTTAGCATCAATGGGATCGGCAGAGCGGATCTCGACCAAGGCGCCTGCATCCCTGAAGGCCACACGATATTTTACGGCGGTATCCTGGTCTACATTGTTCTTGATTTTAACGGAGGCACCGGAAAACAGATAATCCAACTGTTCTTCGTTAGCGTTGAAAATATGGGCGATTTTTTCTTTAACTGCTGCCAGATCTGCATCTTCGACAGTGTTACCAGAAAAATAGATATCATAGTTTTGAGCCGTCATTGAGCAATCTTCCTTCCCAAGGCTGAGAGTGCTGAGTATTGGCTAAAGTATAATCCAACTGGAAATGTTGCGGGAACTTTAAACCCAATAGACCAACAGGGGCCTTGTGGCCCCTGTGTATTTGAGTGGGCGGAATCTTTTAGAGTGGTTTGCTGAGCGTAAATGCGCCGCGGATATCACCCTCGTTGAAACCTCGTGCCTGATCACCGGGATAGAGTGCCTTCAGCTCAGCCTCCACCTCAGGTTTTAGCGTGGCAGCATGACAGTTCAGGCAGGCCTTTTCGGTAGGGATGGCCTTCATATAGCGGAACATTTTCTGGCCGTTGAGTTCAACAATCTCTGAGTGATCGAGTTTTGCGGGATCAGCTCCCGCGGCTTTTTTATTTTCAAACTCTTGGAGTACAGCGAGTTCCCAGGCATCTGGCGTATTCGCAGTGGAGCGAATTTTCAGGCTGGTTCTGCCAACCTCCCACCCAGAGCTGGTTGCTACGTCAGAGGCAATGCCGGGTGCCCTGAGATTGCAGAACTTAATCGCCTTTACCGGGCCGCCTTCTTTCATTGCGCCGACCAGTTGCCCCTTCAGGGAGGAGCCAAACTGCTTGATCAGGCCGCGAGCTTCTGTAACTTCATCGGCTGCTATGACGGGCTGTGAAATAATCGCAGCAAGTATTGTTATGGAAAGTGTCTTGTACATTGTTATAGTCTCCCTTGAGTATATAGTGAGCACTGAGTGTGCTTCTCTTTTGTGAGGTTAGTCTGCCATGAAAAAAGCCTTGGATACTAGCCTCTTTGGTGTAGAAATGCTCAGTCTGGATCAATACTGCTTTTTTTCAATGATTTCATAACCCAGGTTTGGCTTCCAGCCCCAGGAGTAACTGCGCAGATTGGATAGCGCGCGCTGTTCAGCTGCTTCGAGTGATTGGTTGTCAAAGCCGCAACCATAACTGATTCTTTCGCGGCCAGTATAGGTGCGATAACGTGTTTTTATGATAACCATCCAGCCATGGTTGTTATGGCTGTTGGCTTGTGGGAATACATATTCATAGCCCTGTTTATTCAAAGCCAGCTTTGCCTTGTCTATGGCCTGGGCTACCGATGGCTCTCCTGTAGTCCACTCTATCGCCAGAGAGTTCCCCAGTTTTTTCGCAACCACACAAGCGGCCCCGCCGCTCTCAAATGAGCCAATATTATTTGCGTTTTGGGCAATGGCTCCTGTTGTTGTGACAATAAAAGCCGATATGAAAAATCGTAATATAAATTTAAGTGAGTTCATTGATTAACTATCTGACCCTACTTTGCCTTTATTTGTTTATCCAGTGAGCCAATGGCGGCCTGGACAGATTGATCAACATAATAATAGAACATGTCTGGTGTTTGGATGCCGACCATTTTTTCGACCAGTTCATTTCCGTTAGCGTCCAGAAACAGCAGGGTAGGGGTCAGCGATACTTTGTAGTCGTATGAGAAATCATGACTTTCCCTTCGTACACCCCTGAAATCAATAACATCTGACCCTGTGTCCAGAAGTAACTCACGAATAATCAAGCGATTTTCGTAGGCGCGACTTTTAATCATCGGGCCGATGACTTCCTGCTTTATCTGAACACAAAAACCACAGTGTTCCTGAGAGACCAGAAGCATAATCGCTCTTTTTTCCTGTTGTGCTTTCTGGCCGTCTGCTTGGAGGTTGGTGGCTTCAATGACTCCAATTTGTTCATGTTCGCCTCCATGAACGGAAGCGGCTGTCAGGCTGATGCTGGCCAATAGGCCTAAAAGTATGGTCAGGTACTTCATAAGGGACTGAGCTTCCTTTTGAGTTCGCTCATGGCTCGGTATTCATCGAGTGCTATTCCCGCGTCCTTGAAATTGAAGGCATCTGGAAAGCCACTCGCCGCGAGAGCTCTGCTTTCAGCATCCTGACACCATTCATCAACCCAAATCTTGGTTGCCTGTTGCTGTGCCGATGAAAAACGCTTCGTCACTCGCTCCAAAATCAGGTCGTAGCCGTTTCTTGACATGGATTCATGAATCCTGGCAAGTTCCCTTGTTGACTTTTGTGACAATGCTGTTGCTAGATCTTCTGCATACTCTTTGAGTAACTGATCGCGGGTTTGTTCCGAGTAGTGCTGAATGGTATTGATAATGTTGTGAAAGGCACCACTAAAAGTGTCTGTTGATGAGTGTCGGGTTATGAAGCCTTCCAGGGCAATCAAGCTGGCGTGTTTGCGGCTCACATTGGATGATCCACGGCACAACTCTTCGCAATAGTGCTCAATCTCAGATGTAGAGATTTTTAACGTTATCTGATCCTGATTGGGCATAGGCGTAGTTTCAGCTATATAGATAGCATTCTGCTTAGATAGAAAGTTCAAAATAAACTAATTTTCTGAATCTTGGCAAGTTAAATCATAGAGTTTGTAGCAGAGTTATATTGGCCCACCTTGCTTGTTTAGCGTACTCTTCAGCGTTAATTCAGCTTCCTGCTCGAGGTGTTTAAGTGAAGCAAACTAGTACAGCACAAAAAATATCCTTTATTATCGCGATCTTCTCCTATCTAGCTGCTATTGGTTGCGTAGTTGGGGTTTATTACTATGAATCTAAACTTGGAGGTGATCATCCGGTTGTCGCCAGTTTTGGTTCGGCGATCGTCTTTTTTATCGGGGTTGGTATCGTTTTACATGTGATTGGTCGTGTAAACCTACCGGACCTCAGTATGAAATTCTCAAAGGAACAGCAAGATAAAACCGATGATTGATCGCAGTTCAACTATCGTTTAAGCGGTTAGAAAAAGTGCAGGTGTAACCGTTTAATCAACCGCTTCAGATAGACGCTGTACGGGATAGTCCCTGCGTCCTTTGTGTGAGGAACCTGGGTTTTTGCTCATAAAGGTCTAGAATTACTTCAATAGGGTAAGGTAATGTGCTGGTTTTCCAGCATAAATAAAGATCAAAATTCAGAAGGGAGAGGCTGATGTTCTCCGTAGTTTGGGAGTGGCTAACCCGGGGTTGGCAGGATTTCAGGCAGGCTGTATTGCTTAATATGGCCTATGCGGGTTTTTTTCTGGTGTTTGGGCTGATAGCCGTATTGGGCCTGCACGATGGTGGCTTTAGTCTGGTCTATTTCATTATGGCGGGTGGCTTTCTCATTGTCGTACCTGGCCTTGTAACTGTTTATTACTATTTTGCCGAGCGATTACATGCCGGGCAGCGGCCGGAATTTTCCGACATCAGGGCTGCGTTTAAAAAATTTCCTGCCTCGATTCTAGTCATTGGTCTGGTCTCTTTGGTGATCTACCTCATCTGGATTACCGATGCGCTGATTATCTATAGCGTCTATTTCGATTTTGTACCTATTTCGCTGGAGCAGTTTCAGGCTGATCCGGTTCTACGTGCTGATGCAACGGCCTTTCTGCTTTTTGCCTGTATATTGGGTTTTGTGCTTACATTCATCATTTTCTGTGTGACGGTACTCTCCATACCCTTTGCACTTCATAATCAATCAGGATTGGTCGATGCCGTATCCTTTAGCGTCAGAGTAGTCACGCGTAATCCACGAATTATGTTTTTATGGGCTATCACGTTGGGAACGTTGACTTTTTTAACGGTTCTATTTGCCTTGCCGTTGCTACTGGTTGTGCTGCCCGTACTGGCTTATGCCAACTATGCGACCTATACCGATATGCTTAAATTGATGGAGGATCGGTGATTGACTACGTTTCATTTGTCTGCGTTGAAATAATTTATGTTTAGTTTTAAGTGACGTAGCTAACTGTTTGTTTTATATTGGCCCTGGGGAAATTGCCTGATTTATAGTCAGGTTAGGATATCGACAGATCAAGGCGAAGTGGGTTCGGTTTTGTCCAAAACAAAAGCATGATTAAAAAGTTACTACCAATACTCGTACTCTTGGTGTTCTCCACCTCTGCTTTTGCATTGGGTCTGGGGAAGATTAGCGTCAGCTCGGCACTTAATGAGCCGTTAAACGCCCGAGTTGGCTTGATCTCAGCCAGTGCTACAGAGATAGAAGATATCAGGGTCAAGCTGGCCAGTGCTGCAGTCTTCCGGCGTGCGGGTATTGAGCGCCCTTTTTTACTCTCCAAATTGCGTTTCTCCGTGGTGGGACCTGAACAGGGTCAACCCTACATTCAGATCAGTACCCGTGAATCTATACGCGAGCCTTATCTTGATTTTCTGATTGAGGTTAGCTGGGCAGGCGGTAACTTGGTTCGCGAGTTTACACTTCTGCTTGATCCGCCGACTTATACGCCACCGAAAGCACAACCGGTTAAGGCCGCACCTGTTCGCAAGGTGACTAAACAGACCGAGGTCGCACCTGCATCGCAGCCGGACAGCGGTACGTATGGGCCTGTTAGAAGTAGTGAAACGCTCTGGGTGATTGCCGGAAAAGTGCAGCAGGATAAAGGACTGTCGCGCAATCAGACCATGGTTGCCCTGTTAAAGACGAATCCCGATGCCTTTCAGAATGGCAATATCAATCTGCTTAAGAAAGGCGCGATGCTGACTGTTCCGTCGTCAGAAGAGATTAGTGCCATCGGTAAAAGAGAGGCGCTTGCTGAAGTCAGGCAACAGATGTCAGAGTGGCGTCAGCAACGTGCTACCCCCAAGGCATCAACAGCCAAGAAGACCCCTGCAGAATCTACACCTGCTGCAATAGAGGGCGATCAGCCTGCAGCAGCATCAGTTACAACCGAGCAGCCCTCTACGCCAGTTCAACAGGACCAATCAGAAGTCAAGAATGCTCCAGCAGAATCAGCGCAAAGATTGCGGGTGGTTGATGCTGATCGGGATTGGCGGTTAAGTGACAAGAGTGAACTTGGTTATCCAGCGCAAGAGAGTGACAAGCTGAGGGAGGCTATCAAAGACTCAGAGCAGGAGCTGGCTGTTGTGCAGGATATCAGCCAGGATATCGTTGAGCTGCGTGCTGCACTGGAGTCCAAAGTGCTGGCACTGAAAACCGCATTGGACGAGAAAGATGCCCAGCTTGAGTCGCTCAGAAAACAGATTGAGCAGGTGGGAGCCAATCAGGCTGCAACTTCACCAAACCAGTCAGGTCTCTCTAGCAGTATCATGCCGGTGCCGGCAGGTGCTGCTTCACAGCAGGGCAACCTGGTGACAGATAATACTATCAGTGATTCAACCCCGCTCGAGTCCTATTGGAAGGAGTCGTACTGGATGATCCTGATGGGAATCATTATCGTGATATTGGCATCCATGCTGCTATTTGGTCGCCGCAAGCGAGAAAATGAAGGGGCCTTTGAGGCGCCGGATCTTTTTCAGTTATCAAGTGAGCAGGTCCTTATGGGGGAGCGAGGTGCTTCCGAGCCTGACGCGATGATCGATGAGTTATTAGAGACCCCTTCGGAGCCACGGAAAAAGCCAGCTGTACCGCCAAAGGAAGTTCTCGCAGATACAACGACGCTTACTGAATCGAATGCCGATATAGCCTCGATTTTGACGGAAGCCGACATCTATTTGGCCTATCGCCGATACAGCCAGGCCGAAACGCTGGTTGAGGAGGCAATGAGTCAAAATCCTGAGAGTCCTGAATTAAAAGCTAAACTACTTGAGATCTATGCCTTCCGGCGTGATAAAAAGGCTTTTAGTCGTTACCTTGATCAGGTCTATCAAGTTCTCATGATTCAGTCACCTGAACTGTGGGAAAAAATAGTTGATATGGGGCATGATTTGGCTCCAGAACACCCTGCCTGGGCGGCTGAAGGGCAACCCTTCATTCCTTCTTCCCCTCCACAGCAAGCAGATGATACGCCTGAGGAGATTGATCCTCTGGATATCGATATGAACCTGGATATCGAGCTGGACGAGTTGGATGTGCCAGAATCAGCCCACGACATGTCCATTTTTGATGAACTTGAAGAAGATGCTGAACCTGACTCATTGGGTCTCCCTGGCATTGATGTCGATTTCGAACGGCTGGAAGATCCGACCAAAGATAAATAACATGGCCTGAACGGCAACAGTGGCGCACATAAAGCGAGGTGTGTTTGCCTAGCACTGTTTCGGTTTAACTGGCCTGTCGTGGAGTTAATGTGAAAATAGAGAGCAATCTTCTTGATCCTGAAGTAACTGCACCAGAGGCTCCTATTGTGTTTCCAAATGGGATGCCAGGATTTGAAGAGGTGCATGAATTCCAGCTATTTCACCAGGACGACAGGGAGGTAGTCGGTTACCTGCAGGCGGTAGGTGAGCCCGGGCTCACTTTTTCAGTCCTTGCTCCTGAGAGCCTTAATATTTATTACGAATTCACCCTCACAGATGAGGAGCAAGCCCTACTTGTTCTCGATCAGGTTGAAGATCTGATTCTGCTGGTTATTGCCTATCGAAATGAATTAGGTGGGAAGCTGAAAGGTGGAGATGAGCTGGGCGTAAATGCCAATTTCATGGCGCCTTTGGTGATCAATGCTCAGACCAGAATTGGATTTCAGAAGGTCCTTGGTAAAGCCGAACGAAAGATCACTATTAAGGCGGGTTAACCCGCTGTTTGCTGAATATCTAAACGCCTATTTTTTTCCTGCCTGTTTTATCCATGCTATTTATTAAACTGTGGTTAGGGTTTAGATCAGACTTTCCTAACTTTGAACAATTGTGTCAGTTTGCCACTCAGCTGTTCTTTCCATGATTGTGCTGCGCTACTCTGCCTGGGTACTCACCCTGTTGTAGAAAAATCAACTTGGTGTGTTTATCACGGGAAAGTCTATTTACGGAGAAATGCTATGTCTGTTGCAAAGGTTACTGAAATTATTGTCACTTCCAATAAAAGTTTTGAAGATGCAATCAGCAAGGGAATCAAGCGTGCAAGCAAAACGCTGAAAAATATCAAAGGCGCCTGGGTAAAAGACCAGCAAGTGGTCGTCAGTGGTAACAGTGTGACCGAATATAAGGCCACGCTGAAGATTACCTTTGTACTGAACTGAAGGATTGATTCGGTTTGAGCAGGCCCAATTCATTTAAATACGGCCTGCTCATAACTGAAGTCTAGCGGAAGGTTTCCTGGCTTATGTTCTTTCCGTTGACCCGAATATAAGATCCATACGTCTCATGCCAATCTTCCAGTACATAACGTTTCGCTTCTTTCCCGTCCAACAGAAACTGATGCAATGCGGGCCGATGCGTGTGGCCATGGATTAGCTGCTGTACGCCGTTTTCCTGCATATAGTCTGCTACGGTGAGTTGATTGACATCCATTATGTCTGCCGATTTAAGAGAGACAACTTCACCACTGCGTTTACGGTATTCGGCGGCCAGCTGCAGCCGTTCCGCAATCGATCTCGAGAGGAAATCGGCTATAAAGTCTTTACTGCGTAACAGCTTTCGGGCCTGTAGGTATTCCTTGTCATCACTGCAGAGCAAATCACCGTGCATTAGCAGGGTTGGTGTGCCGTTCAGATCAACTACCGATGGATCAGGGATCAGGGTACAGCCAGTTGCATTGGCAAAGACCTCGCCGAGCAGAAAATCCCGGTTTCCATGCATTATCGATAACACACATCCCTGTTTGGAAAGGTGGTGCAGTCCTTCAATAATCTCGGGTACGGGGGGGGTGATGTCATCATCTCCGATCCAGGCGTCAAATAAGTCACCGAGAATATAGAGATAGCCTGCATTTTGAGCCTGTTCCTTTAAGAAGCGGAGAAACAGGTCAATGGTGGCTGGTCGACCGCGAGACAGATGCAGGTCGGAGATGATGAGTATATCTTTCATCACTAACGCAGTTATTCGTTGATGATGGCCTCTTCAAGTATCAGATCTTCAGCAGGAACATCCTGATGACCTGCGCGCATGGTGGTATCAACATTCTTCATCTTGTTGATGATATCCATTCCTTCCGTCACTTTGCCAAATACACAATAACCCCATCCGTCCTGACCGGGATAATCAAGGAACTTGTTGTCAGCCACATTAATGAAAAATTGGGCTGATGCGGAATGGGGATCCATCGTCCGGGCCATGGCGATTGAGCCGGTCATGTTGCTCAGGCCATTTTTTGCCTCATTCTCAATCGGCGCACGGGTGGTCTTCTCTTTCATGCCGACTTCAAATCCGCCGCCCTGAATCATGAAGTTGTTGATCACGCGATGGAAGATGGTGCCGTTATAAAAACCATCTTTAACATACTGGATGAAGTTGGCGCTGGTGATAGGAGCCTTCTCTTCATCCAGTTCGATAACGATATCGCCGTGATTGGTCTTGAGAGTAATCATGTGATGATTCCTGTTGTTTAGTTAGAGATTCGGGTGACGCTTTCAATAGTGACGGTTTTGGCGGGTACATTTTGCATACCCATGCTGTTAGTCGTTGCCACATCGGCTATTTTGTCGACGATGTCTAGGCCTTTCGTAACGCGTCCGAATACAGCATATCCCCAGCCATCAAAACTGGGGTGATCCAGATTGTCATTATCTTTGTGGTTAATAAAAAACTGTGAAGTGGCTGAATGGGGTTGGTTGGTACGGGCCATCGCGATAGAGCCGCGTTTGTTTGAGAGGCCATTTTTTGCCTCATTTTTAACAGGTGCATGACCTCGTTTCTGATCAAGGTCGGCTGTGAACCCGCCACCCTGGATCATGAAGCCATTGATGACGCGGTGGAAGACCGTACCGCTATAGAAGCCTTCATCAACATAGCGAAGAAAATTGGCGACGGTTGCAGGGGCCTTGCCACCATCCAGTTCAAGTTCAATTTCACCCAGCGAGGTCTTCATCAGAACGCGGGTCATCTCGGCATGGGCCTGACCGGTAAGGCCAAAAGTCAATAGAATCGGTAACAGATAGGAAAAAAGCCGTTTAATCATTCTCGATGCTCACTAAATTGGGAGAATTGGACGCAATCAATCAAAGGAGATTGCCTAAACAGATTATCATAAAGGTTAGTGGCGTTAGAAAAAACCCTGAATTACCGCTATCACTTTTTTGGTTGCCCGCTTTCGTTTACTATGCGCGGGATAGTGCGCTTGGAGAGGCAGCGTTTTGGCAATTCTGTGAACGCTGTTTCCCTATAAATGATCTGCTGGAGCCGATATGTTGAAGATCTACAATGATCTGACCAACCAGAAACAGGAATTCGTTCCGATTGAGCCTGAAAAGGTTCGCATGTATGTCTGTGGTATGACGGTCTATGATCTCTGTCACTTGGGACATGCCCGGGTAATGGTGGTGTTTGATGTGGTCTATCGCTATCTCAA